>CAJQQM010000203.1 GCA_905480485.1 uncultured Aureispira sp.
CTGTTATAATTACCTTATAACCATTCATTATAAATTGTTGCGCAATAGATTTTCCAATTCCTGCAGAAGCCCCTGTTACCAAAACAACCGTGTCTGCATTAGGGTTAGGAGCTATATCTAGCGCTTCTTCTTCCTCTTCGTTACTTTCTTCGACAAGTCGAATAACGCCAAAGTGATGATCGTTTTCTTTAGTTTCAAAACGTTCTGAATGCAAAATACAGGCTTGTAGATAATTTGCTTTAGCTTGAACTTCCATACCCATTTCTTTTTGGCAGTAAGCCAATCCCAAATAGGCTTCTTCGTACATTGAATCTATATCTAATGCCGAATTAAAGGCATCTGCCGCTCTTGAATAAGCCTGAAGTTGTTCTTTTTGTAGCATGCCATATTCATAATATAAATCAGCATTTTCGTCGTTTACCATAATCGATTTGCGGTAGGCATTGGCAGCTGCCTGCACTTCTTCTGGAAAATGTGCCGCTAACAAACGGGATAGCCACATCAAAGCTTGACCGTTGTAAGGGTCTTTTTGTAACATACGCAAATAAACTTCTTTGGCTGCTTCAAAATTGCCTGCTTCAGTAAATGTTGCAGCCTCGATAAACATGTTTTCAGTATCGGTCGTTTTTAGGGCTGTTTCATCTTCAGATTGCTCTATATTGTTGGATATTGTTTCCTCAACAGCCGGCAGTTCATCTTGCCGAACTACTAGGTTTTTTGCTGCTTCCTTATCTTCATTTGGCACATTTTCTATCTCTAATTGTTGTTCCTGCTGTTCAATTAATTTAGAATCTTCATTAATGTCAATGTCAATTGAATCTGCTTCTTGACTAAGCGATTCATTAGCAAGCTCGATACTGCTTTGTTCAGCAGGTTCTTGTTCCAATTCGCTAGGGAGTTCTTGTCGTTCAAAGTCAGCAGGAATCTGAGCGGAATTCCAACCAATTAAATCAAAAAATGATTGATAATTATCGGCACAGAGGGTATCCCAATCTAGCTGAGTATTGTTGTTTATCTGACGGATATAAGTACTTATACTTCCAACGGACATTTTTTTAGCAATATCCTTCTGACGATTAAGTTCAGCTTGGTTTTCTCCGCTAGCTTGTTTGGCAACTTTGCGTAGACTAATCCATTTTTCGTACCAAAAATCTCTGTAAAACATGACATTGTTGAGCGTCTTGATTTTGGTAGGGTAAACTTCTTGGAGTGCAGTGCCTTTGTTATTTGTACGCCTGCCGTGTGTAAGTACCGTCACAACTTGGCTTTGGAATGCAGCTGATAATAATTGTTCGAGTTGCTCGGTTAAGTCAATTGATTTGAGAAAATTATCGCTGACTAACAATAGGGCAGTGGCATTGCTGTTGCTTTCTAGTTGTTGAACTTTCTCACTGTTAGCCATGGCTGTTATACAAGTTAGATTGGCTTTTTGGAAGTCAGCAGACAGCAATTCCGCTTCAATTTTATTTTCTTGGGCGTAAAAGATATAAACAGTTGGATTGGACATGAAAAAAAGATTAGATGGTCAAAAAATATATGGGAATGCTGCGCAAGCTTCGCAATAGGCTAAATACTTCGTTTAATGCCCACTGACGCCTATTAAAAAGCATTTAAATGTAATTGTTTTTAAATAAAAAAAGAAAGTTATTTCATAATTTTTATAATTTGACTAAGCGGAATAAACAGAACTTGTTAAAAAGATTTTATCTTAGTGTAATTAGGTAGTATAAGCCTATTGGGATTATCAAGTTGGTCGAACCAATAACACACAAGGCTACCACTGTTTATTCCAACTTTTTTTACATAAAAACTTTATATTGAAGGGTATAGTAATAAAATCTACAGGAAAGTGGTACATTGTCCGGCTAGAAGATAATCGCTTGATGGACTGCCGAATAAAAGGCAAGTTTAGATTGGGTAAGCTCAAATTAACCAATCCTATTGCTGTAGGAGATCGGGTTTTTGTAGAACAAGAAAAAGGTTTGCAGACGGGGATGATTTCTAAATTGTTTCCTCGTGAAAATTATGTCTTGAGACAATCAACACGCAAAAAACATTACATGCATTTGCTAGCGGCAAATATTGATCAAGCATTTGTAATTGTTACCATTCAAAATCCAATGTTAAAGCCCGGTTTCATCGACCGCTTTTTGCTTACGACCGAATCTCATAATATTCCCAGTTATATTATTGTTAATAAAGCAGACATATATACCAAAGACGATCAACTCATTCAGAAAGGCTTAGCCGACCTCTATGAACAAATTGGGTATCCTACCATTCTCGTTTCGGCCCACACGGGCGAGGGAATTGATACCCTAAAATCCCTTCTTAAGGACAAAGTCACTTTATTGTCGGGGCATTCGGGTGTGGGCAAATCATCTATCATCAACAGTATTCAAAATGATCTGGAAATCACTACACAAGAGATATCTGACTATTCAGGTAAAGGAATGCATACCACCACTTTTTCACAAATGTACCCACTAGAACAAGGTGGTTTTATCATAGACACTCCGGGCATCAAAGAAATGGGATTCATCAATATGGAACCGATGGATGTGGCCCATAATTTTAGAGAGATATTTGATTGTTCTGAGCATTGCAAGTACGCAGATTGCTTACATGTGAATGAACCCAACTGTGCCGTAAAAGAAGCGGTAGAATCAGGGGCAATTAGCATACTAAGGTATCAAAGTTATCTTTCTGTATTAGAAGATGTTTTAGGGCAAAACTCTTGGGAAAGACATACGGATTGGTAATTCAAGGCACGAAATTTGAAAAATATCATTTCATTCATACATATTTATTATTTTCACCGTTAGAAAGTAAGTTTATCTGTTCTAATATCAATTTACAATTTTATCATGAATCTTCAGCACATCAAAAAAAAACTAGCTAAGGTAAATCGTTTTTTTAGTTACCTTGAATCCAATGAGGAACAGCTTGCTCAATTAGATAAAGATGCTTTTTTGGCGTCAATTCGTCAATTGTATGAAGCTTGTGTCGTTGCGGAAGTTCAGCAAGAAACAGCAGCGGTACAAAAGCCTGTTGAAGTAAAAGAAAAAACAACTACTGAACCCGTCTCAGAGGGGCCGCAGTTTGTATTCGTTCAGCAAGACAGCAGTCCAAAAGAAGTATCTAAGCCCAAAGAGCAGCCTAAAAAAATCTCCAAAAACCAAGCTGAAGTTTTGATAGATAGTGTGAACGAAACGCCTGTTGATAAGGATGAAAAATCAGCAAAACCTGCGCTGCTTTCCGATGCCAAGTTAGTTACAAAGATGGAAAGCTTCAAAGAGGAATACGAAGAATTATTTCAATTTAAAGCAGCGACTGACTTATCTCAAAAGCTCAGCGAAACGCCTATCAGTGATTTGAGTAAAGCACTAGGTCTCAATCAAAAATTTCTGTACATCAATGAGTTGTTTGCCGGAGATGTAGCTCAGTTTCAGCAATCTGTCAAATTATTTAATGAGGCCAATGATTTTAGCTTAGCTAGGGTACACATCGAAAAAGACCTTGTCGAACGCTATGAATGGCTGAATAAACAAAAAAAGAAAATCGCCAAAGATTTTGTGAAGTTAGTCCGCCGTCGTTATCTCTAACCACCTAAATACTTTTTAAAATGCTGAAAAAGGTATTATTCGATGGTAAAAGTACAGGCCAAACAGTAGGCGCTTGTTTGGGTATATTTACGGGTCTTTTTTTGCTCTTGTTTGCTTTGCAAGTTTTTATAGATGTGCAAGTGTTGAGCAAAGGGGCTCGCGATGATAATTTTCTGGTCATCAATAAGATCCTTGAAAAAAATTACGGTAAGCCGCTTCGTTTTTCTAAAGAAGAGTTTGATTTAATCAAACAGCAACCTTTTTTCAAAGAAGTCGACGCTTTTGTTTCTAATTCATACAAAGTATCACTTACTAGCCAAAAAATGGGTTTTCGAACCTTACTTTTTTTTCAGTCTTTAGCCCCTAGTTTTCTTGGGATAGATGAACGCAATTTTACCTGGAAGCCCGGAGACAAACTTCCAATTGTTTTGTCCTCCGATTATCTAGCATTGTACAATTTTGGTTTTGCCCCAAGTCAGGGTCTACCCAAGTTTTCGGCAGCTTCTATCGGGTTTGTAGATTTTAAAGTTACGATTAGTGGTCAAGGCAAACAAGAAACATTTGATGCCTACGTGCATGCTTTTACACCTAATGTCAATTCCATTCTGACACCGCCTTCATTTATGCAATACGCCAACGACCGCTACGGAGAAGGCAGCGAAGCTAAAATGCCGACCCAAATAATTGCATCGACTGACAATCCGTACAGTGTTGCTTTAGAACAATTTTTGGAACAGCATCATTACGAAATTGCACGCGGAGGCTTGATAGGAGGGGAATTGAAATCAACCTTGTATCTTTTGGTGTTTTTGATTCTAATAATAGCCCTAATTATCGTTGGCCTGGCAATGTTGGTTTTTGTCCTAAATTATCAATTACTTATTGCACAATCAGCGGCATCTATTCAACGGTTAATCCAACTTGGGTATACAACTACGAGCATTGTTCGGGTGCTTTCTCGTAATTTGCTTCGATTGTTTGCGATAGTTAGTATATTGGTTATGTTAGGATTGGTCTCAACCAAATATTTGCTAACCGGTCTAATTGCAGCACAAGGTTATCCTTTATCTTTTTGGCTTCATCCTCTTGTAATAGCCTTTGCACTTGCCTTTTGTTTGTTTTTTGTTTGGGTTAACCTTCGGTCAATTCGTTTAAATGTGCGTTCACTGGCTTAAAAATGGTCTTGAATCACTTTCTAAGCAGTCACTTTCCTTAGAAATAAAAAAAAAGGTTTGCAGAAATAAATCTACAAACCTTGTAATCACCAAAAATCAATCAATTAAATCGTAAAACCTTAAATGTTAGCTAATTTTTTTAATATTTAATGTTTTACGATAGCCCGAAATTATGAAATATTTTATAAATCACCAAAACTATTTTCATTTAAATAGTTTTTTGTGCTAATTTAAAAAATAATTTGTGGTTTGATTTTCTACTAATTATTTTGTTTTTTGATGATTCAATTTTGAATTTACTACCAATGCTCTTTTGTAGAAGCGTCGCGCTTTAGGTGCTAATCATTCTCTTAAACCCCAAAAAGGAAATTTTCAAGAAAGCACTTACTAAACAGCAGGAGTTTTCGTGGAATGTCTTGGATGTAAAACTTCAAAAACCAATGTTAGAACTAAATTGAAGTAAGTAACTAAAGGTTTATATATTCAGTTTAAGAGCGTTGGTAGTTAAATTTAATTTTTAATAAGTTGTATCTCTTAGTCCAAAAGAAAAAAAGCTTTCAAAAAATAAATTGAAAGCTTTTTTGCGGTTTAATAAACAGACCTTGCGGATTATTTTTTCTTTTTTTCTTTAGGTGCAGGCAACATTGTCCATCTGAATATACTGCTGTCGAGTTCCTGTTCAATGACTAATTCATTTTTGTCGGAACGTACAACCCTAAAATCATTGAAGCCGTCTAATCCAACAAATTGAATGGAATCATTACTAACATTGTAATTGAAAATACGATCATTTCCGCCCATTTCCATTTTGAAAACATTGGTTATTTCCAATACTTTTTTGGTTTTTTCTTGACCACTGCCTGTTGTTATTTTTTTGTTTTTTCGTTCTTTGAAGATGGAAAATTGCATCGTTACTATACCTACTAGGCCTTTTACGTTTAGTTCTCTACCATCTTTTTGTAGTTTGTCGCACTGCCATTTGTTTACTTTAACCAGATTTTTTGCTGTCTTAAGATCTTCCTTGTCCTGTGCGAAGGATAGTTGTACCAATAAAAGTGTAATAAATAATATACCAAAGACTTTCAAGTTACTTACTCTGTGCATGCTTTCTGTATTTTGCCGACATATCGGCTGTTAAATAATAATCCCTTAAACTATTTTTGTACCAAATTTGCTGGGCACAATAAAAGTAGCTATAAATTAGTTGAATTTATTGGTGTAAAAACCAAGTTAGCTTTTCATTACGCAGTACTAAGCTATCTTTTTGTAAAAATTGTATGTGCATTCTTGGAAACTTAGGATGCTTTGGATAGCGAATACTGTCTCCGTAGACTTCATAAGGAATACTATCCGGTGGAGGACTCGGCTCGGTGTTTAGTGTTTTGATCCGATATCCATCCTCTGTAAATTCGTATTGAGGATAGCCCATAAATGCACCAGGCATTACCCTTCCATTGCGAAATTCAAAGGTACTCACTTGCCATTTTCCAATAAGAAGCGAGGGGCTTTTAGCAGGCGCTTGAACATTATTTACCGTTTTACAAGCCATCGAAAAGAGGCTTATCAACACAAGGATGCAACCATATTTAAACATAGATAAATTTATTTCATTCAATAATAGAACAATAACGTTAATTTTCTGAAAAAAAATGCTAAATTTTACTTTAATTACCATAATGAAAACGCCTAATTAGCTTATTAAGTATATTCAGACGGCATTTAATGAACCTACACCACTGCTTCTATGAGAATTATTTTAGTTCTATGTTATTTTCTATATTCTTTTGGTATGCAGGCTCAGTCAGAGGCAACCAAGCAACTTATTGAGCGTGGTCAACTCGCACTTGATAATCGGCAATACGCAGAGGCTATCAAGTGGTTTGCCAAAGCCTCAGAACGTCAGCCCAATACCCCAAAGATTTATGTATTGATGATGAAAGCCGCGATATTCAAGCGCGATTTAATGGTATACAAACGTTGTATCACTCAATTAGAAAAATTAAACTATCCACAGTCGGTCAATATTTATCTTACTTATATTCAATTAGCCACCAAACAAAGACGCTACGAAGAGGGCATAAGTATGCTGAACAGGGCTGAACAGTATCATAAAAATAATAAAACAGTATTCCTACACCGAGCAACCATTCTCGAAAAAAAATTAGATACCACCGCGGCAATTGTGGTCTTAAATCAAGCAGCCATACAATACCCTAATGCACAAGATATTCAACTTAGATTAGCGAACGCTTACCTAAATCAAAATGCCGATAAAAGTATCTATTATTTTAATAAATTACGCAATGAAAGCCTATATACAGATGCAGCCCTTACTTCTTTGGCTCTTTTGTACACTAGGAAGTACCAAGCAGCCCCTACAAAAAACAAGGCTTCATTAGATGAAGCCTTGAAGTATTATAATCTATATTTGAACAGGCACCCTAAAGATCAGAATACCCGAAAAGCCGTTCAAGCAATCAATGATTTACAAAATTGATCGATGCTTTCGGTAGGCTATTTTTTAAATTCTAAAAAGGTTTTTTCGATGATGGCACAGCAGCTGTCAAGTTGTGTTTCTGTCATCACAAGTGGAGGGGCGAATCGAATAATGTTGCCATGAGTAGGTTTGGCCAACAATCCATTTTCAGCTAGCTGAACACAAAGATTCCAGGCAGTAGAACTTTCGGGGCTGTCATTAATTACAATAGCATTCAAAAGGCCTTTTCCGCGAACTAAATTGATCAAATTTGTTTTTTGTGCTAGTTGATTCATGCGCGCTCTAAAGATATTACCAAGTCGACGAGCATTTTCTGCTAGTTTTTCGTCTTTGACTACTTCAAGGGCTGCTACGGCAACGGCACAAGCAAGAGGGTTGCCTCCAAAGGTGCTTCCGTGTTGTCCAGGATGTATCACTTGCATAATGGAGTTGTTGGCTAAAACAGCCGAAACAGGGTAAACGCCTCCAGAAATTGCTTTACCTAAAATAAGAACATCTGGTTCGGTATAGGTATCTTGACGCTCACAAGTAGCACCACAACTACAATCACCGCAGATACGCAACAAGGCCCCTGTACGGGCAATACCGGTTTGAATTTCATCGGCAATAAACAAAACATTACGATCCTTACACAACTTTGCAGCAGTAGGGATGAAATCTTCGTCAGGTACAAAAACACCGGCCTCTCCCTGAATTGGCTCAACAAGCAAACCCGCTACATTATCTCCATGAGTATCTAAGGCTGTTTGTAGGGCTTCAAGATCGTTGTAAGGAACGGAGACAAATCCTGGAGTATAAGGCCCAAAATTTCCTTTAGCATCCGGATCGCTCGAAAAGGAAATGATGGTTGTCGTACGTCCATGAAAGTTTTGGCCACATACTATGATAATCGCTTCTCCATTAGGGATTCCTTTTTGTTCGTAGCCCCACTTGCGTGTAATTTTGATAGCCGTTTCAACGGCTTCAGCGCCACTGTTCATAGGCAATACTTTGTCAAATCCAAAGTATTGCGTAAGGTATTGTTCGTAAGGCCCTAATTGATCGTTGTAAAAGGCACGGGAGGTCAAGGTCAAGTTTTGAGCTTGGTCGGTTAAGGCCTTAATAATTTTTGGATGACAATGCCCTTGGTTAACGGCAGAATAGGCAGATAAGAAATCGAAGTATTGTTTGCCTTCGACATCCCACACATAGACCCCTTCTCCGCGCGATAAAACCACAGCAAGAGGGTGATAGTTATGCGCTCCATACTTGTCTTCGAGTTGCATCAAATCTGCAGAACTGAGATTATTAGTTATTGTTTCCATTGGCATTAAATTTTGAACGAATTGATTAGAACGAACGATTTATTAAAAGATTTGCTGTTTAATTTACATAACTTGCAGTGAAGTTTAGCGAATTGAAAATTTGATGATACAAAAATACAAAAAATTGAGACTATATCGAAATTTAGTTGCAGCCTCTGTGGCTGCATTGAAAAAAATATTTTCAGAACGAAAATTAGCAGACCAGGTCGTTGCATCTCTGCTCCGATCCAACAAAAAATGGGGGTCGAAAGATCGTAAATTTTTGGCATCAACGGTTTACGATACGGTTCGATGGTACCGGCTCTTTTACGAAATAAAAGGAGCCCCTCCTGTAACCGAAGCTGATTGGTGGCATATTTTGGGAATTAAATGGATATTAGAAGACCAAGAATTGCCAAATTGGGAACAATTTGAGGGTTTAGATACTGCTACTGTCAAGCAACGGCAGCAACAACTTATTGGCAGCCGCAAGATACATGCCTCTATTCCAGATTGGTTGGACGAAAGAGGTTTCAACGAACTAGGGGCAGCTTGGGAACCCTTTCTAAAAGCATCTAATGAACAGGCTGCCTTGGTATTGAGGGCTAATACGCTCAAAACAAGTCGTCGTGATTTGATGGATGTACTAAACAGCAAAGGAATCGAAACCCAAGAACTAAATCAGGATGCGGCACTTTTGGTGCCCACTCGAAGGAAATTGACCAATATGCCTTCTTACGAGCGTGGATATTTTGAAATTCAAGATGCCTCCTCTCAGCAAGTAGCTCCTTTTTTGGGCGTCAAGCCGGGTATGTATGTGGTGGATGCTTGTGCCGGAGCAGGCGGCAAGAGTTTGCACATTGCAGCTATGATGCAAAACAAAGGACGAATTTTATCGTTAGACGTGGCAGCCAATAAATTAGAACAGCTTAAAATAAGATCGAAACGAGCTGCGGTGACCATCCTAAAAACACAATTGATTCGTAGCCACAAGAGTATTGAACAATTATATGGATTGGCCGACCGACTCTTGCTTGACGTCCCTTGTTCAGGCTTAGGTACCTTACGACGCAGTCCTCAAATAAAATGGCGATTTAACGCTAAACTACTTACTAAAACCTTGCATTTGCAACAAAAAATATTGAGAGAATATGCGCCGATTTGTAAAAAAGGAGGGCAGATGGTTTATGCTACCTGCAGTGTATTGCCATCAGAAAACCAAGAACAAGTTGCTGCATTTTTGAGCTCTGATTTCGGAGCATCGTTTAAACTAATAAAAGAGCAAGTCATTTTGCCACAAGACCAGGGTTATGATGGGTTTTATATGGCACTTTTGGAGCGTAAAGAGGATAATTTAGGGGCTTGGTAATACCGATTAGTTAAATGACATCGAGTGATTTATTAGATATTTTTATAATAAGCTACTAAAGTAAAGCCTTTTTATTAAATTGGCAGCTTATAAACAACTATATACATTAGAATTTGATAGAAAAGAGATGAAAAAAAA
This sequence comes from uncultured Aureispira sp., assembly GCA_905480485.1. GTDB lineage: Bacteria > Bacteroidota > Bacteroidia > Chitinophagales > Saprospiraceae > Aureispira. The sequence goes on from CAJQQM010000203.1 coordinate 10,068, forward strand.
TACTGCAATTTTAATCGCCCTAACCCTAGTGACACTCTTGTGGATAGGATGCGAAAAAGAACCTGAACCCGCTGGAACAGCGCTTCAGTTTATATCCGGTCAGAATCAAAGCGGATTTATAAATTTAGAATTGTCCGATAGTGTCATTGTGCGCGTATTTGATCAAAATGGTATGCCTTTTACAGGGTATGAAATCGTTTTTAGGGTGGATAGTAGTAGTTTTGGGCAGCTAAGTTCTGCTGGGCAAACAGCTGATAGTTTGCTACTTACTACCGATAGTCTAGGCTTTGCCCGCGCACTATGGACTTTAGGGAACACTGTCGGGACGCAAACGATTACGATTGTTGCAACTGCTTTGTCGGGTTCTCCTTTGGTGGTGTCAGCGACAGGGATACCTTGGATGCAAGACAGCAGAGATGGAAAGTATTACAGAACGGTTGATATTGGTACACAGGTATGGATGGCTGAAAACTTAAATTATGAAACCAACAGTTCTTTTGTTGATTCGAGCTTTCCTGCAGCTGTTTATGGTCGTTTTTATACATGGATAGATGCCAATATGATTTGTCCTTCAGGCTGGCATTTGCCTTCTGATGTAGAATGGTCAACCTTAGAAAATTCTTTAGGAGGAAATGCTGTTGGTTCACTACTCAAGTCAATAGATGGATGGAATTTTGGATATGGTAATAATTTATCAGGAATGAATATTTATCCTGCCGGGCAAATGAACCCTGATTCAAGTTTTTCGAACCTCACTTCAGAAGCGAGTCTATGGACCTCTACTCAAACATCCGTAGATACCGTATGGCGTCGTAAATTAGTAAATGGTTCAACAGCTATTACGAAAGGCTTGATTGCTAAAGATTATGGTCTTTCTTGTCGTTGTTTACAAGATTGATTTTTCAATAAAACTATACTAAAATGCTTATCCTTCTAAAGGATAGGCATTTTTTTGGTTGCAACAGCTGCACGCTGTGTCCGCAGTTTGAAAGCCACTGCCACAAGTAAAATACTGCCATAAACATAAATAGAGTGGTCAAGCAAAAATTGGTAGCTTGCTTTTCCCATAAGCTCGTAAATATTAATTCCTAGCAAAATACAGGCTGCAACCAAAAGGGTCTTAAACCAAATATTCAGCTCATCAAAGGCAGTGAAAAGATAGATAAGTAGTGGTAAACTAAATAAATAAGCATTTTGACTACTAAAAGCTATAAGTGGTATCCAAGCACACAAAAGGGCCAATTCTCCAGTTGCAGCCTCTACTATATAGCTGCCTTTTTTGATGTAATAAAGAAAACTAAGCGCCATGATGCCAAGTATGCTTAATTGAAACGCTTGTTGAACGGCTACCCCAACCAAGATAGTATCAAGGTAGGCAGAACGAGCAATTACCGAAAATATACTATGATTTCTGAGCGCAAAAAGGTTTTGCTTAGCGCTCATTTCAATATTTAGTTCATTAAACCAAGCGTTGTACAAGTCGAGAAATTGGGCATAAGAAGGATAGAAAAAAAGCGGTAAAAAAGCGAATACTAGGGTGTATATGAAACTGAAATAAAGGGCCGAAAAGCGTTTTTTGAAGAGGAGATATGGCAAAAAAATCAATGCAAATGGTTTGACAAATAAACTAGCAGAAAGCAATGCCGCTATTGTTTTAGGCCGGTCTTCGTGGTAGGCGTAAATAATCAATACATACAACAATAACAATATACTATTGACTTGGCCTAAATGCCATTCTAAATGCACATGCGTTCCTACTGTTAGTAAGGCAGCCAATATAACACCGTTAATGCTTTTTTTGTGCCTATTGTTTTGGCAAAGACTATAAAGTAAGTATAAGGTTTTGCCCAGGACCAAAGCTAGTAAAAACCAAAAAAGCCATTGACTTATTTCAAAACTGATAAGGGTGAAGGGTATAAAAAAAAGAGCGGCTGTGGGGGCATATTTATAAACAAAATGCCCATCGGTATCAATCCTGTAAATTGGCCCACCTTCGATCATTCGAACAGCTGTACGATAATATACCTCAAAATCAACTAAGTGGAATTTGTCATTGACGACATCTGCCAATAGGCTAATTACACAAAATAAAAATAAGATAAGTATCCAAAACTGTTTTTTCATAAATTAATCGAACGATTAGACCAAGGCATCGACCGCTTTTTTGATTCTTCGAATAGCTTCTCTTAATTGTACTTCAGAGGCAGAATAAGCAATACGTACACATTCGTCGGCACCAAAAGCAGAACCTGCTACAATAGCAACATGAACTTTGTTGAGAATGTATTCACAAAAATCAGCAGAATTGCGAATGGTTTTAGTAGCATATTTTTTGCCATACAGAGCGCTTATATCTGGAAAAACATAAAAAGCGCCTTCCGGATGATTCACTTTAAATCCGTCAATTTCTTTGAGCAGTGCAATAACCAAATCTCTTCTTTTGCGAAAGGCTTCATTCATGATTTTGGTAGGAGACATATCACTCAATAAAGCATCTGCAGCAGCTTTTTGGCCATAGGCATTGGCCCCTGATGTAAATTGTCCCTGCATTTTAGCACAAGCTTTTGCTACCCAAAGCGGTGCAGCCATATAGCCAAGGCGCCAACCTGTCATCGAAAAACCTTTTGAAAACCCATTTATGATAATGCATCGGTCTGCAATGGATTCAAAACTAGCTATACTACAATGTCCTTCCTCCGAAAAATTGATGTACTCATAAATCTCATCCGAAGCCACCATAATATTCGGGTGCTTCTCCAAAACCTCTACAATTGGCTCAAATTCTTTCTTGGTATACACCATGCCGGTTGGGTTGCAAGGTGACGAAAACAAAACCAGTCGGGTTTTGTCGGTAATTGCTGCTTCTAAATCAACAGCATTTATTTTAAAATCATGCTCAATTTTGGCATCTACAAATATAGGGTTTGCACCACTTAAACGAATGATTTCTTTGTAAGAGACCCAATATGGAGCAAAAATAATTACATCGTCTCCTTCATTTAGCAAAGAAAGAGAAAGATTAGCAATACTTTGTTTAGCGCCATTTGAAACAACTATTTGATTGCTTGCATAATCTAGTCCATTGTCGCGTTGAAGTTTCTCGGAAATAGCTTCACGTAATTCTAAAAGACCAGGGACAGGCGTATATTTGGTATATCCTTCGTTGAGGGCTTTTGTTGCGGCTGATTTAATATGTTCAGGGGTATCAAAGTCAGGTTCTCCCAAACTAAGACTGATTACCTCATGGCCTTGTTTTTTTAGTTCTCGTGCTAATTCAGCCATCTTTATAGTAGCTGATTCGGCCATGTTTTTTAATCGGTCTGAAACGTACATGAATAGTTTTAATTTGTTGTTAATGGTTGAATTGACAGTGTTATTCTTTTTCTTTCTCTTTTGCTTCGTCCCAAAGTTGGTCCATCTCGTCCAAAGATAATTCGCTGACATGTTTGTCAGAAGATTGTTCTATATATTGAAAACGACGAATAAATTTTTTGTTGGTATGTTCGAGGGCAGCTTCAGGGTCGATGTTAAGAAAACGAGCATAATTGATAAGGGCAAATAAGACATCACCAAATTCGTCAGCGATGCGTTCTTCGCCTTCTCTATCGTCAATTGTAAGTTGTAATTCTCCCAATTCTTCCTCTACTTTATCCCAAACTTCTTCTTTATCTTCCCAGTCAAACCCAACCTGTTTAACTTTTTCTTGGATACGATAGGCCTTGACGATAGCCGGTAGGCTTTTGGGTACCCCTTGAAGGATAGATTTTTTTCCTTTTTCTTGAAGCTTTAAGAGCTCCCAATTTCTTTTGACTGCCGCTTCGTCTTCCGCAACAACATCTCCATAAATGTGAGGATGGCGATGAACAAGTTTATCACAAACGGTATTAAGCACATCGGTGATGTCAAATTCATTGGTTTCACTGGCTATTTTAGAATAGAATACTAAATGCAACATCAAATCGCCAATCTCTCCTTTTAAATCCTCTAAATTCCCTTCTTGGATGGCATCTGTCAACTCGTAGGTCTCTTCAATAGTGAGCAGACTTAAACTTTTTAAGGTTTGTTTTTTATCCCAGGGGCACTTTTCCCGCAGATCGTCCATGATATTTAACAGACGTTCAAATGCCTTAAGCTTTTCCTCCATATTAGATGGCGTTAATTGTTAGGATGCAAAGTTATAAATAATGTTTATAAAGCTGCTTTTATATTCGAATAAATAAAATGGATAATTTTACTCTTCTTCAATTATTTGTTGTTGTAAAGCCTCGACTAATTCGAACTCAATTTGTCGAAAGGTATCAACAGAAGGATAGGCTATTGCCGAAGTCTGTGTAGTTTCATCTTTTTCGTTAAAATGATGCAATTGTGTAAAAGCATCTCTAAAATCTTCTTGAATTGCAGCTTCGCTTGTAGGAGATATGGCCAAAAATAACATATCCAAGGCCTTAATGTAGTATACACTCGCATGGCAGTTAGCTATAATTTTGCTATATCGGACCAGCATATTCTGAGTAGACAACTGATGAACATAGCCTTCAGATTCAAGGGCTTTATAAAAATCATTATCAAGTTCGCTTTGATCAACAAAATCAAAGTTATCCAACAAATGTCGGTGCTTGATTAATATATCTTGAAGGCTTTGAAAATCGAAAGTATTGATTTGATCTTTTTGGATAGAAGTGCGGGTAAAATAACCTGAATTGGCTACATTAGGTAATAATTCTATCTGTAATTCTTCTATACATTTATTGTAGAAATTACGAAAGACAATATGCTCAAAAAATCCAGGGCTGATGTTATTTGGCAACTGAATATTAAACGATTTTTTATAAAAATCAACATCCATTTTGTACTGATTTCGTTTGGGCGACGAAAACTCGATTTCAATCGATTCATCACTCGATTTTTTTTCGAATTTTGTACAATAACTCGTTGTTTGCATACGGTATCCATCCTCCTTGAGTGCAGCAAAGATTGGAGGAGTCCCTTGCGCATTAGTTTGACTGTTTTGAGAAGAAAACAATCTTGATAGTAACCAAAGGCCCAAGATACTGCTAATTATTATTATCGCATATAGCATTTTAGCTTATTTAGATGTTGATGGAATAAGCAGCTAAAATAAGTTTTTTTGGCATTAAAGTATATAAGTATTGTTAGAATCCCCATAAAAAATT
>CAJQQM010000204.1 GCA_905480485.1 uncultured Aureispira sp.
AAGGATTCGCTATTTTAAATCAGCATACTTTCTTCATGATTTTTGGTTTTCCCTTCGTATTATTGGGCTTGTATATTATTTTGGGGCGGTTTTTTCACGACCTATACAAACGAAAAAATACTATTTATGCACTTAGCAACCTACGTTTAATTCTAAAAAAAGGCGCTAAGCTACAAACCTATTTTTACACTGAAATTAAAAATTTAAAAATAGTAAGCCACCGAAAAGGACGCGGCAGTATTTTTTTTAACGAGGCTGTAGAGCAAAAATACAATAGCTTCGAATCCCCAAATCCTTGTTTTGAACAAATAGAGGATGCGAATCGGTTGTATCGTACAATACAACAAAAGATAAAAAACTAAAACGAAGGAATACCATCTAATACCCCTTTAGAGTTGTGCGCTAGACTAAGGGCAAACTAACCGCCCCAAAAAAGCTTAGGACGTCTTTCGAAATCTCTATATATTTCAGGGTCAATTAACGAGCGTACTTAATTATTGTTCTTTTAGGGCAGCTTCTTTCACTGCTTTCGCTACTTTGTACGCTACAATTTCATCCAAGGCCGGCGGTATAATCATATCCTTTGTTGGGTTCGAGATGCTATCGGCAATTGCATAGGCTGCTGCAAGTTTCATGTTCAGTGTTATTTGCTTGGCGCGCGCATCCAATGCCCCTCGGAAAATTCCAGGAAACCCTAAAACATTATTGACCTGGTTCGGCAAATCGCTTCGCCCGGTACCCACAATCGCAGCACCTCCTTTGTAAGCTTCTTCGGGCATTATTTCAGGGGTCGGATTGGCCAAAGCAAAAATAACAGAATCGGTAGCCATTGTTTGAATATCTTCGGATTTGAGTAAGTTGCCCATACTAACACCGATAAATACATCTGCGCCTTTTAATGCATCTTTTAGCTTGCCTTTCCGATGGCTATAATTTGTAAAGTTCAAGGCTTTTTGTTTGGCCTCATTTAGGTCTTGCCTTTCACGGTGTATAATTCCTTTACTGTCGCATAAAATTATTTCTTTAACAGGCGTACAAACACTGCCATCTATATGGTCAACACAACGAAGAAGTTTGGCAATTGCAATGCCGGCTGCACCAGCCCCGTTGATGACTACAGTCAGGTCTTGCATAGATTTTCCCACAAGCTTGGACGCATTTATAAGAGCGCCTAGAACTACAATCGCGGTGCCGTGCTGGTCATCATGAAAAACAGGGATGCCCAAGTCTTGCAACCTTTCTTCTACTTCAAACGAGCGCGGTGCTGCAATATCCTCTAGATTAATTCCTCCAAAAACCGGCGCAATGCGTCGCACAGTTTCTACAATTTCATCCGTATTTTGTGTGTCTAGACAGATAGGGAACGCATTAATATTTCCAAATCTTCTAAACAGCATCGCTTTCCCTTCCATAACGGGCAATGAGGCTTCGGCCCCCAAATTGCCAAGGCCTAAAACGGCCGAGCCATCGGTAACAATCGCAACCGAGTTGCTTTTCATGGTATATTCCCAAACCGATGCAGGATTTTTGTGGATTTCTAGGCAAGGTGCTGCTACACCGGGCGAATAAACAAGGGATAAATGTTCTTGTGTGCGAACATCAATTTTATTTCTAATCCCAATTTTCCCTTTTAGGTAGCGATGTACATGCAATGATTCCTCAAAATAGTCCATAGTGTTCTTTTTTTGATGCTCGAAGAAGGCTAACGGTTTTCTAAACCTTCCTATGAAAGCATTTTATTTCAAAATAGTGGGCAAATATAGTCTAAAATAAAGAACTATGATTATTTTACTTCATGATTATTATGTTAAGCCTTCGGGTTAATCGTTTCTTGAGGGGCACAAGTGCGGCCAATAAAAGCTATATTACATTAGGCAAATAGAGGCTAAATAAAATAGAATATCGTTTGTAAAGAACTTAAAAACGGAGGCAGTACTTTGTTGATTGTACCGATGAATGGCCTATTATTATGAAAAAAAGTTTACAACTATTTGAGCTCATTCACTCGATGTCGAAAAGTGAAAAAAGATACCTTAAGGTGAATAACCAACGAGAAGGTTCTATTTACCTGAAACTTTTTGACAAGATATTAGAACAAGAACAATACGACGATGCTGTCCTCAAAGAAGTTTTGGTTACGGAGGGGATTCGTTCACCTTTGCCTCGGGTTCAACATCATCTTTATACTTTGTTGTTGCGCAGCCTTGCTGCGTTTCATGCACTTCAGCACCCACGATATCAGGTTATGGACAAAATAAGATACTATATCTTATTGCGCGACAGAGGCCTACATCAACAGGGCAAAGCTGTGTTAGGCAAGGCACTTAGGCTGGCACAAGAACACAATTACTATGGCCTTGTCTTAGAAATCACAGATTTGATGGAAGATTGGGTGACTGAAGAAAAAAGTTATGATGTAGCCCTCGCACAACAACAGCAACTAACTGTTTTGGTCCGCGACAATACACAATATATACAATCTGTAGCGGCGCTCAAACAGCAAATATTTGAATTGCGCTTGTTTTTTTTGAAACACAAATTTGCGCGAACCAAAGAACAAAGCGCACAACTTAAATCCTATGAGATTTATCCCCTAAGGGTATTAGACCAAACATCGAATCCTCTAAAAAAGCGTTTGCTACTCACTATATTGATTTATGTATATTACGGTTTGCAAGATTACGAATCGCTTATAGGAATCGAAAAAAAACGTATTGCCCTTCTGAATGAAGGGTGGGCTACCGCACATATCTCTCCCTTTTTGGTTTATTCCTTTCATCGCAATTTATTATGGATATACCTTACAAACAATCAGTATCAAAAGCATCAAAAACTGCTTATTGCACTCCAAAAAGATCCTAGTATTTCTGTTTTGTCGTCGGCTAGTTATTACGCAGTTAAATTGTCTTTAGCGCAGTCCGTTTCTTCAATGTATGCCGATGTGAACCGGCAATATTATTCTAAGGCTTATCGTCAAATTCAACCAATCTGGACAATTTTCAAACATAATAAGGCACACTACGACCTCGAATTATTAATTCAAAGTTTAATCTTATTTTTAAATACGACATTTTGTTTGGGTAAGTTTGATGAATGTTTAAAATGGTTAAATTTTATCGAACAAGAAATTCCTGCTAGCTATTTATTGCCGTATCAGAATATGGGTAAAGTAGCTCATTTGTTGATACATCATGGCTTGGGGAATGATCGTTTGATTGAAAACATGCTCGAATCTACCCGCATTCGTTTGTATCGGAAATTTAATTTCTTTTTTGTTGCGAATACATTTTTGAAATATTTTAGAAGAAAAATCAAGCACAAATCGGACGACCCTAAAGGACTGCTGATTAAATATCAGTCAGAAATGCAGCAGATTGCAAAACAAGAAGCACAAAAAGGTTTTTTTATTTTATTTAATTTTGTGGATTGGTTTGAAGCTGAAATCAAAGCATGCTATATTGCCGATTTATACAAATAAGTTCATTTATCCCAATTTTATGCAGACATTACTCTCACCCGGGCTCATTCTTAGTATAGTAGCCGTTTATTTTTTGTTGCTGATGGGTATCGCCTATCTAACTGGTAGGAATGCTGACAACAGTGATTTTTTTGTAGCCAATAAGCAAGCCCCTTGGTACTTGGTGGCTTTTGGTATGATTGGCGCCTCTCTGTCGGGCGTTACATTTATCTCTGTTCCTGGAATGGTTGGGGCGGTTTATCTCAATGCCGACCTCGTCAGTCCATCGAATATGGAGTTTTCTTATATGCAGGTGGTCTTGGGGTATATGGTGGGCTATTTTGTGATTGCCACGCTATTATTGCCCTTGTATTATCGTTTACAGCTAACGTCTATTTATACGTATCTCGAAAAACGTTTTGGAGCTGCATCTTACAAAACAGGAGCTGCATTTTTCTTGGTTTCTCGCATCATTGGGGCTTCCTTCCGTTTGTATTTAGTGGCTATGGTATTGTATCTGTTTGTTTTCGAACCATGGGCTGTTCCTTTTTGGGTAGTCGCATTGTTGACAATTGTACTTATTTGGATATACACCTTTAAAGGCGGCATTAAAACAATTGTCTGGACGGATACCCTTCAAACTACCTTCATGCTAATTGCCGTTGTAATGACAATCAAAGAATTGACGCAGGCTTTGGGTTTTCCTCTTGCAGATGCCTGGTCTTCGATAGAATCAGAAGGCTTGGGGCAATTATTCTTTTTTGAGAACGGCTGGTCCGACGCCAATAATTTTTTCAAGCAATTTATATCGGGGGTGTTCATTGCCATTGTAATGACCGGCTTAGACCAAGATATGATGCAAAAAAATCTAACTTGTCGAAGCTTAAAAGATGCTCAGAAAAATATGTTTAGCTTCAGTATAGTGTTGTTATTCGTCAATTTTATATTTCTGATGATGGGTGCTTTATTGGCTATTTATGCCTTGCGTAATGGCGTCTCTTTTGATCGGTCAGATAGTTTGTATCCTACGATTGCCTTGCAACATTTATCGGTAGAAGTGGGCGTTGTATTTATTATTGGTTTGGTTGCAGCAGCTTATTCGAGTGCTGATTCTGCCCTGACGGCCTTAACTACTTCTTTTTGTATCGATTTTTTAGGATTTAAAACCAACAAGGACAAACAAGTGGTCGAACAATTGGGCGACTCTAAATTATTGGACGACGCTTCCGCAGTTCAAACCAATTCTACCATCAAAACACGGTATATGGTGCACATCGGATTTTCGCTAGTATTATTTGCCGTAATTGTTGCTTTTTGGCTCATTAATGATCAGTCGGTAATAGTAGCACTTTTTAAAATTGCAGGCTATACCTATGGTCCTTTGTTGGGGCTTTATTCCTTTGGCTTATTCACAAAAATTAAAGTAAAAGACCAATTAGTTCCCATCGTATGTTTGTGTGCCCCCTTGTTTACCTACTTGATTAATGCTAATTCATCTTGGTTGTTGATGGGCTATCAGTTCGGTTTCGAATTGCTCTTGGTCAACGGTTTACTAACCTTTATCGGGTTGATGATGATTAGAGATGGAAAAGAGGCTATGCCTGCTATTTAATTTGTAAACAATAGGCTATATAATTGCAGAAATACGAGGGTCTTTTTACATTTGACGTTCAATTAAAATCAATTTACTAATATTTATCTTTTGCCATACAATCAGCATTTATAATTCCAAAATTAAAACGAATGAAACAATTGATAGAGTGTGTTCCTAATTTTAGTGAAGGACGCGATATGAGTATTATCAAGCAAATAACCGATCAAATAGAAACCGTAGAGGGGGTGAAACTTTTAGATGTGGACCCCGGAAAAGCTACCAACCGTACGGTGGTTACATTCGTAGGGACGCCCGAAGCTGTAGTAGATGCAGCTTATCTTGCCATCCAAAAAGCATCAGAATTAATTGATATGTCTAAGCATCAAGGAGAACATCCGCGTATGGGTGCAACCGATGTTTGTCCTTTTATTCCAATTGCAAATATTACGATGGAGGAATGTGTTCAATATACGCAACGTTTAGCCAAACGTGTCGGAGAAAACTTAAACATTCCTATCTTTTTGTACGAGTCATCGGCATCTGACTCAAGGTGGAAGAATTTAGCCAATGTTCGTGCAGGTGAGTACGAAAAAATGGAATCTAAACTAAAACAAAATGATTTCAACCCTGATTACGGCCCTTCTGTCTTCAACCCTACAGCAGGAGTAACGGCTATTGGTGCCCGTGATTTTCTGATTGCCTACAACATCAATCTCAACACGACATCAACTCGTCGTGCTAACTCCATTGCTTTTGATGTTCGCGAGGCAGGTCGAGTCAAACGAGAAGGTGACCCAATTACAGGCAAAATCGTAACAGACGAAAAGGGAGAACCACTGCGTGAACCTGGTGCTTGTAAGTCTGTTAAGGGGATAGGGTGGTTTATAGAAGAATATGGAATTGCCCAAGTATCTATGAATTTGACAGATATAAATGTGTCGCCTTTGCACGAAGTATTTGACGCTTGCTGTAAATCAGCTAATCAACGAGGTTTGCGCGTTACTGGTTCAGAATTGGTGGGCTTAGTTCCTCTAAACGTTATGTTGGATGCCGGAAAATATTTTTTGCAGAAACAACAACGATCTACAGGGATTTCAGAAGCTGAAATCATTAAAATTGCCGTTAAAACAATGGGCCTTGACGAATTAACCCCTTTTGATCCGCAAAAAAAGATCATAGAGTATTTGTTGCAAGCTGATGTAAAAACGCCGCTTTTAGATATGACTTTACCTGCTTTTGCCAACGAAACAGCCTCAGAAAGTCCTGCCCCTGGCGGTGGTTCTATCTCCGCATATGTTGGAGCATTAGGTGTTTCATTAGGCACAATGGTCGCCAATCTTTCGGCACACAAAAGAGGCTGGGATAGTCGTTGGGAGTCTTTTTCAGTCTATGCCGGTCAAGGGCAGGGTATTAAAAGAAAGTTGCTTGCCTTAGTTGACGAGGACACCAATTCCTTTAATGGAATTATGGAGGCTTTTCGTTTGCCCAAAAGTACAGAACAAGAAAAATCGCTGCGGACTGAAGCCATCCAAGCTGCAACAAAGTATGCTGTAGAGGTACCGCTTCTGGTCATGAAGACTGCCTTAGGAAGCATGCAAATGATTCGAAGTATGGCAGAAATAGGTAATCCTAATTCAATTACGGATGCCGGAGTAGGTGCATTGTGTGCCCGTACGGCTGTTCACGGTGCATTTTTAAATGTAAAAATTAATTTAGCTGGTCTCAAGGATAAGGAATATGTCCAGCAAAAATTAAAAGAGGCAGATGCGGTACTTGAACAAGCCAAACAACAAGAATTAGAAATTCTTCAAATCGTGGAGGATAAAATTTAGATAAGTCCCAATCCGTTAAAAAAAGCTACCGCTATTCGGTAGCTTTTTTTGGTTTAAAGCTTTTTTTGTGCATAAAAGAAGCTATAAGTTGATGCTGACAATTTAAAATTTTATTAATTAACAGTTTATTAGTATATTCAACTAAACAATTAATTTTAATTAACATTTTGTGCCCTAACAAAACATCAAACTGAAAATATGAACGTTTATTTTACTATAATTTTGTCTTTATTCTTTGTTTTACAGCAAACTAAAGCACAAGACAAAAAAAGCTCAAATCGATCCGAAGGCCATGTTAGTGAATCACTTAAACCATCGATCTCAAAAACTGATATCCCCCGTGGTACCCAAACAACCGCTAGGCCTACTGAATTAAAGCGCGTGCAACAGACCAATAAGCAAACCACTGCTATAACGTTTCATCAGTTGTCTCCTTCAGATCAATACAAGGCTCAAAAGCAAGCCGAAAAAAAAGAAGTTTATTTCCGAAAGGTTGCAATCTATCAAAAATACTTAGGGCTTTCATCCGCTACTGATGCGCAGTATGCCGCCAAAAAAGAAGCATTATTTAACAACAACCCCGAAGCATATCAGCAGATGTCAAAAGATCTTCAGGAATTACATCAACCCGGCAAATCCCCTCATGTTGTGTATCGCTCGAAATACAACAAGCTTTCGGCTGAAGAAAGAAAAAAAATTGATAGCCAACCTGAATTATATATTATCATAGATTAAAAAGGGCTTGTCTTTCTTTTTTTAGATTACCCATCAATTCACCGTATATTTTGAACTCAAGTAGCTAGTCTATTTCAAAAATAGCTTTATGAAAATAGTTATAAATTTTTGCCTGTCCCTGATGTTGATGCTTTTTGCAATGCAGTCGATTTTTGCGCAATGCACCTTTAACAATGCATTGAATTCTTCTATCGCCTTGTCGGGGTCGTCGGTTACAACCGTAAGTTGTGTCTTGGGAGGACAATATGTCGCTGTGCCCGTCACGGCAGGGGAGACCTATTTAATTACTACCTGCAACAGTACCTCTGGAGGCGATTCGCAAATTACACTTTATGATGGTGCTAATACGGCCGTTTCTGTTGCGTACAATGACGACGATTGTGGATTGTTGTCTACCGTAAACTATGTAGCAACCTTTACGGGTACCCTGTATATACAAGTTAATAATTACAATTGTATCTCTGGAACTACATGCTTTGTATTAGATGTGAGCTGTGTTTCTTGCGGTGGTGCCGTGGCAGGTTGTACCTATACCTTAGATCTTTTCGACACCTTTGGCGACGGCTGGAACAGTGCTTCCCTAGATGTAATTGTCAATGGTGTAGTGACAAATACTTATACTTTCTCCACGGGGTTTTCGGCCACCTTTTCATTCTCAGTAAGTGGATGTGATGTGGTTTCGCTAAGCTTTAATACAGGCCTGTTTGATGCCGAAATTTCTTATAATCTTTATGAAAACCCCAATTTAATAACCCCAATTTATAGTGCCGACTACACTTTGGGCTCGGTTTTGTTGGGTACAGTATTTACCACCACCTGTGGAGGTGCTGCCTGCGGTGGCCCTTCTTTAACCAACACAGTCTGCGACTCGATGGCGCCTATTTGTACAAGTACCGGTTTATCTTTTACGGTACAAACTAGTGGTGTAGACGCTAATGTAGCTTATCCCGGACCCGATTACGGTTGTTTAAGCAATACACTCTTTCCCTTCCCTGCGTCGGCACCTGACCCTACCTTCTGGTATTTCGAAGTTTCAACTGCAGGGCCTATAGATATGTTACTTTCGGCTCCCGCAGATATTGATTTTATAATTTGGGGTCCCTTTTCTAGCTTGGCTGTTGCGCAATCAAGTTGTACTTCTTTCAGTAGCATAGTAGATTGTAGTTATTCTACAACAAATAATGAAACGCCGAGTATACCAAATGCGCTTGTAGGCGAGGTCTATGTGATGATGATTACCAACTACGCAGGTGCACAACAACAGGTTTCCTTAACTCAAACCGGTGGTCTAGGGGCAACAGATTGTTCAATTGTAAATAATTGTAGTGCTGACGTAGGCACTGTAAATGTTTCTTTGTCCAATAGTGGGGCTAATAATTATTATTTGTGTGCCGGTGATTCCATGACGGTCACCTCTAACAATGACTTTGTGCTGCCTCCTTCTCCCGATGTTCCTGGATTAGGATATGCGCTTTATGCTTGCCCCCCTACGACAAATGATCCGGATACCGACCCCTGTTGGACAGGCTATTATTGGACAGGACAAGATTTTACAGAAACAAATGATATAAATAGTATTTATGATTTTTTAGTAGCCAATCCTCAGTTTGGTTATGCTGCAGCAAGTGGGAATGTTTTGTATTGGGTGCCTATCACTATGGATGATATTGCTACAACCGTTTCTGGCGGTTTGGATGATAATTTAGGACATGATATTGACTTAGATAGCTGCTACGATATCGGAGCCCCTATTCAAGTCAATTACCTAAATCCTATTACTGCGAGCCAGGTATTGTCTTGTGGCCCACCCAATGTGCTCACGGTTACCCTCAGTGGAGGCTATCCTGAGTTCGTTCCCGCTGGAGCTTATACGATTTCTAATACAGGCCCAGGGGTTTTGACGCAGTCGGGCACACAAGGAGAAACTATTACGGTTACAGGATTGAACAATGGAGCTGTGGTTTCTTTTAGTGTCACTACCGATGCCAACGGCTGTACTTTTGATTACACCTTTACCGTTAGTTGTTCGGGTTGTGCTGCTGATGCAGGCACCGTTACTACCTTGGTAAATGGCTTACCTGCGACGGCTCCTTTGCTTTTGTGCCAAGGAGATTGCTTTGATGTTTTTACAGATAGTAATTTTGTGCTACCCCCCCCCGAACCGGGAGAGGAGTCTGAATTAATGTTTGCTTTATATACTGGCCCACCAAATTTAGCCTTAGAGCCTGATGTCGACCCTAACTTCTCCGGCTTGTTCTGGACGGGGGATTCATTTAGCGATTGTAACGACCCGACAAGTACAATTATAGGGGCCGCGCTGCCCTCTAATTTTTGGATGGTTCCGATTACTATGGATGATAGTGATAATGGTGCCGACCCCAACGGAATCATTAATTATGA
>CAJQQM010000205.1 GCA_905480485.1 uncultured Aureispira sp.
TTAAGCCCAAAACCGGCCCGTAAGCGCTAAAAGAGGCTACATTGGCAGCAGCGGTAAGCAAGACGACCGAATCGGGTTGTAGCAGGTAGGAAGGTATCAATTTGTCAGACCCGTCGTTGAACAACATGCCGCCCAAATCAATGACCGAAGTAGAACGATTCATCAATTCAACATATTCAAAAGCAGGCAAAGCCACAACCGGTGAAGGGTCGGCAAACACTTCATTGATAATTATCTCCTGAAATGCTGCAGCTTGTATGTTAAAATAACTAAAGCTGCTGTTCAAATTAACCGAAGCATTGTTATTTAAATCCTCTACAGCGTTTATGGTAAGGTTGTAGCTACTGCCACTCTGCATCGAACTTAAGCTGAGGTGCACGAGTTTGAAATCGACAGCATCTCTAGCCGCTGACAAGACTGAAATTCCATTATCAATAGTATAGTTTGTACTAATACTAGCGGTACTTAAATCGACCGCTTCGTCGAAGTATATATCGATGCTTGTCGCCGTCAAGACTGCCACCGAATCAATAGACGGAGGAATAACATCTACCACTAAAGGCGAAATGCTAACATCGTCAAAAAAGAACTTATCTCCTCTAGTTGTTGTATAGGTGGCTTTGAAACCAAAATAACTGCCACTATTGTGATTGGCATCCGTGAAACTCCCCTCTAATATATAACTACTGCCGCCGCTATAATCAACAAAAACCTCCCAAAATCCTATATTATTTCGAATAATTCGACATCGCACTGTTGGGTTCGTAGCTACAGCACCAACCGCACCTCCAAAAACTTTGGTAGAAACTCCTGCATCGAGTCGATATATTTCGATAGAATCGGTGCTTCCGCTGCTACCTATTCGTAGATAATAGCCATTTGATGTATTAGATAGATTAGCATTATCTGACTGAAGATAGACTAATGCATAGTTGGAAGTAGATGGGGCAAAATCCATCTGTACATAAAACTCCCAAATTGTTGAATCCTGAATAGCGGCAACAGTAGATAATTCGGAACTTGATGAAACGCCAAGGTTGTCCGATTGTAGTTGCAAACTAGAATTAATGATAAAATCTGCTGCATCACCTGTCCATATTGGATTGGTGGTGAAGTTGCCATCCGAAAAATTATCTTGCAGGATTTGTGCTTGAACAGATATGCAGAGGATACTAAAAAGTAGGTACACTATTAATTTCATAAAAAAGGATATTCATTCTTAAAATAGCAGGCGCAAAGAACTGCCAGAAAAACCAAAGGGTTTGGCATAGTGAAATTAAGTAAATTTATACAATCTAAGATTAAATGAAGGTTAAAAGTTTAATAATAAGCTGTCAATATCTATCTTTGAACGCATTAAAAACATATGAAACAGGATTTCCAAATCGAAGAATATAATTATTTATTATGAAAGTAGCCGTTGTAGGGGTAACCGGCATGGTCGGTCAGGTAATGCTAAAAGTGCTAGAAGAAAGAAATTTTCCTGTAAGCGAATTATTGGCCGTAGCTTCCGAAAAATCAGTAGGTAAAAAAATTGATTTTCAATCAAAAAAAGTAACCGTCATCAGCATGGCCTCGGCGATTGCTCAAAAACCACAACTCGCTTTATTTTCGGCAGGTGGAACTATCGCCAAAGAATTTGCACCACAATTTGCTGCAGTCGGCACCACGGTTATCGACAATTCATCGGCTTTCAGAATGGACAAAGACAAGCCCTTAATCGTTCCCGAAGTAAATATCGACCACCTAAAACAAAGTGATAAGATAATAGCCAACCCTAATTGTTCGACCATTCAGCTTGTAGTTGCCCTGCATCCAATACATCAGAAATACGGCATTAAAAGGTTAGTAATTTCTACCTATCAATCTATGACAGGCACCGGAGTACAAGCGGTTAAACAATACGAAGAAGAGATGCAAACCGGTAAGGCAATGAATCCTGCCTACCCACATCCTATTTTCCAAAACTGCCTACCACATTGTGATGTCTTTTTTGAAAACGGCTACACACGCGAAGAACTTAAACTCGTTCATGAAACGCGCAAGATATTCGATAACAATACTTTACAAATAACAGCCACCGCTGTACGTGTCCCTGTACAAGGGGGACACTCTGAAAGTATAAACCTTAGCCTGATGAAAGATTTTGATATTACAGAATTAAAATCTATATTAGAAGCAGAAGAAGGTATCGTCGTCGTAGATGATCCAAGTAAAAACGAGTACCCAATGCCCCTATCGGCTCATCATAAAGATGAGGTTTTTGTTGGAAGAATTAGAAGAGACGATTCGGCAGAGAATAGTTTGAATATGTGGGTTGTAGCAGATAACCTAAGAAAAGGTGCAGCCACAAACGCCGTTCAAATTGCAGCATATTTAGTAAAAAAAGGTTGGTTAAAAACAACTAAGGGAATCCATTAAACCCCCAAACAAGTTGCCTCCGGCCCCTTCAATCAAAAAATGATACCGGAACTTGAACAAATTCGGGATGAAATATCTGACTTGAGCACATCAAAGTCAGACATAGCTTTTTTGGAAGCCTTGGCCAACAACGCCATTTACTGCCTAAATCAACATCAAAAAAACGAAATACCTTCCCGTATCAAACAAGCGATTGATATTGTAATAACCGATGTTCTAAATACCATGACCAAAGAACTAGAATGGGCAAAAGAAGAACACTATAACGAAAACTTTGATGAGATGAAAAACTTATTTCACAAAGCCCAAAAACAATTATTAGCCGACATCAATCAGTTGTTTTAACCTCTTCGGTCTACGACAACCATTCTATTTTATCTTTTATTGGCGTTCGTACAGCTTCGGCAGCCTCTTGCTGATGATAGCCCATATAAAAAAAACCTAAACACCGTTGTCCTGCTTTGAGTTGTAAAAACTGTTGAACAATGTCCGCGTGAATAGTTGAAGGTGAAGACCAATAAGACCCTATACCTAATACAGATGCCGTCAACCACATATTTTGGACAGCCATAGCAACAGCCGCCACCTCTTCCCATTCAGGAACAGATTCTTTGGGGTCACGCTGCATACAGATGGCAATAACATGAGAACATTTTCTGGCTTTCTGTGCCGTCCTGTTATATTTAAGTTCAGAAAAACGATCTGCTGCCGTTTTATCTTTGTAAAGCTTTGCCATCATATCCCCCATTTCCGAACGCTTATTTCCTTCTATAACTTTAAAACGCCAGGGTTCTGTTTTGCGATGCGTAGGTGCATAATTAGCGGCCTCTAAAATCTGTTCGATAGCGGCCTTGTCAATCTTTTGATGCGTATAGGCATCGGGATAAATCGAACGCCTAGATTGTATTATTTGCTGTAAAATTGTTTCTTTTGACATGCTTATTGATAATTTTTGTGGAATAAAAACATTAGGCACATTTGAATGTTTTATTAATAAGTTGAACGTAACAATTATTAAAGTAAAACCATGAAAAAAGCGACCCGTAAAATTTACAAAAGAGACTTATTAGCCCAATGTACCTTTCCGGTGATGATGCTGTTTTATGGGATAGGTATCAGCTTATACCTTGGCACTCAAAATCTATCGTTTGCAAGCAGGTTTTTGATGCTATCCGTCGTTTTCCAAACAATTACGATTATTGTGCAATGCCTGAGCGCAAGCTTTCATTTTATTTACTACAAAAGTAGAACACACCTAAAGTATATAATTTTTAGCATTTCCTATACTTGTTTTCTGTTTTTATCCCTCGAGAAGGGTATAAACAGCTTTTGGGGTAATTTTTATTTTTTTGTATTTATCTTCCTAATCCCCTCTTGCAGCGCAAGTTGGTATTATTATCATAGCTTACATCGCTTTCGTTCTCTAAAAAAAACCGATTGGGAACAACTGCATTATTACAAAGAGGATATTCTTGATGATAACATGATGAAAGATCAGAAAGAAGCTTCTTGACAGTAGAGTTTCCCTTGTGCTGCATTATTATTATATTGCAACATTATAATCATCAAAGCAGAATTAATTATACATGAAATACGATGTAATATTATATGGTGCCACTGGTTTTACGGGCAAAAGGGCCGTACAATACTTTCAGAAACATGCACCTGAATCTCTAAACTGGGCTATTGCAGCCCGAAATGAATCTAAATTATTATCCCTTAAACAAGAACTGAATCTTGAAGTAGACGCTTTAATTGCCGACGCCCTTCATGAAGAAGATATAAAAATTCTGGTGCAACAAACCAAGGTTATTTTATCGACCGCAGGACCTTTCGCCTTATATGGTGCTCACATTATAAAATACTGTGCAGCATTTGGAGTCCATTATGTGGATATAACCGGGGAAGCCCCTTGGGTGCGCAACATGCTAGACGAACACGGTGCTACCGCTGCCGCTAGTGGTGCCAAAATCGTTCCCTTTTGTGGTTTTGATAGTATTCCTGCTGACCTCGGCGTTTGGCTATTACAAAAACATTTTCGAGAAAGCTTTGGAACCGAACTCACAAAAACGGAGGCGTACTACACCTTGGCAAAAGGAGGTTTGAACGGTGGCACCTTTTTGTCGGCGCTTAATATGATGGAATCTGGAGAAGTGAAACGAATGGGCAATCCTAAATTACTCCTTAAAGATTTAAACTTTCGCAGTTTTATCCCCAAAATCAAACGCAGTCCGTGGCAGCATTATGCCGAAGATCTACAGAAATGGGTCTATCCATTTTTTATGTCTGAAATTAATTCGAAAGTCGTATACCGTAGTATTGGCTTGGCGGCCAAATATAATTTGAAACATCCCGAATCTTTTGTGTACCAAGAGTATCATGCAATCGGCAAACGCATCCCTGCATTTATTGCCTCAATGGGCTTGTTAAGTTTTGGGATTATGGGGCAATCAGCCTTTATGCGCAAATTAATGCACAAATGGGGACCAAAATCGGGCGAAGGACCAAGCGAAACCAATATAGAAGAGGGCTTCTTTAAGGTTCGGATGATTGGTAGAGACCCTGCTGAAAATAAAGCTATGATGACCCTACAATATCCTGGAGATGCGGGCAATAAAGCCACCGTTTGCTTTTTGTGTGAATCAGCCCTTGCACTTGCTTGCGACTTGGATAAATTACCAAACTATACAGGCTTTCTTACCCCAAGTCTTGCCTTTGGATCTATTTTGTTTGAGCGCTTGATGTTGGCGGGCTTGTCAGCCACTTGTACAACGCTACCTAATTAAGCGAACTATGAATTGGATGTTGCGGCTCAAAACACTAGGCCCTGGTTTGTTATTTGCGGGGGCAGCAGTTGGCGTATCTCATTTGGTATATTCTACCAAAGCTGGTGCCCTGTATGGTTTTGGATTACTATGGTTAGTCCTTTTGGCTAATTTTTTTAAATATCCTTTTTTTGAATTTGGCCCTAGATATACTGCAGCTACCGGAGAAAGCTTACTAAAAGGCTATCAGCGCATTGGAACCTGGGTCCTCGCTTTATTCATTGCCGTAACGCTGTTGACTATGTTTACGATTCAAGCTGCTGTTACGATTGTTACTGCAAGTTTGGCAACTTATCTATTTGGGGCTATCAGTACAAATGTTATGCTGTGGGTGCTATTGCTGCTACTCCTTTGTGCTTTGATGCTTATTATTGGTCGTTATCAACTATTGGACAACTTAATGAAGTTTATTATTGTGAGTTTGACAATTCTAACCTTTGTTACTGTTTTGATGGCCTTGAATAATCACGCCTCTCCACTAATTTGGCAGCCATGTTTTCCGACCGATGCCATCGGACTTACCTTTGTAATTGCATTTATGGGTTGGATGCCTGCGCCGCTAGATTTATCGGTTTGGCATTCATTATGGGTGATCGAAAAACAAAAAAAAGAAGCTACTTCGAGCGGTGTTTCGGAAGCTACTGAAGTTTCAGTTGAACGATTGGCCAAAACCTTATTCGACTTTAGAGTTGGTTATTGGGGGACTACTTTTTTAGCCATCTTTTTTTTAGCGCTAGGTGCCTTAGTTATGTTTGAATCGGGCGAACAATTCTCTGCTAAGGGCGCTGTTTTTGCTCAGCAACTCATCGAATTATATACTCAGACGCTAGGGCCTCAATCGGGGCTTTTTGTTGGTCTAGCTGCATTTATAACGATGTTTAGTACCACAATAACCTGCCTTGATGCCTTACCAAGAGCAATGGCAAAAGCACATTTTTTGATCCATCATAAAACAAGAAATGATTCTGACCCGGCTGAAAAGCTTGTAGATGTACCCAAAATGTATTATTTTGGGTGGATGATGGTATTGATCGTCGGTTCTTTGATTATTTTGAATGTCTTTATGGTCAATATGTCTTCTTTTTTGAAAATAGCTACGATACTTTCTTTTTTGACAACTCCTTTCTTTGCCATTGTCAACTATATTTTAGTAACTCGTTTTGTTCCTGTAGCCTTTCAGCCTTCCAAAAAATTGAGACTACTCAGTGCTTTGGGATTGGTTTACTTACTAGTCTTTTGTTGTATATACCTGACACACTTATATTATGCTTAAGCAATTATACCTTGGATTCCTCGGATGCTGTTGTCTTTTTTGGGGTGTTAAGTCTCCGTTGATGGGGCAAAGCCGTAGCGACCTAGAAAAGCAACGAACAAGCGTAAATCGACAAATAAAATCTACTTCGAGTCAACTGTCCAAAACTAAGCAATCACGAAAAAAAACCCTAGCAAAAATTGCTCTATTAAAACAAGAAATACTAAGTGGCCAAAAAACCATTGAATCTCTTAGGGCGCAAAAAGATAGTTTTGACAGATCGATTGATCGAAAAATGGTTGTGGTAGAACAATTAGAAATTGACCAACAAAAACTTAGAAAAAATTACAAAACACTACTTCGTAATTTATACAAACTCCAACTTTGTCAAAAAGAAGCCTCTCCCCTCTTTAGTTCGAGTAGTTTTAATAAGCGTTTTCAAAACTGGATTTATTATCGGCACCTTTCAAAAACACGGGCTGTTCAATCTAATTACATTTCGAAGACACAACAAGCTCTCGTAGGCAGTATTAACAAACTAGAAAGCACCAAAGCCGAACAACAAGAACTAGTACAAATGGCGCAGCAGCAATACGATTTGATTCGTACAAAAATTAGAGATGCGGATAAAAAAGCTTCTGTCCTTTCTAAAAAAGAACGGCAACTCCGCAGCGACTTAGTGCGCAAAAAACGCTATAAAAAGCAAATGAGTAAAAAAATAGAAAAAATCATTCATCAACAAATAGCAGAAGCAAAACGAAAAGCTCGTGCCTACAAAAAAAAGAAAGCAGCCGAAAAAGAAGCTTCATTAGCCGCCAAAGAATCAAAAGAAGGACCTAAAATACGTTATGTTCCAAGTTTAAAAAATCTAGACAATGCATTTTCAACGCAGAGGGGCAAACTCATGTCGCCTGTCTATCAAGGGCAAATAGTGGGCTTTTATGGCAAAAACAAACACCCTAGCTTAAAAGATGTCTACATTTACAACAACGGTATTGATATAAAAGGACAATATAATTCTGTTATACGAAATGTCTTTCAAGGTACTGTAGTAAGCATTTTTTCGATGCCAGGTCAGAACAATGCCGTTATGATCAATCATGGTGATTATTATACAACCTATACAAATATTGCAAAGGTGTATGTAAAAAAAGGCCAAAAGATTAGGACAGGAGGGCAGCTTGGTACTATTGGAAGGGGGCTTAACGGTGCAGGATATATAATGCACTTCGAAATATGGAAAAATAAAAACAAAGAGAATCCGAAGTTGTGGCTCAAAAAATGACAAAAAAAACGGGTAGAAATGTTGAGCTCCCCATTGCTCTCATTCTACCCTAAATGAACCCCTATTGTAATACAAGTTTATTCAAGTTTGATACACTCCGGTGGCGAAACCGTTGTGTGCATAACAAATATAGCCATTTCTGTACAAAAAGAAAATTTTTTTTTAAGTATTTTGATCTATTTATAAATTTTAACATTTTCCTCACAATAGTCTCAGGGTTCTGTTGCGGTTTTAATCAAAGAATTGATTGAATAAATGCCCACTATCTTACCACCGTCTATAACAATCCATCTTACTTACCCAGGATTTGATGTATTTATCGGCACAATTTAATATCCTACTAAGAGAATTTTGAGTTTCTTAAAATAGTTTTTATATTTGTCATCCGAATACGGGGCGTAGCTCAGTTGGTTTAGAGCACTACCTTGACAGGGTAGGGGTCACTGGTTCGAATCCAGTCGTCTCGACAAACAAAAACCATACACAAAGTGTATGGTTTTTTTGTTTATTATAGACTAGGCCTAGCTATTTGGCATTCAGCAGCCTTATGTTCCACCCTTTGAATCTTAGGATAACAGCCCATTTAATTTAGCCCCTAGCCATTTTATGGGAAATGCTACATCTAAATACAGATTACCATCAAAATCGGTAAGCAAAGATAGCTACCAAGACTCAAAAGAAATCCATCGTCATCTTCTATTGTATTTCATCAGCTTGAAACTCTACGTGAACGAACCTTTTTAGTATACAGCGTCATGTGTGACAGGTTGTGTAGTCTAGTTTAGGTCCGTCTTAAGATTGTAGGATTAGTTTGTGAACAGAAGATAATTTTGAGTTGAATAATCTTAGAAAGTAGACCCCCGATGATTGATCAAGTTTAAACTGTTTTAATGCTTGGTTTTCGTTGATTTTTATAGCTTTAATAAACGTACCCTTAACATCGTAAATCTCGCCCCAAATTACTTCTTTAATTTTCAAACTGGACCGTATAGAAAAGTTTCCATTGCTAGGATTAGGATAAACATTAAAGGAATTTGAATTTTTGATATTCAAACTTGATGAAAGAACCTCAATTTGTTTTGATTCTGTACAAGAACTATCATTCACATTTAAGGTGACCAAAAAGTTTCCATCACTTTGATAAGTATGGACAGGATTAAATATTGTTGAAAAATTTCCGTCCCCAAAATCCCACCAATAATTATTAGCATTTGTTATTACTGGATTAAAACTATAAGCAAGGCCACTTTGAGTAAAGTTAAAATCTGCAGAAACAGGATATAAGTTAACTTCTGCAGGTGCTGAAATACACCTTGGAGTTTGCACAACCATATCATAAAAAAAATTGTAAGAATTGGGATTTATACTGTCAGTAGAAGCATCTAGGCTAATAAGACTGGTATTGTAAGGGTAAGTTGCACCGGTCGTATTTCTAAATAATTGCATATTATTACCTCCAATATAATAGGGTCCAGCATCTGGTAAAATTGATTGTAAAAATAGTTTATTTTCACCTGTTAGCAAATAAAAAGCCTTTTCGTAAATTAAAGAATCGCTATAGGTGGTTCCATCATAAATACCTTTGTAGATTTTGATGGATCTCAATCCGTTATTTTCAGCATAAACTATCGTACTAAGAATTTCTGATGTTTGATTGACTGTAAAATTGATCCCATTAAATCCAGTAACATTTGAAACTTCAACAACTCCAATACTAGTATCAGCAGGTCCGGTCAAAATAGAAGGGGCACCACTGGCATTTCTTACAAAATATTTAATGGTTTGATTGACTGGCCCCGTATATAAAGTGTCTCCAACATCAATTAATTTATTCGAGATGTCATACCAATAATTTTCATCCGTTGAATTGGCAGTAACAAAGCTTACAGCTCCAGAACAAGCATATTTATCTGTAGAAGAGGGTGCTGTTGGCAAAGTGAGGTTAATTGTTTGATTGGTAGAATCCTCTCCAAGATTATTCACTACTTTTAATTTAACATTAAAAACCCCTGAACTTTGATACGTATGTTCAGGGTTCTGCCATGAAGAAAAATTCCCGTCTCCGAAATCCCATAGCCAACTGTGCGCCTGGTCACTAGAATCTGTAAATTGAATGGTGGAATTACAATTACTATTATTTGAAACAAAACTAGCAGTAGGAATAGCTGTAGCTTGTAAACAAAAACTTGGAATATCAAATGCTTCTATTTGATCGGTTCTACTATTTGGGCTTCCTTGATCAGCACTAAAGCCAAGCCCCCTTTTAGCAAATACTTCCCAAATCAAACAATTATGTATTCCTCCGTACAATAGCTGGTCTGCTGTTAGAATTGCATCCCTACCATCCACCATTCCTGGGCTACAAGGTTGTATTTTTAGGGCCTCAACGACCAGTTTCATGGCAATATTATTACCTCCCGTTCCATTTATTATATCAAAATCAGGCGTACCTCCATACATATCAATTAGCGCCCAATTCAAATCCCAAAGCATTGTCGCAAAAATAAACCCTACGCCATGCGGCATAGAAACATTATTAACATCATTTGATTTACTGTAGGTATAATTATTTATGGCAAAATCTGTAGAGTAAGGTGCAGGCCGTATTCCTGGGCCAATATTAGATTGATTTTTGACATAGGTCCCGATTCCTCTAATGTCATGGCTCGAATCTCCTGGTTCAATGGTAAGCATTAGCCCAAACCAGTCGCACCAACCTTCGCCCATTTGTTCATCATTTCTCAAACAATTGGTGTTTGAGGCACCCCCCGTTAATCTTTTAGATATTCCATGGCCATATTCGTGTGTAATAATTCCATTATCAAAGTCACTATCTTTGTTGACTTGTCCTTGATTGTCAATTGATCCATTGACACTATTCCCTAAATTCAATTCATTTATTAGTAGATTCGCTGATGAAGCCGCGATAGTAATACTAGGAATATTGATGGTTGAATCATCTCCAACTAGTGGAAATAAAAAACCTAATGTATTGATGATAATAACAGCCGTAGCTCCGGCATTTTGAGCTTTTTTAACTTTTTCAGTTACCTGACAAGTGCCAAAATTTATAACGGCAATTTTGCCATTGATTAAATTGGCATTGATAATACTGTCACAACCGTCTGCTGCGGGCGCTACATTATCTTCGACAAAAAACAAGTCTCCCGTTAATTGATTGGCAGGTAATTCAGGTCCAAATCTTGCTCGAGCACAGGGATAGGACCCTGCGATATTTGAGGGGCTGTTAATTTGTAGATAATTTCCATAATCCGCCCCAAAACTCCATGAATACATTTGCATTCTAGGTCTGTTACCCTCGGGGGGCGTTGCAAAATTAGCATTATTTGTACCGCTTCCATCTAAAGCTTCTGCTCGAACATAATCGCCTCCCAATCCAACATTAGAGTAGTTTTTTTCTTGGAAATTACCACTTTGTTCGTCAAATCCATAATGATAAAAAATGTCATGAATTTTATTGTTAGTATAAAAAAGGTTGGTAATTGCAGCATCAAGATTGTTCGTTGGTTGCTCATTAATATTGTACGGGAAATTAAAACTTAAAGCTGTTCCACCATCAGGAGAATAACCGGGTGAATTATTATCAGCAATGTCTTCATAGGCATACACATTATTCCCTCTCGTAATCGTGTGTTCTGCCCCTGATACACCATCGGTATCATGCCAACCGTGAGGCGAAGCTGTAGAATCAGCAGGATTAGAAACCGCGTTTCTTTGACCATGGTTTGGACTTTCGATGGGTAATTCAAAAACATTGTACTGAGCAGTGTTTGAATTCAATAAAAAATTAGTATTGCTGCAGTCGTGTTTGTACGGTAAGCTCGAATGGGTATTGCTATGAAATTGGCATTTGTTGAACCAATTGTTAAGGTCAAGTAAGGCACCATTGTTAGCATCGATTTTAGCAGACCACCAATTACTTTTTGACGGATGATATATTGAAATATCCCAACAAAGTTTGATTTGCTTCTTTTCTGCGTAATATCCAAGCTCACAAATTACGTTCTCCTCTTCACTGATCGTTGAACGGAAAGAATATTTATTGTTGGTTTTAATTTTTTCATAAAAACGTACATCTTCGTTTATACCTAAGTGTTGAATTAAATAATTAAGTATTTTTTCAATCGAGACGGTAGGGGTAGCAGCTGAAATTTTATTTGTTCTTAACGACACAAATTCATACCCTATACTCTTAATTTCTTCATCAAAAAGAGTAACGTTTGCAATTGCATTAAAAATTGGCAGTCTGTTTATATTTTGTCTTAAGTAATAATGATTGGCAAGACTTGTACTAGAAACATGATGGTCAGTAACTTCAATTTCTCCAAAGTCACTTGCTGTTACACCAACATATTCAGATAAATAATTTAGTATTTTCTGATTTAGAGAATCCTTTAGTTGTGCAAAAGTTGTAGTACAGTAACAAAGAGACAATAGAATTGCTAGATATTTCATTATTTTTTTTTACAAAATAAGTATTTTGAATAAGAGCGAAAACTAAATTAGGTTAAATGCTAGGGAAATGACAATTTTTAAACCCCTCCTGTCTTAGTTCGTAACAATTTTGACGAAAATGCTTTACAAAAAGCAAACAAGTCGTGACTATTCTCAATAGAAACGACAAAGAAAAGCCTGAACAAGCTATAGTTATAGTAGACAAAATTGATTGTTTTAGCTTACTAATGAGTTGTTTTATTTGTCGGAAACAGGCTATTCAAACTGCACTAGAAACGTTTAATCATCGAAACACCCCGTGCACAAAACACCCTATTCTTTTACAATTTTTCTTGTGGTAGTTTGTTGACGATTATTTATAGTCAAGTAATAAATACCCGAAGGCAAAGGATTGAGGTTCATTTTTATCAACTGCTTTTGTGCTATTTTAGAAAGGAGTACTCGACCCAAGTTGTCTATCAAATCAATATTTATTTCATAATGGTCTTTTTTTGATATGTAAAGGAATCCAGTGGTAGGATTTGGATAAAGGTGGATACTTTGTAGATTATCATTAATCGAATTGTTTCCTACTCCCGTAACATTGATGCAATCTGATGTAAGGGTACAGGTTCCATTCGTTATTTGAACGGCATAATTTCCATTAGAAATGGCAGTGTAAGACTGATTGGTTGCTCCGCTAATAGGGGCATTACCGAAGTTACAATCTAACCATTGATAACTAAAACCAGCGGCATTAGCTGTTAAGGTAAAACCATTTTGAATGACACTACTGTCGGCTAAATTATCGATAATTAAATTTATTGTTATGGTACTATCACAATTAGAGGCATTTAAAACAGTAGCAAAGTATTGGCCACTTGAGTAATATAATTGTCCATCAGGAGCGGTATAAATGTTACACGCAGACTCATTTAGAACACTTGAAGAACTTTGGTTGAACACAACGTTAACGATGATGGTACTATCGCAGCCCAAATAACTAGGTATAACAGCAGTATATTGTCCCGTGGCGAATAGCCATTGCCCATCAGGAGCTACATAATAGACGCTACAAGTGGTATCATATAACAGCACTGATGGAATTTGATATATTGTTAAGTTAATGGTAATAATGCTGTCACAACCCGCGGCATTAGGAATCGTTGCAGTGTATTGACCACTAGAGGTATATACTTGATTGTCTGCGGCCGTATAGTTGTTACAACTCGATGCATTGATTGTTGCAAAAGAACTATCTTTTATCGTTAAGTTAATGGTAATAATGCTGTCACACCCCGCGGCATTAGGAATAATTGCGGTATAGACACCACTGCTTGTGTATACTTGATTATCTGCGGCAGTATAGGTAGTGCAACTCGATGTATTGATCGTTGCAAAAGAACTATCTTTTATCGTTAAGTTAATGGTAATAATGCTGTCGCAACCCGCGGCATTAGGAATAATTGCGGTATAGACACCACTGCTTGTGTATACTTGATTATCTGCGGCAGTATAGGCATGACAGGCATTTTCAGCAATAGAGGATGTAGTCTCAAGAATAGCTATATTCAGAGTGTATAAACTATCTAAACCACTATTGGTAATTCTTTGCCAATAGGTACCAGGCTGGTCATAGCTAATATTATTGTAAACGACGTCCGAACAGCCTGTAAAGTTCAAGGTTTGTTGACCGTCCCAGTTCAAATTTTGAGGGACTGCCAGTTGATGCTGTGTTGTATTGGTTATAATCGGTAGATTAAAATCAAAATAGATAAATGCAGTGTTTTCAATAACAGTCCCTAAAGACAAATTAGGTATCGGGTTAACCTTGAATTTTATAAATCCATGACTTGCCGGTTCATTGGTGGTACTATCAGCTAGCATGATATTGTAAAATGTCCACTCTAATATTCTAGGGCCATACATTCTAAAACTATGATTGTGGCTTGAATTTAAGGTTTGAACTGAAAAAATATCCAAGTCAGTTGACAAGGTGTCTCGAATAACTACTGTAAACGCCGTATCGGTTCCGGTGTTTTGGAAACGAATCAAATACTCTAACGCTTGATTCGGTAGTATATGGTGTGCACTCGTTACGCCTAGCGGGTATCCAGTTTTATCATTTGGGTCAAAACTACCTGTTACTAGGCCACAGTAGATATCAATGGTCGGGTCTGCGTCATCTTGCGGTAATATAGTGACTAAGTTAGACGTCCAATTTGATGTATTTCCACACAATTCAATGGTCGTACTCGGCTGCGAATTACCAGGATGAAGGGGGTGTTGACTTACCTCCATACGCCAAGTTCTACCATCACCACTAAAGATATATTCCACAGAATCCTCCCCAGCAAGTTGTATAGAATCACCCAAAAAAAATTGACCGTCAATATATAAACGAACGGGGGCATAACAGGTCATGTCTCCAGCGCCATAGACGCCATTATTACGAATTATAAAGTGGATGCTATCGTTTATACAATGACTTACTATACTTAGGCTTGAATTGTCCCACGGAAGGGTACAAGGATTGATTGTGCCGGGTGGATAGGGATTAGGGATTGTATCTAATACACAAGCATCAATAGGAACTATTTGGGCACTCATACACAGTGTTTGTCCCAAAATAGCATTTGGGCTTAACAAACAGCTAATGACAGCATTGCTATTTCCTCCCGGCAATAGTGTATCTAAACCTATTTTGAATTGGTTGTTACCCAAGCTTACATAGGGCACAGACATAGATTGTACTGTTAATAAGGTGTCTAATTCAATAATTATATCTAAGCTATCTAAGCTAGCGGTTCCGGTATGCAGATTCGAAACTTGTATATAAACGGATTGATTAGAAAAGCCCGGGCGTAAAAAAGGTGCATGAATAGAAACATTCGGTTCAGGACATGGATTAGTGGATACAAAACCAAAGTTTGCTGCGTAGATAATACCATCGTTATTACTTACGGTAAAGTTTTGTGTAATTGGACAAGTGGGCAGCCAATTACCGGTAGTATCAACGGTAATGGTATAATTCCCAAGAGGGAGGTTGTCAACCCTCCAAATACCGTTGCTATTGGTTGTCGTAATAATATTTCCTGGATTTATAAGAAGACTTCGGTTGGCCAAATTGACATCTAAACTATCTTGCAAGCATGATGCGTTAAAATCTTGGTAAACTCTCCCTGTAATACCCTGTTCATTTAGTTTGTGAATATAGGTATCGGTGCTATTAAGCGAACCCATGAAACTAAACCCATTCTCAGTATCAAAGTTGCCAATATCTTCAAATTCTCCAGAGGTGTAGATGTTTGAACGATTTACTGCAATACATATTCCTATATCATTCGTCAATCCGCCAATATTTCTTGCCCACATAAAATTACCCTGTGCATCTAATTTTTGTATGTAAGCATCCCATTGACCATTAGAACTTATGTAATGCGCAGCAGAAGTATCAGGGTCTACGTCTGCTAAATAATCAAAATGGCCCGTTGAATAGATATTATTAGCACTATCTAGCGTAAGTGCGCGAGGGAAATCCCAACCAAGACCACCAAAACTTTTGGCCCATATAAAATGGCCTTGCGCATCTAATTTTTGCACAAAAACATCACCCGATCCATTAGAGGTTAAATAGTGCGTACTCGAACTGTCAGGATCAAAATCAACGGTAACTTGAAAATTACCTATGTTGTAAATATTACCCGAAGGATCTATTTTTGTATCTCTACAGCTGTATGAAACACAACTTTGGGCCCAGACAAATGCTCCCTGTGGGTCTAGCTTCAAAATGAACGTTTCATCCCATATAGTACTGGCAGCAAGGTTAAAAATAGTCGTGTCAGGATTAAAATCTACGGTATCCCGAAAATACCCCATTGTATAAACATTGCCTAATGTGTCTGTCCCAACAGAAACACCACCATCATCTCTTGTTCCTCCCAATGTTTTTGCCCAGATAAAATCTCCTTGTGCATCTAAT
>CAJQQM010000206.1 GCA_905480485.1 uncultured Aureispira sp.
TGTTTTAACACTTTTTGTATACGATGACGCCGATTTTTATGAAACAATAGAAATCTTAAACGATTCTACGCCTTATGCCCTAACGGGTGCTTTGTTTGCTACCGATCGTTTAGTGATCGAAAAAGCTGCGGATATGCTCAAAAATACAGCCGGCAACTTTTATATTAACGACAAACCAACAGGGGCTGTAGTTGGTCAACAACCTTTTGGTGG
This sequence comes from uncultured Aureispira sp., assembly GCA_905480485.1. Taxonomy (GTDB): domain Bacteria; phylum Bacteroidota; class Bacteroidia; order Chitinophagales; family Saprospiraceae; genus Aureispira. The sequence continues at coordinate 214 of CAJQQM010000206.1, forward strand.
AGGGCGTGCTTCAGGAACAAATGACAAAGCAGGTTCGTCATTAAATTTGTTAAGATGGGTTTCTCCACGAACCATTAAAGAAACTTTCGTGCCTTCAACCGATTATAAATATCCCTTCTTGGACGAAGCTTAATATATTAATCAAACTCAAAGGTTATTAAATGAATTGTACTGCTGCTTGATCGCCTGCAATTTTTTAATAACCTTTTTTTATGCTAGTTAATTATGAAAATAGCCATGATTGGGTACGGAAAAATGGGCAAAACTATAGAAGGTCTTGCCCTAAAAAATGGGCATGAGATTGTTTTGAAAATTACGGCCAATAATTTAGAGGATCTGAACGCTCAAAATTTAAAAAAAGCCGATGTAGCGATTGAGTTCTCACGTCCGGATACAGCCTTTTCAAACATAATGCAATGTTTTGAGGTAGGTTTGCCGGTAGTATGTGGTACTACCGCTTGGTTAGATCAATACGATTCGGTCGTACAACATTGTTTAGAACATCAGAATGCCTTTTTTTATGCCTCTAATTTTAGTATTGGCGTCAATATTTTTTTTGAAATCAACAAACGATTAGCTAGATTGATGAATCGTCAGCCTAACTACAAGGTGTCCGTAGAAGAAATTCACCACATCCATAAATTGGATGCACCAAGTGGCACAGCCGTTACAATTGCTGAGGATATCATAGAATCCCTAGACGACTACCAAAATTATTCTTTAAGTACAGCCGAAACAGCTGCTACAACTTTAGCAATTACGGCGAAACGTATTGCAGACACACCGGGCACTCATGTAGTACATTACGATTCTACTATTGATAGTTTAGAAATCAAACATGCAGCAAAAGGAAGAACAGGATTTGCTCAAGGTGCATTAATGGCGGCAGAGTGGATAATTGATAAAAAAGGTGTTTTTGGGATGAGTGATTTACTCAAGTTAAATCAATAAATAATGAAGCGTAATCAATTAGCTGTTTTAGGGGCCCTTTTATTATTGTTTTTGACAGCCTATTGCCTTCATTCGATGGGTAGGATATGGATGGCAGAAAGTGGTGTGGTCTATTTTTGGGTTGCAGATGCTTGGAGCGATCAAAATTCTCAACATTTATCTGACCCTTATAGTTTTTCACACCTTTTGCATGGGGTTTTATTTTTTGGTTTATTGTACGGTTTGCGCAACCGTTTCTCTTTCTCTTGGCGTTTAAATATCGCTTTATTCATTGAAGCATTGTGGGAGTTATTAGAAAATTCGTCCTTGGTCATTAATCGCTACCGTGATGCAGGGGCTTTGGGATATTCCGGAGACACGGTGCTCAATTCAATGGGAGATTTATTAGCTTGTGCATTGGGTTTTTTGCTAGCTTCAGTACTTGGACTCAAAAAATCTATAGTATTATTCATTGCGGTTGAAATGATCATGTTGTATAGTATTCGAGATAGTTTAATTCTAAATTGTATCATGTTAATACATCCAATCGAGGCGATTAAACAATGGCAGTCTGTAATGACAAGTTTTTAAATTAATAGATGAATGGTATGCAGTATAAGTGTATTATATTTGATTGTGATGGGGTGTTAGTCGATTCGGAGGCTACTTCTATAGCTGTTCTTGTTGGTATGGCAGCAGATATAGGATTAGAACTCGATTTAGATACAGCAATTCGAGCTTATTCCGGACATTCTTTGGCGTATTGCCTTGAGGATATAGAACGTCAAGCCGCACAACCTTTAGCTGCGAACAAAGTTGATTTGTTTAGAGAACGTACCTTCCGTGCCTTTCGGCAAGATTTGAAGGCAATACCGGGTGTAGAACAAGTAATCAAACAAATTAAATGCCCTATTTGTGTTGCTTCGAACGCACCTAAAGATAAAATTCAGTTAAATTTGAATTTGCTAAATCTAAATCATTATTTTGATGGGCATTATTTTAGCGCTTACGATCTCCAAAAATGGAAACCTGAACCCGATCTTTTTTTGCATGCTGCCCAACAAATGGGTTTTGCCGTTAAAGACTGTGCTGTTATAGAGGATTCTTTAGCAGGGGTGCAGGCAGCCGTTCGCGGAGGTTTTGATGTATATGCCTATACCAATATTTCAAGCGCAGCAATACTTAAAAAGGCAGGGGCTAAAGTGTTTTATTCTATGTCCGATTTAATTCCATTATTACAATGAAAATAGGCTTTGATGCAAAACGGCTTTTTAATAATCCTACGGGTTTGGGCAACTACAGCCGTACGCTAGTTCGTTCAATCAAGTTCTATTTGCCAGAAATGCCCCTATATTTATATAGCCCTCAAGCACCCGAGAATTCAATTACTGCCCCTTTTTTGAAGGACGATGCCTATAGTGTTCAGACATCTTCTCATTTTTTTGATGCTTATTGGCGCGCAGTGGGCATCAAAAAATTACTAAACAAAGATAAAATTGATATTTATCATGGATTAAGTCACGATTTACCTTTCGGAATTCAACACTGCAAGACCAAGTCCGTAGTCAGCATCCACGATGTTATATCACAAATAATGCCCCAACATTATACTAGCTTTGACCGCAGTTTTTATCATCTTAAATTAAAGAATGCGCTGCAGAATGCTGATGATATTGTTGCTATTAGCCAAAACACTAAAAATGATTTGGTAGATTTTTATAAAGTATCCCCCCAAAAGATTTCGGTGATTTATCAATCTTGTGACCCTATATATTATCAAAAACAAGCTCAAGAACCACAGATACAAGCTCAAAACCTATTAAATTTGCCCGCTAACTACCTGCTTTTTGTAGGGGCACATCATCCTCGCAAAAATTTGACAACGTTACTCAAGGCCTATAGTCGGCTTGATGCTAGTTCTCGGATTCCATTACTTGTCGTTTCCAAAGGATTGTTTAGTGCGCCCCTAAAAAAATTATGCCGTCGTTTAAATATCTTAGATATGGTTTTGTGGCGGTCCGATATTCGTACGACTAATCAATTAAAAATTGTTTATCAATCGGCAAAAGCCTTGGTTTTTCCTTCGTTATACGAAGGTTTTGGCTTGCCTATCGTTGAGGCTTTGTTGAGCAAAACACCTGTTTTGTGTTCAAATACCGCAGCAATGCCCGAGGCAGCCGGCCCTGATAGTTGGTATTTCGACCCTGTAGAAGAGGAGGACATACTGCAATGCCTTGAGCTGTTTTTTAAACATACCAACGACCACGAGAAACGTATTCAAAAAGGCTACGAATATGCTATGCAACATTTTGCACCACAAAGGATAGCACAGCAGTGGCTGCAACAATACCGTTCTTTAATGCGCTAGCATACCATCATATTTGTATATCGTATTCGAAAGATTCTAGATAGCGTAAAGGTTGATTGCTTTGTTGATATAGTTGTATTGTATTTAATATCAGTAACAGACCAAAGGCAAGTATTCCCAAAATCCAGTGAACAGACAGGGCAATAAAAGGAATCATTAATAAACTATAGTTTTTTAGGGGAATATTTTTTTGTTTGGATTCTTTACAACTCAGGTTGTTTCTGTACACAGGGCCTAAGGTTACAAGGGCTTTTTTGATAGATTCTATCATTTCAGTTTCGTTGATTGAAATGGTCAATTTTTTTTGTTGATGCAAGTATATATGCATGCATTTGGATGAAAAAACAATTTTTTTGATGTCACTGAAATAAATAGTCTCTGATTGTTTATACCAATTGGTTTGATACATGTTTTGAATCCAATCAATCGATTCGGAGGCCGAAAGTTTTTTAAAAAAAATCAGGTCTTTTTTGAGAACTAATGCAGATCGGTTTTCGGTTATCCAGGAATAGTAGTTTTGTGTCATAGGTTTGTCGCTTTGTTATGATACAAATATAGGTGATATACCTTTTCTTGTCCAGTCAAAATTTATGAATGGAGTATTTGGCTAAATGAATGGTCATAATTAATCGATAAAGTGTTTTGAAAAAATACTAACAAATCTATTTTTCCATTATTACAGCATTTTTTTATAAATTGGAACCAATTAATAGCAACAAATTTTTACGGTTATGTCACATCGAATTCCTTCTGTTTTTATTGCTGATAGTCCTTTGCACGGCTTGGGTGTCTTTGCTGCTGATTCTATAATTAAAGGCAGTATTATAGAGCTGTGCCCAGTCATTTTTTTGAATGCTCAAGATGTTAGGATTCTGCAAGGAAGCAGCCTAAATAATTATTATTTTGATTGGGATATTGTTGAAAAAACAGGTGTTATTGCTTTGGGATATGGTTCAATTTATAATCATGCCTATCAAGCCAATGCACTTTATGAATTTGATAAAATAGACCGTCAAATTTGTATCTATGCACACCGCGACATTATAGTTGGCGAAGAAATTACGATCAATTACAACGGAAGTCCTGAGGACCAGACAACGGTATGGTTTGATCAATAAAACACAAATCTAAATCTATATTTTGTTGTTTAGCTAGGGCATCCCCCTCATAGAATACAAGGGCATTAGCCTGCAGTGATAAGTAAGCGAATGGCTAAATACAACAAAAATTATCTATCTAAAGCTATATATAGCTTATTGTAGCATAATTTTTAGCAATAATCTTCGAAAAATGATCGAATGAGTAGTTGTTCCATAGCGGTATGGTCCGCTGCAAAATCTCCTGTTCTACGATTGGCCAAAATTACATTGAG
>CAJQQM010000207.1 GCA_905480485.1 uncultured Aureispira sp.
TGCTCGCCTAATAGGCTAAAATCAGACGAACTTGCGGGTCTGTTAGCAATATATTCAAGTAAAATAAAGGCACACTGTTCTACCGCTTGACAAGCAAGTACCTTCGGTGTAGCAATACACTTACTGTCTTTAATGAGTTGAAGTCCCCGCTTTTCTGCCTCAAACATTTGTTGAGCATGCCTGTCTGCGTTTATTTTTAGAAAATAATCCTGTTTTCGACCTCGCAACAAAAAGGCGGCTGAAGTATCTCCTCCCTGAATCGGGCGTATTTCCCTAAACTGAACCTGCATTAGCTTTGAAACACATTGTATAATTGCTTGCTGCTTCATGTTAAAAATACTTGTCACGGGAATCCTGTTGATTTAAGTTTGTGCCTAAATATAATTAATTGTGCATTAAGAAATTAAAAGCGGTATTAATTTTTCGGTATACTGAAACATCCATTTCTATTTCATTGTATATATCGCACAAGAAATATCAAAAAATAAGTAAATTGAGCCGATAGCAAGGCTTTTTTTAAAATCTAATTCAAATGAATCAAAAAAGAAATCGAAGCAAAACCCGATGGCTAATTTTTTCCATATCGGGCCTTCTCGCCACAGGGGCAGGTTTGTCTCTTTTTGGAGAAGCATTGTGGTATAAATTTAATAACTACAATTTTTGGATATGGTTTGCTTGGGGCACAGCCGCTTTAGTGGTTTTTAATGCAGGCTTGTGTTTGTTTGGTCAAGGGGTAATAGAACGAATGAAGTACTTAAAGCGGCAAAAAGCGAAGCAGTAACGTGAGGTCAATCGTACAACATGCTGAATAACTACAGGCCTTCGATTTTAGAAGCTGTGTTCAACAACTACATGATAGGTAGTATTGTTCACAAAAATCCCTTTAGAAACAGGTTCTAAAGGGCTATGTTTTTGAATCGGAGGCAGTGTCGGTCGACACGAATCGTTTATTTATTTATAATAAATTATTTCTGAAACTCTTGCCCGCCGTCAAATAAAATAGAACGACAGTAAACGCCCGAGACTAAGCCGTCAAGATAGTCGAAGGTTTAGCTTTGATTCGATACAGCAGCACCACATTCGGTGCATCAGTATTTGTATTAAAATACAAAATATCGGCTCCCTCAAGATTGGCAATCGCGTCTTATTCAGACTGTCGGAAAGAAATTACAGCGTTTTCAGGGATGATGATACGGAAAAGGGTATCAACCAACGTCAAAGCGACAAAAAACTAAAATAAAGATAAATTTCTATTGTTTAAGGATCTTAAAATGGCTGATCTTACCGCTTTTATTGGTTAATCTACCCACATAATAACCGTTCAACCATTCTTTTGTTGGGATAATGAATTGATTATCAGGTTTTAGTTTTTCGTAAATTAATTGACCGTCTAAGCTAAATACTGCTAGAGTTTGTTGGTGTTTAGAGTTGATGCGAAAATAATCTGAGCAAGGGTTTGGAAAACCTATTAAAGGGCTAAATTCGTTATTTACTTGCACTGAATTGGTCAAACTTGTTTTGGCTATTCTACCCATATTACTGACAGCATACCCAATATTACCGCTAAATTCAATAGATTTAACGCCACTGTTCAGTACTCCAAAATTATAGACAGATGCCCAGTTTAGACCCGCATCAGTTGTGTAAAGTAGCTGACCGTCATCGGTGCCGATGTAGCCCCTGTTTTCATCCAAAAAATGAAGGCTATTTAAATTAGCTGAATTGTTGGCAGCAAATGCCGTCAAATCTAGCGTATCCCAGCTAGACCCCGCATCGCTGCTTCTAAATAGGTAACGCCCTGTAAATTCACTACCTAAGGCATAAATATGTGTAGGGCTGACACGCTGAACAGCTACAATCGAGGAATAAGTTTGAGGAATCTGTACTTCAGACCAGGTTTGTCCGCCATTGTTGGTAATAAACAAGATACCTGAGTAAGCAAAGGTACCATCCCATCCACCTACTACACCATATTGGCTATCCCAAAAGTCTATATCTCTAAAGTTTCCATAGGTAGTGACTAGCGTATCTGAATCCCAAGACTGTCCGCTATTGAAGGTGGTATAAACGATATTTTCTACTGCAAAATATCCGCTGTCGACAGTCAAAAATTGAAGGGTTGCTTTTCCAGAACCTAAAGGTGGGTGGAGTGGGCTGACGTCCGTCCAGCTTAATCCTCCATCTACAGTTTTTTTGACCATCATATCAAAAACACCGGTATTATATTCCCGTACGGCAATATAACCATTTTGATCGTCAACAAAATGAAGGTTTTGTAGTTCAGCATTGTTATTAGAGGGATAATTAAGATCTGTCCAGCTAAGGGCAGCATCGGTAGTTTTGAAAATCGTCTCTTGAGAACTACCGCTTAAAACGACCGTTGCATAACCAGTCGAAGAACTTGGAAAAGATAAGGTGTTTGTTTTGATAATATTTGCAGCGATCGTGTCGGAATCAATCCATTGTCCCCACAGGGTAGATGTACTGAAAGTTACTAAAATTAAAAAGAGGTATTTCATGATATAATATTTAACGATTCGAAGAAAAATAATTATACCTAATATAAGCCAAATGAGGTAACCGAGCGATGCAAAAAATTAGATTTTAATTGCAAATTTTAGAAAAAAATAAAACCGAGAGTACGTAACGACGTCTTTTAATGGATAAATTCCGCCAATTCTACCACTACTTCGTTGCGCCTGTTTAATATTTCGTAGGGAGGATTGTATCCCATATAAGAAAAATTACCCTTATGTTTGAGTTGATGTTTGGCAAGCATTTGAATAAGTTTCTGTTTGTTTTTTTCAATTTTTTTATCATTTGCCCATCCCCCGAATCGAACGGCAGCCATCTTGCAACCCTCCTTCTTTTCGAAGTAGATATTTGTATCATCAGGTTGCGGCATACTATCTAATTGATATCCTTTAGGAACCATAAAAGACATTTTTTGAGAGGAGGTATCCATATTCATCACAACCGGCGAAGTCATAGCAATTTGTTCACCGTTGGCATTCCCACCAAAAATATAATTGGCTAAGATCCTAAAACCACCCCCCGAATTAGATTTATAATTCTTTGCCTTTAAATCAACACTTGTAAATAGGGCCGCTTCGTATTGTCGAACTTCAAATTGCGGATAAGCTTTCAATACCTTGTAGCTATACTGTTCGGTATTGCTGCTGCTGTTGCTAATAAACCCCTGCAAAATAAAAAATACAATTAATAGGACCGCTGTAATTATAATACCCGTTTTCATAGACGCTTTTATTTTAATAACAAATTGAAAGGGGCAATTGTTTAGAGCTTTGTTTTGGTCGACTTACTTTAATGAAGCGTGGGTCGACAGGCAGAAAGAGCGATTAATTTAAAGCATCCAAAACCATAAATTCTACACGACGATTGTTTTGTCTTCCCGAGGCCGTTGTATTCTTATCGATTGGTCGACTTTCGCCGTAGCCTACGCTGCGCATTCTTTTTGTAGCAATGCCTTTTTGATTCAAATAATGCAAAACGGCTTTTGCACGTCTTTCCGACAAACCTTGATTGTCGATATGCGTACCTTGATTGTCGGTATGACCATAAATAGCTATGCTTATATTTTTTCTTGTTTTTAGAAGGACAAACAGCTTATTTAATTCAGGGAGCGATTCGGGCAACAAAATAGCCGAGTTGCTTTCAAAACGAATCGTTTTTAATGTCACCGCTTTGTTTTTAATCAGGGCTACTTCAGGCATAAGTTCGATTGTATCATTTTCTTGCCAAACGCGTACTTCGTCAATCAGATAAGAAGCATACTCCTTCAGACGATGATTTGCCGAATGAAAAGCAGATACTTCAAACGAGCTGCTATCGTTTGAATAAAAATTGCCTATTGTCAGGTATATTAGCGGTTTTTCTGGATAAAAATAGCCACTAATTTTTTCCCACTTTTGTCCGTCTTTATTAATTATTGAACGGTGATTTACTTGGGGTCTTACCGCTATGTTTTCATACGAGTCGCTGTAAACAGGTCGTTGTGAAAAATAAAAGCCGATATTATTACTAACTAATTTAGCTTTTCGATCTTTACATACCCAAAGTTCGCAGTAAGTTTTGATGCCGGGCTTAAGCACTTCTTTTAATTTTAAACTTATAAATTCTCTGTAAGTCTTGCTGCGATAATTCGACATATGCGTTATAATACCCACCATAACTTTACCTTTTTTAGGCCTAACTGTATAATCATAACGTTTTTTAAGACAACGGTAGTTTTCACCATTGCAGATACGCAAATCGGGAGTATTTAAGTTTGCTGTTTTCCAATGTGCAACATTTTTCTGAAAAGGGATATAGCCACTTAGAGGTTCGCATTCAAAATAATTTTCGCGATTGGGTTGCATTGGAAAATGCATCAGATGTTCGAAAGAACTATTCGGCACCAAGTTTTTGGGACGATATTCTTGTGCTATAATTGAATCAGTAAGCGTGACAAGCAATTGTATAATTGTAAGAATAGGAAGCGTATTTTTCATCATGTTTTTTATGCATAATGAAAGTTCTCGACGAAAGTTACGGTACGAGTATTTTAAAAAACAATAGTCAAGTGGCTTGCAAGCGTATATTAATTAAAATGGGGAGATATTTTTTTGTTGCACAAGATGCCACACTTCGTGTGCAAGGTGTTTTTCTTGCTTTGGGGCAATATATCTGTCCCTTGTGCATAGGCTAGGGCATTAAGACTTGCAGCCTTGTCAGGGTTGTAATGTACCTTGACCTCTTGCAAAGAATAACCTGTTAAGGAATCAATACTCTTTTTTAGAGTATCAGGGAGTCCTGTTTTATTTTACTTGTCACCCGGTGGTGTATCTACAGTAGCAATGTCCGCCGCATCTTTCAGCTGTTGTCGTTCTACTGTCTCTGCACTATTCTATGGCTTATGTAAATAATCACAAAACTGTCTCAATTGAGACTGTTCGACGACTTGTAACTAAAGCCTGCTTGAGTACAGGCCTAGGCTAATTTGTTTGCAAACAATGTCTTTTTATGGGGTAAAAAAGATATTTCAATGGCTTAAGTAGTTGTTTTGCAGCGTTTTAGTTCTTTTTTTTGCTGTTTTTTTAATGATAAATTATATTTTTTATATTTTTTAATTACCTGTAAATAGCATAAATTATATTAAGACCTTTAGATGGTTAACACAATTAGTATCGGCTCGATCAAATAAAAAATTACTATTAGGGTACCTGTTTTCGTCCTATTAGCTTTATCAAGCTTTTTGTTACTTTAAAAACCTTAAAAGAATGAATAAGTCTCAAGTTGGTTTTTTTTATATTTTCATGCTTTTGATTTCGGTACTTCAAGCCCAAAGCAACTACTCTTTTTTTGTAGCCGGCCACAGCTATGGCCAACCGGCAATCAACAGTAAAGGACTTCACCCTCCCTTAAAAAACAAATTTTCATACCTGCAAAATCGGTTCGAAATTGAATTTGGGGTACTTACGGGCGATATCGTTGAACATGCATCTGTCGCATCATGGGATTCGGTAGATGCAGACATTAATGCCTTAGGCTTGCCGGTTTATTTTGCTCCCGGCAATCACGACATGACAAATAGACCGCTGTATGAAAGTAGATATGGGGCTAGCTATTATCATTTTTTACACCACAATGATTTATTTATTATACTCGATCCGAATATAGATGGCTGGAATATATCGGGGGCACAATTCACTTATTTAGATAGCCTCCTAAATAGTACAAGTCTATCGGTAGATAATATTTTTGTTTTTTTTCATCAAGTATTATGGCATGAGCATTACCCGAGTATTATTCCGAATTCGATGGCAGGTAGAGCCGATAGTATTAATTTCTGGACTGAAGTCGAACCACTTTTTAGTATTTTGCCCAATCAAGTTTTTATGTTTTCGGGAGATTTTTATGCCTGGACTTATGCAACCGAAGTAATGTACGATAGGTATGATAATATTAGCCTTATTGGAAGCGGGATGGGGGGTGGTGCCAAAGACAACTTCATCGTTGTTAATGTAGGGAGCAATAAACAGGTTTGTTATGATTTGATTTGCCTAGAAAGTAGTAATTTAGATTGCTTAGGCCCCTTGTCTAATCATCAAGTATTTACTAATTCGGCAGAACAGAAGCATGAATTGGAGTCCGTGATAATTTTTCCAAACCCATGTTCAAAAGCATTGCAACTAAAGTTAGATCAACCAATTTACAAGACAAAAATACGTATTTTTGACTCCAAAGGGAGCTGCATTAAGGAAATTTACTACGAACAATTTTTCAAGGATAAAATTTCTTTAGACAGCATAGATAATGGAATTTATTATTTACAAGTTGTGCAGCATTCAAGTAGCAAAACCATTAAATTTATTAAGTGGCCGACGCCATAGTCTTCCTATTTTATTGGGATTATATAGTAGGCGAACGTTCTATTGGAATCAAGCTAATAACAGCTAGCATTAGGCAAACCCTAAAGTATTGGCATGGTTAAAACCTGGAAAAATGTAGTCAAGTCGTTGCGTTTTAAGTTTTTGAACTAATATTTCACTAAAGATACTTCGGTAATCGGTGGTTATGTTCAAGTCGACGCCATTATCTAATTGATGTGTCGCTAGGCCAGGCCATTTGCCGTACATTTTTCCACCTTTAATATTCCCTCCTAAAACCATAGCCACTCCGCCATGTCCGTGGTCGGTTCCTCCGCTTCTGTTCGATTTAAGGCGTCGACCAAATTCGCTCATAACTACCAGGGTCATTTTGGAATGATAGGCTTGCATATCATTATAGAAAGCGGCAAGCCCGTTCGAAAGTCCCTCTAGTTGCTGTGGAAATCGGTACGCTTGGTTTTCGTGATGATCCCAATCTCCATATTCAAGCATTGCAAAATGCACTCCGACGTTCATTTTTAGGAGTCGAGCCAGTTGTTGCAAAGAGCTACTGAAGTTTTTAACCTGCCAACTATCCGGATATTCAACACCGTGTTCAGGATGATATACCTTTGGTTGTCCTTCTTTGTTTTTGCGTATCTTTTGCTGAATTGTTTCTATGGTTTGAAATGTTTTTTGCCCTGTTTGTAACAAGGTAGACTCCCCTTGATAAAAGCCCTTTAATAGCGCGTGCATGTTTGCTCCCCCTCGTACTTTATAGTCGTTTAATTGGTCGATCGAAGCTGCTTGCCGGCAATCCATAAAGCTTGTTGGCAGGCCATTGCCAACTGCTACAGCCGGTAATAATCCGGGGTGCTTAATACTATCAAAGTAACGGGTCATCCAGCCTTTTGCAGTTCCATTTTTTTGGTTAAGCCCCCGTTCTATCATATCCATAGCTTCAAAATGACTGCGTGTACCATTGTTTAAGCCACAAGCAGGAATAATAGCCAATTGCCGACTATCGTAGAGTTCTTTGAGTGCTGCAGCGTTAGGGTGTATACTAAAATCCCAACCGCCTAATCCATTTTTCAACGATAATCCATTTTTCTCCGATACCTTAAGTCCAGAAATTCGAGCATCGGCATAATATCGATCGCCCATAGGTGCCACAAAATTTAGGGCATCAAAGCCACCGCGCAAGAAGACAAAAATAAAGATTTCTTCATGAGGGTGCCTATAAAAACTAGGAGACATTGCATAGCTGTGCAATCCAGGCAAACTAGACAGTGCCATTGTTTTACCCAAGCCTTTAAGAAATTTTCTGCGATTCATAATACTATCGTTTAGCGAACTTGAAATTCGGGAGCCATCAAAATCAAGCAAATTATTTGTAGTAATCGATAACGTTTGTCTTCTTTAGAGTAAAATAAAGCAGGGGCTTCTGCTTGGCGGTTCTCTATGCATAAAATAGATAGAAGTGTTGTTTTTTTCTGTACATCAATTGCGGTAGGGTTGCCCATAATTTTTGTAAGCCAATAATCGACAATTTCCTGACTACTTGCGGAGGGGCCCACTTGGTCACTGGGGTCAAAGTCGACCATCTTATGCCAATCACTCATCAACAAAACGGGCATAAGGTTCCAGCGTTTGAGCAGCATACTGCTATTCAACCAATAATCGCTACAGTCAGGATGCCCGGTAGGCGTTGGCCAACTAAATAGTTGATACCCCATCTGATTGAGTAGCCATTTCATGGGTATTTTGGGCACCAAATTAAGGCCTAAAGCCCTAATAGTACTCATCATTAATTCGTAGGGCGTTTTAATTTTGCCGCCCAAGGACGTTATAAATTCATCAGACAATAGAATTGTCTTGATTACTTCTCTGATTTGATCATCTGAATGTTGATGGTGCATCCAAGTAGTTATAGCTTGTTCAACGATCGACTCAGGTGGCTTGTCAGCTACCAAACGAACACATAATTTTGTACATATGAAACGGGCAGTACCCGGGTGAAATGCCAAAAGATCGAGTACTTTTTTGCCATCTTCCATCGGACCCTGATTGGATCTGAATTCTTGGCCAAGAATGCGTTTTTGATAGTTGTCGTGCCATTTGTCGATATACATAAAAGCGCCTGTATTTGCTTTATCTCCATCTTCGGTCCAGGCGCCATCAGCAACTGTCCAGCCCGTAAAAGCCCTTGCTGCTTCATAGATGTCTTCGTCAATATACCCCTTTGCAATACCCGTTTCGGCTCCAGGAACTTCTTTCCACCGGTTGTACAAATGATTAAGGTAATTGTCCTCTCCGAGGGTATGCAATTCAAATAGTTCTCGTGCATAATTTTCGTTTGCCGGACCCGCTCGACTAAAGGCATTGTCAAGATAAAAAAGCATAGCCGGGTGGCTAGCAACAGCTTCGAGAAAAATTCTAAAATTCCCTAAAGCATGTTTTCGTATCACTTCCCGATCATACAAGGGCAATACAATCGCAACTCGATCATCTGCATCAACACTTACATTAAAATGGTTGTGCCAAAATTGAACCATTATTTCGTACAATTGCCAATCACTGTATAGGGCACGCATACAGGTGTCAGCAATAAGTTCCAATGCTGGCAACATCGCTCGTCTTTCTTGTTTTTTGTCATTTAAATGAATAGACCATAACGTTTCCAACTCAGCATTAATATATTGAAAAACATGCTTTTTTTGCATCGGGTCATCACCTCCTAGTACAAACTGATTACGAATAGCTTCAAGTTGAGGATTTTCTTGTTTGTTTGGATGAAGCTGTGCTTGAACAAACGCTTCAAAGCCTAATTTTTGAATTTGATACAGCATCCTATCATTTTTACCATAACATATTCTATCAAGGATTTTGGAATGCATAGGTGATGGTTTAGATTAGGATAATTAAATTAGTGGAGATTGGCCATAGTTCAAACTTCAAAACAAATGCCAAAGTCGTTGGTGTAACTATACAAAAAAGAGGCTGCCTGATTTAATCAGGCAGCCTCTTACAGTAATTTATGCTATGTAGTTAGGGCAGCATTAC
>CAJQQM010000208.1 GCA_905480485.1 uncultured Aureispira sp.
GCCTTCTTGTTGAACTATAACGGACAGAAATGAGTTATATAATAAAAATCTAGATGGCCACTCAAAATTTTAAAATTACCGCCTTTTCAACTGCTCTTTTTTCTACTTGGATATTTGTAGAAGAGTTGGGTTTGTTGTTCGATGCAGGTGATGGCCTTTCGGCAGGCTTGATGCAAAAAGCACGCAAGGTCAAACAAGTATTTTTGACACATCCTGACCGAGACCACTTAGCGGGCTTATTGCAATTTTGTCAACTCAATAATCGGGCTAATCTACCACATTTTTATTATCCCAAAGATTGCAAATCGTTTGAATACATGCAAGCATTTATGGCTAGGTTTGACAAACACACAGCTGTTTCGCCCTGGACGGGAATAGAAGATGGTCAAGCAATAAGGGTGAAGCCCAATACAACGGTACAGGCTATTCGAAACGAACACATACCGGTTCCGCTTGGCGTACACAAAAGTCTTAGTTATTTAGTTCAGCAGCACAAAAGAAAATTAAAGCCTGCTTTTCAGTCGCTCAACGGCCAAGAAATAGCAGGTCTTGCTAAAGAAAAAGGGCAAGACTTTATTAGTGAGCAACACAGCGAAAAATTGATAGGTATATCAGGAGATTGTCCTGTTCGTCAATTTGAGCATTGGGATAATACCAAACTTTTGATTCATGAGGCTACTTTTTTGGAAGAACAACCGGGCCTTAATAATAAGCAGAACAAGCACAGTACCTTAACAGATGTACTACAAATGGCTTCTGAAATTAATATTGAGGCACTTTTACTAAAACATTTCTCGAGCCGCTACTCTGCAGCTCAAATCAAAACAGCTATTCGTAAACAATGTCGGGCCTTGAAGTTGGAAATACCGGTCTATGCTATTTTACCAGGAGAAATTAAACGAGATGCTTGTAATTCTGAACCAATAAATTAATATTTGTGTTCATTGATGTGTTATCTGCATCTTAGATTCTCTTTTTTATGGCAGAAAAAATACGATTGTTATTTTTGTATTTATTGGGTTTCCCTAAATCGCTCTATCTAAATTTTAGATACCTTCCGCTGCGTCAGGCCATTCAATTCCCTATTATTGTATCGCACAAAACATCCTTTAGAGGGACCGGACAAGTACAAATTGACCACCCGAGTTTTGCCTGTCTCAAAATTGGTTTTGGGACGACCGAAGTGAATGACTTTCGAAATCAGCGGACTATTGTTAGGCTATCCGGTTTGATGCAAGTTCAGGGTAGTTGTCGTATTGGCGCTGCCTGTAAATTACACATCAAAGGCAATTTACATATAGGTGACCGCGTCAATCTAACAGGGGCCTCTACCATTATATGCCACCATAAAATAAACTTGGGTGAAGCGGTATTGGTTTCGTGGGAGGTTTTAATCATGGATACAGATCAGCACAGTATTTATGACGCTTCTCAAAAGCGTATCAATGAAGATGCCGCTATATTTATTCACTCAAAAGTATGGATAGGTGCTCGGGCAACCATTCTTAAAGGAGTAGAAGTAGGGCCGCACAATGTGATAGGAGCCCACAGTTTGGTGAGTCGATCCTTTGAAGAGACGCAACAGATACTGGCAGGGAACCCTGCTAGAGTTGTCAAAAAGGCTATTGAATGGGACTAAAGGCCAAAAATTAAGGAGCTTGCATCAGAATAGCGCCACTTTGGGCATCGATCAAAACGCCACAACCAATATTGGGCATGGTGAATTCAACTATTTTACCGTTTTTTAGCTTCAAAGAACGTTTCAAGCCCTTTTCGTTAAACTTATTGTAATAAAATACAAGGCCCCATCCGGCATAAACGACGGCCTGAGGGTCTTCTGTATATTGGTGCGCTTCGGTTTGATTTAAGATATAACGGAGGATATTTTTTTTGCCCTCTTTGGCAGGTGCTGCAATATACCAACTGTGGTATTCATCCTGTTTTTTATAAGCAGCTGCGACCTGTTGGTTCTCGGTATAAAAGGCCAAAGGGACAGCTTCCGTATCTACAACACGAAAGGCTGGATGGTAAGCTTTTTTACTAACTTTATTGAGTAGAGTATCTGCTTGAAAAATATACTGTGCTGCTTCCTTCGATACAATAGTTTTGACGGTGTCTTCGAGGGTAGTTTCTTTTATCTGCATACCAACTATCGCGGATACAGCATCTATGTTTAACCCTTCTGCTTCTTCAATTGCAGGGGCATACATCCAGATTAGGTGTCGATTTTGAGTAGCAATACTATCCTTTATGAATTCTTTTTGTGGCACAGACAATTTATAAGTATTGGCAAAAACAACCACTTTGTATTGCGCCCAATTCACTTTTTTTAGGTCGGCTAAGTGTACAGAATTAAAGGTAACCCCGGACCTATAGGCTGCTAATGTACCCCAATCAACGGAAAGTTCAGTCATTGGATTGCTATTGTACAAACTTGCGGTATTGTAGCTGTTTTGTGTATCAAACACAAAAAGAACGTCGGCATCATTGCTGTAGGGTACTTTATCGTCCATTTTTTGTTGTACGATGTTTTGAATTGTTTCGATGTCGTCCATAATGTCAGGGTGGTCCCACCAACCGGTAACTCCCAAAAATTTAGGGTGAAAATTATCGAACTCTAATCCAGAAATTCCATAATCATAAAACCACATCCCCATTCCTTTGAGTAGTGAATAAATCATATTACGCCGCGTAATCGCCCTGCCAAGCGATACAAATTTATCAAAACCACCATAAGCAAAATGCGATAGATTGGGTTCGATATCCATTTCATCCAACCATAATTTATTGTGCAACATACAAGAGTGCAACAAACCCCTCGAACGATACACTTCTGTGTAACTTCGGGCTTCAGGATAATAGGCCTGCGGAGCGGCTATATAATCAATTTGAGGGCAATTCAGTATTTTCTGAAACTCTAAATGACCCCCTGCTACTTCGCGTCCAAATACCGAAAAGAAATAACCGTAAAAAGTGCCGGCAATAATAGGCCGTGGCCAGTTCGATTTAACAAGACTACAATAGTGTATAATTAAATCGGCAACCAATTCGTGTTGACTTCGATAATAATCAATCACATACTGTTCGTTGGGTGGGTCTCGAAAAATACCCTTTGTTGCTTTTCTCGCTTCTAAATCGGGGATGCGAATACTGTCAAATCGAATATTGGGTTTTTTCCAGGCTTTTTGAAGGGCAGCTTCATTCGGATATTTTTTTTGTACCCAACTTTTAAAGTGTTCCAGCATAGGCAGGCTAAAATCAGGCTCGTTTTTAGAAAAGCCCCAATAGTGCCATTCGCCAAAAACCCCACAGGCAACCTGTATGCCTACCACTCGTTTACCCTCAGGTGTTTTGGACAGTTTTTTGCAAAATAATTCCGTCATTTTACTGCTCTCGCGCCGCCATTTTTGAGAGGCCAAACTGATACGTTGCATAGGGCGGGTATCATCCATGATAGGCGACTTTAAGCCATAGCCTTCGCGCGGTATTGCTACGGTATCTGCATACGCCACTATTTCTTGTGGGTGTTGATCAAGCCACCAATTAGGAGCATTTACATGCAACCTAAAAATAACTGCAGCCGATGGACAAACCTTTAAAACGCCCCTAATTTGTTGTTGTGCCTGTGTAATATCTAAGGATCCGTCTTGTTTCCATATGTCTTCAAATGAAATATCGAATTGATAAAGCTGAACCCCTTTTGCACAAAATTGACGAATGTTGTGTTGTGGAATTTCTTCCCAGCTGAAACGGCCGCCGGGCATATCGGTAAGGGCATACAAAACACTCGTTTGTGGTTGTTCATTGATAAATATAGTAGGCCTTCCCAGGTGTTTTTGAATCGTTGCACTTAGGGCTTTAGCAGGTATTTTGACCTTGCAATTAGCTTGGCCGATCAACAAAAAAGAAGCAAGCAATAAATAGAAAGATAGCAGGTATTTCATGGTGTAATTAAATTTTTGTGGCTAAAGGCTAAGCGCTTAATCAAATGCCTATTTAAGTATAATAATTTAGGTTTTCCAATAATCTAACCTTCTTTTTTATAAAATAGCCAAGAAACAGGAAGGACCTGCTTGGGTAGCTGAGGACCACTAATTAAGAGTTCTAGACTATTGAAAGACCAGGAATTGAAATGCTCAAGGCGTATGGAGTGCCAACCTTTTTGAAGGTAGATTTTGCCTTGTCGTTGTGTACTATAATGAATACCGTCGTTGTTTACAACAACTTGATTGTCAATTATGCATTTAGAGCCATCGTCGGAATCTAGATAGAACCGATATTGTCCATTTTGAGGTATATATACATAGGAGTCGAAACAAAATGCCCAGAAATGCTTGCGTTGTTTAAGTTTTTTTAAGTTAATATGCGCAATTTTACCAGAGTCCTTAGCAATTAAAGTATCAAAACGAGGTAGTTGGCGTGTGTTTATTTCGTAATACTTATAATGCCAACCGTTTAAAAGAGGGTGGTAGGGATGAATAGCTTGTTGCAAAATGAGACTTCTTTTTTTGTTTTTTGATTGGCTAATCGCTTTAAGGTTACTGAATTTGTTTAGGGTTAAGGGGCCTTGGTATTTCTTGCTTTTAGTATTAGGAACGCTTCCGTCTAAGGTATAATATATACAGGCTTTGGGGTCGGGAGATTGTAGGTTCAAACGATATTGAGTTGACGAAGGTTCCTCCAAAAGTGTATCAATACTACTTACAAAGGGCATCGGGGATCGGGGGGGGATTTCTGCAACAGATGTAATGGGAAATTCGAGGCGATAATTACCTGCTTCAAGCCTATACCCTGCAAATTTTTGAGAGGATTTAATACAAACGGTATCGAGATCAAAAGAGGCCATTTGACGGGCTGTTTTTTTGCTGTAGGGTAGGTAGACAGTTGCCTCGATTCCAAGAGGAATCTGAAGGTGCCAATGTACCTTATTCCTATTCTTTTTCCAATGACTTACAATCGTTCCTCTCGGACTATCGAAAGAAACATACAAACTGTCAAGTTGATGGGGCACTTGTAAAAGCAAATCTATTTTGTCGAAAGCAAGGGCCTCTTTGCTCGCTCGAATACCACCTAAGTAAGCATAAAACCAATGTAGTATATCAGCACTTAGGATAACATGGTTTTGGGAAGACTTAGGATTGCCATTCCATTTTTCCCACAGAGTGGTAGCGCCTTGCTCGAGCATATAGCCCCAACTTGGGTACTGTGTATTGGTCAAAAGATTCATGGCTAAGTCGGTACGTCCTTGTTGACTAAGTGTCTGGAAAAGATAACGTAAACCAACCATACCAAAAGGAGTGCGCTTGGCATAAGGGCCTTCTAGTAAATGGCTTAAGTTTTGAAGCAATTTTGATTGATCTTCTGAGGGTAGGAGTTCACTGTTGAGTAACAAAATGATTTCGGTCGGGCTGTGGGTCCCGTAATTTTGGGTTGTAGTATCCACCAAGTGTGTTTGCAAAGCACTTTTTAACAATTCTAAGCGTTTTTGATATCGTGAAACATCATTTTTTTGGTCGGTCTTTTGGGCAAATTGAATCATCAACCTTAAGCCTTTAGCAAAGGCGGTTGTCGCCAAAATTTCGGCAGAGGATTTGAGTAGCGGATTATTATTTTTTTGGTCGCTTACAGCTTTTGGCGGTATCAGCCAATCACCGTATTGGTCAACAAAAATATAGCCTTTGTAACTGTAATTTTGATCGATATAATCAAGCCATTTCTGCATGGACCGATAGTGCGTATTAACAATGCGTTGATCGCCATAGTGACTGCTTAATAAATGTACAATATGCAAATAACTGATCGGCCAGGTCACATTGTCTTTATCCATTTTCCAATAAGCAGGGACTACATTGGGTATTTGTCCATTTTCTGCTTGTGCATCTTTGATGTCTTGCAGCCATTTTTTATAAAACTGATAGATATCGTACATATAAGCCTCGCCATAGACCGAGGCCGTACGGTCGCCAAGCCAGCCTAAGCGTTCTTCGCGTTGAGGACAATCGACGGGTACTTGTTGGTAATTACTTTTTAGGGACCATTTAATCATAGAGTATATCCGGTTAAGGATAGGGCTTGAACACCGAAAGTCACTTTTTTTATCTAGTTTATTATGCACTACTTGTGCCTTCAATTCCAAACTATCTGTCCCAATACCAAGGCCACTTATCTCTACAAATCGAAAACCGTGGTACGTAAAATGAGGTTCGTAGTCTATAAAAGTCCCTTTTTTTTGGATAAATACATCTTTAGCTTTGGCCGAACGAAGACTCAAGCTGTCTAAACGGCCTGTACTGTCAATTTTTTCAGCATAGCGCAGTTGAATCGTTCTGTCCTGTTGTCCTCCTATCCGAAGACGGGCCCATCCTGCCATATTTTGACCAAAATCATAAATAAGGGTGTCTTGGCTTATTTTATACACTTTTTGGGCAACAATAGTCTGTATAGTTTCAGGACCAGGCATTCGTTGAGGGCTAAGTATTGGCTCAAAATTGGTCATTTGCTTAGACCTTGCCCAATTTTGTACGGATTGATGGTATGTGGCCCAGTTTTTAAATTCTTTGGCGCTATTGTATCGCTCGCCATCGTATTCATTATTAAATTCGATAGCCCCATCGTAGCTACTGTACCATTTTGGATGGCTGATAATTATGGTATCTGTCCCATCGCTAAAATTGATATGTAGCTGCAACCACAAACGCGGGAGGCCATAATCTTTTAGATGCCTACGTCCAGAATACAATTTACCATTGCCCAATACAAGGCCTATTGCATGTTGGTTGCCCGCTAGTATTTTGCTAATATCATAGCTGTTGTATAACACGCGTTTATCAAAATCTGTTGAAGCAGGATTTAGATGCTGTTGTCCGATTCGAATTCCATCTATATACAATTCATACACACCCAAACCAGCAACAAAACAGTTGGCAGTCTTTACTTTTTTAGTCAGGTTCCATTCAATAGGATGGTAAAAGTAGTGGGCAGCATGCCTTGCTATGTCTACCGTCGAATCTTTCCCTAAGTCGGCTTGAATCCATTGCGCAACTTGTTCGTTTTGATGAATAAGGCCAGTACTGAAATGTTGCAGACTACTCCAAGTACCTTCTGTATCCTTTTTTTCCCATAATTTTAATTTCCAATAGTAGCGTTTAGCACTTTTTAACGTCTTTCCTTGATAGTGGACATTCAATTGTTGATCCGAAAGCACCTTACCGCTGTTCCACATATCGGCTTGTTGAGTATTTAATAACTGTGGACTACTCGCCACTAAAATTTGATAATAGGCTTGTTTTGAGTCGGAGCAATTTGATGTTAATTGCCAGCCCAATCTTGGTTGTTTCGATACAATACCTAATGGATTTTTGCAGCGTTCAACGGTTTGATTTGAACTATAAAGGGCGCAATTGTCTTGTGCGTACAAGGTTGACGCGTTTAGGAGACAAAGCTGCAAGAGGTAAAGTACTAAATAGCGAAAGGGCTTGATCACAGCTTAATGATTTGAATTGGGCGGAATGATTTCAATTAGTTGGCAACGATGCTTGTATACATCAAGGTTTTTAAGATTAGTCCATTTTGAGGAGGTTGCTTTTATTTGGAAATTTTGAAATAGACCATCTTGAACGTCGTCTAGTACAAAGGCAGGGCGAAAATCAGCTTTATGTACGGTCATACGTATGTTCTCAAAACGAACCTGCCGAGCATGTCGAATATAAAAGCCCCAAGCAGGCAACTCCTTGAACATAGAGTATTCGGGATATTTGCTCGGTAATTCGGCAATGCTTTGAACATCGTTTAGATCAATTTTAGCAAAGTTGGAATCGGCACCTCCGGGGTAGTGAATTTCCATGTTCCGAAAACTAATATTCTCAATAGCTGCATGGGCCAAACCGGTGATGACCGCCGGGGAACAGTTTCTAGGCATGTGTTCGATAGGACCTTCGTACAAATAACCTTTGTCGCCCTTGTCGGCGGTTATCTCGGCATATACATTTGATATTTGTATGTTTTTCATACTTCCTACTTTTCCTTTTTTACGTTCACCGAGCCTAAAAAAGAATACATTGCCTGTATTGATTACTCTAAGACTGTCGATGAGGATGTTTTCGACATGATTTCCATCCATCATTTGAAAACTAATCGCAGACCGATAGGTATCGTATACGGTATTTTTAATGATTTTTATGTTTTGGCATCCCCCAAAAGTATAGGTGCCAAATTTGATGGCACTTGCACTCGAACGAATGGTATTGTTGTATATTAAAATATCTTTACACCGAAATTTAGGATGGTGTGACTTGAGGCATATAGCGTCGTCTGAAGCGTCAAAAAAAGAGTTTTTGACAATAACTGAGTCGCAATCTACAATGTCGATACCGTCGTTATTCCAATAATTTTTACAGTCGGCTTTAATTTGATCAATTATTAAATGTGAACATTGATCAAATTGTTGATTCCAGCTAGCGGGATTATTGACTTGAATACCTTGAATAAGGATATGTCGACAGCCTTTGAAGTAGATGTTTTGTGGCCTAATACGGGCATACGGTCGGTCGTTGCTAAAACGAGGGTCTTCAACAACCCCTTTTTGGATGAGACTCACCAGGTTTTGAGCTACTTGGTAGCCCTGTCCGTCGATAATGCCCTTGCCTGTAATAGCAATTGAGTCTTGGTTTAATCCAAAAATAAAAGCAGTCCATTCTTCATTGTATTCATAATCAAAAGGGTTGGTAGAACCCAACAAGACGGCCCCTTCTTTTAGGTGTAAGGTGACATTTGATCGTAGATAAATACTACCACTCAGGTACCGACCTACATGAAATATCAATCGCCCTCCTCCTTGCTTGTGTATAAAATTAATGGCCTTTTGAATAGAATTGGTGTTCATAGTACGACCGTCCGATTCGATACCAAATAGAGAGGCATCGTAATCTTTGGAGAGCATATTGGTACTGATAAAACAGCATAAAAAACCAATCAGATATAAGTATTTCATAAAAAATATGGTTTGAATCGATGATTTTGATACACTATAAAATTAAATAATATACATTAATTACCAGCTAATCTTATTCCAATTCTACAAAAGTTTTGTTAATTAGGTCAAAAGCATAGATTCATCTTCCTTAAGGTTCTATATATTTCAAAAGTATTTGCTATTTTTCAATTAACTTCATACTTATTTATCGATAGCTTTATTTTAAGAAAACATCTATGCACTCAAAAAAATACGGAATTGTCGGCTTGTTAGTAGGCTTCATTATCGGATGGTTTTTATCCTACATTGGCCTGCCATTGGTCACTGTAGATGATTCCTTTTGGATCGGTTGTTTGTTGGGGGGAACTGTATTGTTGGTGACTATGCTGGTTTTTTATCGTTTGGTATACTTGAACCGTCTGCAGCCAAGCAGTGCTACGAAGCAGCCAAATAACACCTCTTTTTTTATCAAACCACTTTGGCTTACTTTAATTATAGCTACAGTGGTTTTTCTAGGCGTGATTTTTTTATCAAATAGTTGGTACATTAATTTAGTTGATAAGCGATTGAAGGATGAAAAGCGGTATGATATGCACGCTAATAAGTCTTTGAAAATGCATCAAAATAACCAATTGTTGATGCTGCATTTTTGGATGAGAGAACTCCAGCAAGAAATGGCTGAACAGGATAGTTTGTCTGCAGCTAGTATTCATCAAATTGCAGCTTGGACCCATGCGATACTGCCCTATAATTATTCTTGGTCCGACCCCAGTCTAAAAACAAGTCCCGAAAGAGGGCTTTTACTCCAGAAGTTATTAGCCTTAGATTTAGATAGCAATTCGATGGCAACTATTTTGGCCAAGGCTACCTTTGCATTTGCCGACCTAGAATCTTGTACATTTAAGCAACAATCATTGACGGGTATCGATTTGAGAGCTGCCAATTTAGAAACGGCTGTTTTTGAGCAAGTTGATTTGTCAAAGGCGAATCTCGAAAAGGCAAATATTCGATTTGCTCGTTTTTCTGAGGTGCATTTTAACCAATCTAATTTAAATGGTGTTCAAGGCGAGGGTTTGCAATTTAATCAGGTAACAGCCCAAGATGGTCAATTTGAATGGGCGGATTTACCGTCGGCTTCTTTTTATCAATCTTATTTAAATGGAGGTAGCTTTTTGGGAGCTAATTTGCAGCAATCCCTGCTTCAACATTCTAGTTTAATAGGGATAAATTTTAAGAGAAGTAATTTAAAGGAGATACAGCTTAAAAATATACAGATAGATAGTTTGATTGTTGGCAAGGATTGGCCACAACTTTGGGAAAAATGGGCTGTTCTATCGGATGTAAATATGCTTGAAAATCGGATTGTTCAAAACGATAGCAGTCGAAATGTATATCGATGGATACACTTAATTAATTGATAATACCTTCAAGCAGTACCTTGTTGATTTTGGCGGTATACTTTAGAATTAAGGAATCATTCTTCCTAAAAGGGTTCATTTGTATGCCAAATGCATAGCAATAATGTTGCTGTATTTTATTAAGAAATTGGCACAACAAAGCCGGCGTCCAACGCGTCGTCGCATCAATGTTGAGTTCCTTTTTGAGACGCAAGCCAATCGATTGTCCCCACTCATTATTAATCATGTCTACATAATTATCAACAGGTGTTTGTGCAGCCTCGCCTCCCTGTATTTTTGGGAATTTACCCGTGATTAATTGGGGGAGGTTATTGCGTTCGTGCACATCGGCAATATAATCTGCAAATTCTTCCGAAAAACAGGCGGTGATGATTGCTTGCGCAGTTATGTGATTAAAGGTGTTTAAATAGCCTTTTTCACTGCTATCCTGAGGAGAAAGAAAACTGTTTTCCTGAGGAATAATGTGTCGGACTGAAGCAAGGGCAAGGTCGTAAAATGCAACATCGCCGTAGCCATATACATTGGCCCTGCGTCGACCAAGATTAAAAACTTTATATAAGTTGATTCTATTACGTGCAGCGTAGGGGTCTTTTAGCAATAAAAAAACACGGTCTAAAAATGTGCCGTTAGCGGCATCTGTAATATCCTTTTGGCGAAGCCCTTGGCTCAAAAGACTCCTAGCCTTCTGATGATGACTGCAATGTTGAAGGGTAACAAAAGACCGACGTGCACCGGCACTATCTGTCTTTTCATCTACATGGTGGTAGTCTATCTGAAGTACTTCTTTTAGGGCTTCAAGGCTGTTGAACCGAGAGGCCAATAATGCCCTGATTCCTTGTTGATGAAGGCGGTTGTTTGACGCTGCACAGTTACAGCTTTGAAGTCCTTGGTCATCAAAAGATGGTGTACAAGATGGTAATAATAAGCCGAAAAGGCAGATACAGAAGATACCCCTAATCGTTTTCGTTTGTAGATATGACATTAATTTAATCCTTAGCTTTTTTTGCCAAATAATTTGTCTTTAATTTTGTAGAGTGCCTTCCAAAGATATATATTGCTTTTTACCAAGACATAAAACCCAAAGGCAAAAGGACGAAGAATATTAAAGAAGATACTTTTACGCAGGGATATTTCCGGGACAGAATAATTAAATAAACCAAAGTATACTACTGTTTTGTATTCTAGGATTATCTTATTTTTTTTGGAAAATTGTTGAAAGACTTTTTGCAGGGAGTCTTTGTGTTGCGGGGTCCAATTTATCGCGTTTTTACTAAAAATAACCTGTGTATAGCTCAACAATTCTTCCAGTGAAAACGACTTTTGATGTTGAAAAAACTGTTGCTTAAAGCCATTGCTATAAAACTCTTTCAATTCGGACGTGGATAGGTTATTAGCCTCCGTTTCGGGTATTAAAACATCCTCTATCCATCGAGCGTAAGCTCTTGAAAAATTTTCTGAGCGATTTAGATATTCGTGCTTGGTAATTAATACATAGCTGTTTAGCCGCAAAATACGTTCAAATTCTTGCTTTAATTTTTGATTGTCAAAAGATCTGAAAGTTTCGTCAATAAAAATACAGTCTATAGAATCGTCTTCAATCGGTGTATTGCTTGGTGACGTATGAATGCTTATAAAATTGGGGCGTTGACGGTATTTATTTTGGAGAAATTGGGCATAAGATGCATCGGGACTCAAGGAACACAATAAATGAACCTGCTGAAACAACAAATGACTTATTTGTGCATTTTGTGTATGAATATCGAGCACTACATATTTTTTACCTAACTTCAAATCCGCTTTAAGGAACGCTAAAAATTCCTTAGAGTAGGGTAAAGCTACTTCTTGTAAGTTGTTATGAGATTGCTCTTGATTCATTGACTTGATTCAGGGGTTTTGTATTTGCTGTGATAATTGGGTAAAGCTTGCCTGCCAAGTATTTTCCATGATTTTAATATAATATCTATGTCGGTACCACCTTCATAATCTTTGGCATAAAACAAATTGATACGATGTATCGTTTCTGCCTGTGTTGGTTTTATTTTTAGAGGATCGATTGCTGTAAGAATTGCTTTTTGCAATTTGGGAAGATTGTCGTTTAAATTAGAGGGAGAGTAACCCACCCAAGTACATTTTCCTACAAGCACTTTAAAAATATTCAAAAACAAAGCCATTTTGTTGTTGCCAAAAATTAACAAAAAAGGTGATAGAATCAAAATTAAAAAACTGAAAAATATATCAATGATCCGTTTATTTCTTCTTTTGATAGAATTAGTAATATTAAAACTGATATCGATAGCATAAAGTTCACCGGTAGCGTTTTTTGAATTTGAACCAATAATATAGCTACTGTCATTCGGAACAATTTTGTAATTGATTTCAGCGCCCAGACGCGTCATCCAATAAATTATCTGTTCAAAACTAATATCTTTTTCGCAAAAAATAATTTCGCTTGCTTTGTAGGCATTTGCAATACCTTCTAAATCGCCTAGCTGCCCGAGTTGATCACTTAAGTTACTATGTAAATCAGGACTTATCGTACCGATATAATTAAAGCTAAGGTGTGCTTGATGCAACAAACCTAGGACCCGTTTGCTTTCGGATTTGCATCCTGCAATGATAATGTTGCGTTGTTGAGTTTTACTCCACGAAATGGTATTATTACGCAGTAAACTAATCAAACTTCTGGTAAAATAAGTGATTATAAACGCCCAAATCATGCTCAATAATATCAGCATACGTGAGGAACGCAAGCTTGGTGGAAAAAAGGCATAAATAGATGTGATGCACAAAGTGCCCACTAGGATTCCAGAGAAAACATGTTTAGAACGAGCATTTTTGTCATAGCCTCCTCTCAGAAAAATGGCTATTATCCACATCGCAATATAAAAGGGGAAATTAAAATATATTAAGGTAGGGTTGTTGTCGTAGTAATTAGGATCATCAAAGCGAATGGTTTCCCAACTGTCTTTTATAAGTAGCATTCCGCCATACATCAAGACAGCATCTATGAAAAACAAAAAAATGCGTTTAGTAAAACTAGAAAACAGGCTTAATGCCGCACGAAAATAAATGGCAAATTGTAGCATTAGGATAAAAAGACTTGCTTTAGATCCTTTGAAATGTTTTTTTGCAAAAATAATCATAGCTTCATAAAAAGTCCTAACGTAGTTGAGGGTCCCTTTTTTGGTGCTTTCTCCTTTGTAGTGTATGATGGTTGTTTCGGCAAAATAAAAATTAGTAAACCCTGCTTTTTTAATTCGGTAAGATAAGTCAATGTCTTCTCCATACATAAAAAAGGCTTCATCCCAATAACCAGTTATTTCCAAAACACTACGCGGGACGAGCATAAATGCTCCCGAAAGAACGTCGATTTCATGATTTTTGTCTTTGTCTAAATACCCAAGATGGTATTGGTTAAAAGTCTTTGATTTAGGAAGTAATCTTGACATTCCGAATGTCTTGTAAAAAGCTACAGCAGGAGAGGGGAACCCTCGTTTAGATTCCGGCAAAAAATTCCCAGTCCCGTCAATCATCTTGACGCCAATAGCTCCCAAATTAGATTGTTTGTCAGCAAAGCCAATTATTTTATCAAAGGTATCTTCCCGGATAACCGTATCAGGGTTTAAAAACAAGAGGTATTCTCCTGTAGCACGGTCGATTCCCTGATTGTTGGCGGTGGCAAAACCAGTGTTTTTATTGTTGGCAATCAATAGAACTTCAGGAAATTTTTGATGCAGCATCGCTACGGTATCGTCTTGGGAATTATTGTCTACGACTATAATCTCTGTGGGAACATTAATAGCAGCCTTACGAACAGACAATAGCGTTTGTTCTAAAAAATAAGGGACTTTGTAGCTGACTATAATGACCGATAGCTTCATGATGCGGGTCGAATGTATCGAAATTAGTGATTGGTAGATCTAAAGATTCAAATTTAAGAAAGATAACTGGTCTAATTCAATTTGAAGTTTTGTTTTAGTAATGAAAGGTAACAGTTCTCTTTTTCTGTCATTAATGCTTTGTCATCTGTAGTTTTGTCTTTGTAGCCCATCAAATGCAACAAACCATGCACCATTACACGATGTAGTTCGTTTTGTTCGGCAACTGCATATTGAGTGGCATTTTCACGAATACGGTCAACGCTGATAAAAACATCACCATCTACACTGTTGTCGGCATATTGAAACGTGATAACGTCTGTATAGTTGTCGTGATTTAAATGTTCTACATTGATTTGGTGTAGGTAATCGTCGTCACAAAAAATATACGTTAGAGCGGATAAAATATGCTTTTCTAGTTCTATAACAGACTTTAGCCAAGATGCTATAGAATTAGCATTTGGCAATACAAAAGAGATACCCTCGGATTCAAAGGCAATGTTGTATTCGTTCATAAGCAATAGGCCTTATTAATAGCCTTTCGTTAGCAGATTTATTGTAGTGAAAATTCGATAGTAACTAATCGCCCATTATCGCCAAAGGTGACAGCATCGGAAAGTTGTCGCATCAAGAAAACACCACGGCCACCAGGCGTTAAGATGTTTTCGGGTGAGGTAGGGTCTGGCAAACTATCTGGATCAAATCCAGTGCCTTCGTCCTGCACTGTAAATAATATCTTCTTGGGAGAACAATCGGTGGATACAATGACTTTCTTTTCTACCTTAGCACTATTGCCATGAATGATAGCATTGCTGACAGCTTCTGTCAGTGTAATAAGCATGTTTCCGTATAATTCTTGATTGATTTCGTATTTTTTGACAACTTGAGAGACGTATGGTTCTACTTCTGCTATATTTTTGGGGTGGGAATAGAGTGTAAGGTTGAGTGCAATCTGTGTCATTAGAAAATGTTGATTTGTGGTTTAAAATTGTAAAGCACCAATGAATACCAAAAAAAGAACAAATTAAACTTTTTTACATAAATAAATTATTTTGAAAAGCTAATTTCAAAATAAACTTAGTTTAATGCTCTAAAGTAAGATTCTACGAGATTTTTGTAATAAGGTTTCAAGGATGGTGAAACAGTTTTAAACATTTCTACCTGACTGCGTCTTTTTTTGAGATATTCTTCCAAAGAAGGAGGCATTTTAGGGATATAATCGTCTGGTTTTTCCGCTTCCCTTTTTTCGTCAAGCTCACGTTCTCTTTCTGCATTTTCTGCTTGTAAAAGGCGTGTCATGATATCTTTTTGACGTTTGTTTAGGTCGTTAGGTAGGCGCTTGTTTACCAAATCAGTTTCGATTTTATCCATTTTGTCCATCAAATCCTGAATTTCTTTTCCGCCGCCTTTCCCTTTTTCTTTTTTCTTGTTTTTTGCATCTTGCAATGCTTTTCTGATTGCTGCTTGTTTGGCAGCCATCTGAGCAAATTGCTTACTGCCTGGCATTTTGCCTTGTTTCATTTGCTCTTTCATTTGTTGCAGCTGCTTATTGAGCTGTTCTTGCATTTTGCGAAGACCACCCATGCCAGGTTTTTTGCCATCTTTCCCCATACCCTTGCCATTGCCGGGGCGATTTCCTCCTGGTTTTTCACACATTTGTTGGCCAGGCATTTGTTGTGCCATTTGTTGTTGCATCTGATCCATCGCTTCATTGAGCATCAAGGCCAAATCATTGACGCCCGTCATCGTATACTGCTGTTGGACAACTGCGGTTCTTTTTTGGCGTTCTTCAAGTGTTTTCACACTGTTTTTGAGTGTTTTTTTAACCTCAGTAACTTTTTCGGAAACAAACGATTCGATTTGATAAACGCGCTTACTAAGGGCGTGTAGACTATCCTCAATATGCCTAAAATCATCTTTTAGTTTATCTTGGTTTTGCACCAAGCCAACATAGGAGGGGGTGTTCGTAATCGTATTGTTAACATCCTCTATCAATTGTTCTTGCTCGAAAGACATATCAACCAAGTTTTCGAGTAGTTGACGCATACTTTTTACATCTTCTTTCATTTGCTCCATCTGATTCATCTGCATCATATCTTGCATAGATTTAGACATCTCCTTCATTTTCTCGGCTGCATTCTTTTGCGATTTAGAAGCTTTCTTGTTTTTTTGTTGTTGCAACTGTTCGCTACTGTTTTCTAAGCTCTCTTTTGCATCCTGCTGTTGTTGTTCCAACGCTTCATTTTCCATGTTCATAGGAGACTCTAATTCTTCATTTTTCTTTTTAGCCTCTGCTACTTTCTCCATTATTTTATCAAACTTTTCATTGATTTTTTCTTGTTCTTTTTCAAGTTTTTCTTGTTCTTGAGCTTGCTCTTCACCTTTCTGTTTGTCGTTTTCTTTTGTTTTTTTGCTGAGTTCTTCTTGCTCTTTAGCCAAAGAATCTAACTCGTTTACGGCATCTTCCATTTGCTTTTCTACCTCCATTTTTTTGAATAATTCTAGCATACGGTCGAGTTCCTTTTCCATTTCGTCTTCACTCATTTGAATTTCATCAAGTTGTTCTTTGAGCTTCTCTTGATCCATTTCATTGAGCATCTCCTCCATTTCTTTGAATAGTTCTTTCATCTCATCATTCATCAATTCATCGAAGAGTTTTTGTAGCATTTCTTGCTTTTTGGCTACTTCTTCGTTGACTTGTTGATATTCTTCTTGCTTCTCGATATTTTCGTTAAAATTATTTTTGGCCTTCTCTATGTCTTCCTGAATAGCTTCTCTTTCTTTAATTAGCTTTTCAAGTTCTCTTCTATCCTGCCAATTCATCTCTTTTTTCTGCAAGATTCTATTTTGAACGTTTTTAACATCTTCGCCCAATTTTTTCATCTTCTTGATGGCGTCTTCCAAGTTGGTTTTTATTTCAGAATTATTGGTAGACTCTTGTTTTTTTAGTTCTTCTACTGTAGGCATCTTAAAGTACATCAATGGAGTTTGAGCCGACTTACTACCGTTTACAGCATCATTATCATAGACCTTAAAATAATAACTCAGTTTATCCCCAGCTTGTAAGTCAAGCATTTTTACATCTAGAATATAATCGTAGGTGGTCTGTTTGCCTTTGTTGATAGCCATAGCAATGCTTTCTTCCTTTAGCTGCTGCGCCTCTCGTTCGATACTGTAATAAAAGTCTAATTTTTTGATGCCGTAATCATCAGAGGCTTCACCAACGAAGTAAACGATTTTATCGTTCGTGCTGTCTGAGGATGATTTTACATCAATAGAGGGGTAAAGGTCCGGTATTAAGGTCATTGAATAGACTACAGAATCTCCTTCGGGGAGTTCTTGGTTGCTGAGGTAAATTTTGTAGTTTCCTTCCTTTAGTATTTTTTTGCGAAGATTAAAGTTTTGTTTACCCACCTGTGTAGTTGTGGTGGCTTTGGTTTCTCCAGGGAATAAAATTGAAAGTTGATGGGTATTGATTGAATTAAATAGCCAGTTAATGTCGGTTCCAACCGGCACCACTAAATCGCCAATCCCTTTGATAATTTCGTTGCGACGACCTGTATAAGATGGGTAATCTAATTCAATTTCAAAGTCGCTAATTTGCGGTTTTTCAAGCACGTCAATTTCGAAGTATTTAGAACGTAATCCGTTGGCATATAAATTAAATCGAGTATCCTTACGTAACTCCACAAAGGTGTAAGAAAACTGATTAGGAGATTTTTTATCCAGTTTGTATTTGTAATTATCAAATTCTACAAAGACTTCATCAGGAAGTGCCTCGCCCTCAATCTTAACATCTAGTTTGAAATTGGTGTACTGCACCACTTGCATTTTTTCTTTTTCGACCTTAAAACTAAACAAGGCGTCTCGTTCAAAGTCTTTGTTGTTGTTGATGATTCTCCCGGCACTTTCTTCGATGATATTGGATGAAAAAAGAAGGAAAAATAAAAGCAGCAGAGGTGGTAAGGCGTAACGAAGGTGCTTTTTATTTTCTTTAAGATTGATAGCAGATGCAAAGGGGACAGGGTTTAATTTTTGAATCTTTTGATTGATACTTGCTTCGAGTAGGGCTGTTTCTGATACAGAAGACTGTTCTTTTAGCTGTATAACATTCAATAGCTTGTCTTGAACGTTTTGAAAGTGGGCTCCGATTATTTGAGCAGCTTGTTTGTGAGAAATAACTTTACCTAAACTAAAGTATTGTAGTAGTGGTTTGAAGACTAGACTACCCAAGGTGAATGTACTAAGTGTTAAAAAAGCATAATATAGTCCTTTTCTTAAGGACATAGAGGAGTACGTAGCATTAAAATAATAATACTCTAGTAAAGCAAATGCGATAAATGAGATTAGCAACAAGCCAATGCTTATCAAGCTACCTTTTATTAGTTTGTTGATATAGTATTTACGTATAAACTGGTCTAATTTCTGTATGAGGTGTTGATAGTTATTCTGCTGCATCGTATCGAAGTTCTTAAATTAGAGGTATCAAAAGACATTAGGTCAATTGATGCTAGACTTATCTGTGCGGGGGCAAAGCGTTTTCTAGCTTTATCTAGAGATACTAATATACCTTTTTTTGACCAATCAACGGGCTTAATTTAGAAAACTTTAACTTTTTTAACAGCCTTGTTTTCAATAAAAAAAGCAGTTCTATACCGAAGTATGGAACTGCTCAATTAATCGTACGAAGAAAATAGATCTTTTGTGTATTTACGTTATTCTTTCGGTGTAGCTGTATTTTTATTAATCAATTGCTTTATAGCGGTTGAAGTTAATGATTTTGGACGCTCAAGTGGCATGCCTAAAGCACGAGACCAAACGCCTGATGCCAAAACACCCATCGCTCTAGAAACACCAAACAAAACCGTGTAGTAGCTAAAATCTTTAAGACCATAGTGCATCAATAAACAACCTGAATGCGCATCTACATTTGGCCAAGGGTTTTTAACCTTGCCTAAGTCTTGCAATAGCGGTGGAACAATGTCAAATAATTTCCAAACAATCTTTACAATTGGATCATCTTGAATATAGTCTTCGGCAAAAACACGTTGCGCCATATATCTTGGGTCGGGTTGACGCAATACAGCATGGCCATAACCAGGAATCACTTTTCCTTCGGCTAATGTTTTGTTGATATAATCAGTGATTTGGTCAGAACTCGGAGTATCTGTTCCTAATTCAGATACCATGTTTAGAATCCACTTAACCACTTCTTGCGTAGCCAAGCCGTGCAAAGGGCCAGCTAAGGCATTCATACCTGCAGATAATGAATAATATGGGTCGCTGAGTGTAGAACCTACTAAGTGCGTGGTGTGTGCTGATGCATTTCCACCTTCATGGTCGGCATGAATGGTGAGATATAGTCGCATCAAGCTCATAAAATCAGGATTGTCACTCACGCCAAGCATGTGCGCAAAATTAGCTCCCCAATCCAATTCAGGGTCCGGAGCAATATGGTCTCCGTTTTTGTAGCTTCTACGATAGATATAAGCAGCAACTCTAGGTAGGCTTGCTACCAAATTCATCGTATCTTCATAGTAGGCATCCCAATGATCTTTTTTGCTGATACCTTCAGCATAGCGTTTGGCAAACACACTGTCTGTTTGCATCGACAAAATAGCAGCGCTAAATTGTGTCATAGGATGTGTATCTGTTGGCATTGAATCCAACATCTTAAAGGTATGATCTGGTACTTCGCTACGTTTTTTCCATTCGTCAGTAAGCCATTTTACCTCTCTTGCGGTTGGGATTTCTCCGACTAACATTAGCCAAAATAAACCTTCGGGTAGTGGTTCTTTACATCCTTCAGCCTTGGGCAATGCTTTACGTAATTGGCGTATAGAATAACCTCTAAATCGTATACCTTCATAGGCGTCGAGTTCTGAGGTTTCCCAAATCATGCTTTTCATCCCACGCATTCCACCAAACATTTGGCGGACTTGAATTTTGTCCACGACCATATCGCCGTGTTCTTTTAGCATTGTTTTATTTTCTTCGAAAAGAGCGATTGCTTTTTCTTTGAACTTCTGTTTTAAAATATCCATTGACTGTTAAATCTTTAAAATATGATACGAAATAGGGTATTTTCAAGTTTATTTACTTGCATTTAAATGCAAAAATAAGGATGTAAAAATAAAAAAAAATGTTAGAAATTATACTTATGGATGGACCAAAAAAAGAATTTCTAGTACTTGTGAGACAGGCGTTTATTCCAACAATTTAGCCAGATAGGCTCCATAGCCACTTTTTTTGTACTTTTCAGCGGATTCTTTTAGTTTGTCTCGGTCAATATATCCCTCCTCAAAGGCTACTTCTTCGATGCAACCTACTTTTAATCCTTGTCTTTCTTCAATTACTTCTATAAACTGACCAGCCTGCATCAACGATTTGTGGGTGCCGGTATCTAGCCAAGCAACGCCTCTGCCGAGAGGAATTACTTTTAGTTTTCCTTGTTCTAAATAATGCTTGTTTACATCTGTAATTTCATATTCACCGCGAGCACTTGGCTCTAAGTTTTTGGCAATTTCTACCACTGAATTGTCGTAGAAGTATAAACCAGGAATCGCATAATTTGACTTTGGTTTTGCTGGTTTTTCTTCAATCGAATAGGCGATGTTGTCCTCGTCAAAGGCAACCACGCCATAGCGTTCAGGGTCGGCTACAGGATAAGCAAAAACACATCCACCTGCTGGTTTAATGCCTTTCTTTAGAGCTTTATTTAAGCTACTGCCGTAAAAAATATTGTCGCCAAGTATAAGCGCTACATCATCCTCACCAATAAATGATTCTCCAAGCACGAAGGCTTGGGCCAATCCATTAGGGACTACTTGTTCTTTGTATTGAATAGTACAACCAATTTGGGATCCGTCGCCCAAGAGTTTCTTGAAATTAGGCAGGTCGTGTGGTGTCGAGATAATTAAAATTTCACGGATTCCAGCCTTCATTATAATAGATAAAGGATAATAAATCATTGGTTTGTCGTGAATCGGCATCAACTGCTTACTAACGGCAATTGTTAGAGGATGTAGTCTTGTTCCGGAGCCTCCGGCTAAAATGATTCCTTTCATATTGATTAAATGGAATTTGATTACTGGAAAAATAGTTCTTAGTTTAATAGATGCCCTATGCTGAAGTATGGACTAGAGTATAAGGTTAGGTTGTGCTTTGTGTTGGTAGACTATAGATTAGCACAGTTTAGATGTGTACAAACATAAAAAAAAATATAGTAGTGAGCTAAAACAAATTAAATTATTATTGTAAATCTTTTTTTTAGACCAAAATATGTGTCGTTCTATACAATATCAAACTATTATCTTTATTATTGTTATAATAATATGTATTTTGTGTGTTGTTGAATATTAGGCAATTTTAGTCAACGCCTTTTTAGCTATATCTATTTGAATCCAACCTTAGCTGCCTGCAGGCAGCATTAAATTACAATACCAATGAGGATGTCCCAACTGCTGCTGTTTCTCTGTTTTATTTTTGCTGCAAATGCTTTTGCACAAAATACAATGCCTTGGAAGAAGCGTGTAAAGCTTGCGCAAGATTATGAAAAATCTGGCGATTATTATCAAGCTGCCATTTTTTATGAAGGCGTTTATGCCGAAAAACCGGATAAAGAAGAATTTGCCTACAAAGCAGGAAATTGTTTTTACAAACTCAGAGATTACGTCAATACCATCAAATCACTTGAAGTTATCAAGGATAAAAATGATAGCTATGACAAACCCGGGTTTAAATACGCCCAGGCCCTCAAACAAAACGGACAGCCCGATGCAGCTAAAAAAGCTTTTGAATCATTCTTAAAATCATACCCTGCCAACAAAAAAGATTTTGAAGATATTAAACGCATTTGTGAGAACGAAATAAAAGGCTGTGATTTTGCTCTCAAAATTAATGATTTAACGAATCCTGCCATAACCGTAGCGCTATTAGACGCTAAAATCAATACCAATAAAACGGAATTTGCCCCCTTTATGTCGGCAAGTAATGACTTTTACTTTTCTTCGACTATCGATGGTAATTCTAGGGTTTTTACATCCAAAAAGTCAGGGGAAAATTGGTTGCGTCCAAAGCTACCTACCTTTCTAGAAGGAGTTGCTGAAATGCCGCATATCGGTAATTTAGTTATTTCTGAAAGCGGTGATCGTTTATACTTTACTCAATGTATGCTCGAAGACGGCGCCCCCTTTTGTTCAATTTATTGTATGACCAAAGGCAATGACGATGTTTGGTCGGTACCCGTAAAATTGCCCGATTATATCAATCAAGAGGGTAGCAATACAACACATCCACACATTGTCCATACTGATGACAAAGAGATTTTATACTTTGTATCTAACAGAGAAGGAGGAAAAGGAGGTCTTGATATATGGTTCACTACGCGTTCTTTGATAAGCCAAAGTAACAATTACACTTTGCCTAAAAATTTAGGACGTAATATTAACACCAAAGGTAATGAGGTAACTCCTTTTTTCAACAAAGAAGAAAATGTACTGTATTTTAGTTCTAATGGTTGGATTACCGCAGGCGGTTATGATGTGTTTAAATCAGCCGGTCAGAAATTAGAATGGGAAATAGCCCAAAATTTAGGTTTTCCTGTTAATTCATTTGCCGATGATTTGTATTTTTCTAAGGATGAACAAGAGGGCAGTGGTTTTTTTGTGTCCAATCGCTTATTAGCCCCTAAACGGGTAGCAACTACCGACGATGATATATTTTCATTCGGTGTTAATAATACAATAATTACTGTTAGTGGCATTATTAGTGATCCAGATATGTCTTCGGGCGCTCTTAGAGATGTTGATATCAAGTTGTATTCAGAAGGTGAGCTACTTGAGGAACAAATGTTAGCGTCTGCTGAATATAGGTTTAAACTTTTGTCCCCTAAAGTGTATTCAATCGAAATTGCCAAACCAGGTTATGAGTCAGAAAGTTTTGATATAAATACAGGTTCATTTGATCAATCTGAGGATATTATCAAAAATATAGATTTGAAGCGGCCCGCTGTTGCTGTGGAGGAAGACCCTGTGGTGGAGGAAGACCCTGTGGTTGAAGAAGACCCTGTGGTTGAAGAAGACCCTGTGGTGGAGGAAGAACCTGTGGTGGAGGAAGAACCTGTGGTTGAAGAGATAACAGAAAATACGAATATGGTTGGTACCGTATTTAAGATTCAGGTAGCTGCAGTACGTAACTACAAAAGCTACAAATATACATCATTAAAAGACTATGGTGCTATGCAATTTGAAGATATTGATGCAGGAATCAGAAGGGTTATGTTGGTGCCAAATGCATTAAGTCAAGATGGTTTGCAGGGATTTGATAGCAAAGAAGATGCGCTCAATACACTCAATCAAATTATTTTTAATACCCGTTTTGAGACAGCCTTTGTGATACAGATTACGAATGGTGAACGGGTAGGAGATGGTTTTAGGTCCTTGGAAGAATTTGAATCTTCTGATGCGGAAGGTGATACGGATGATTATGAAGGCTTTTAGATTTTTCTTGGATAAAGTAGCCCCTTGAGCTTTTATTTTCACTGTACCTCAAGCCACCGTAAATTTTTAGATAGCATGTTCAATTTGCTAATTATTCTGATACTTTCATCCCTAACCTACGTTATTGATGCCCAAGAATCTACTTGGAGGAAAGAACTCAAGACAGCGCAAGAGTATCAAATTGTAAATAATTTTTTGGATGCAGGCAATGCATATGCGAATGCCTTTCGTTTGAATACAGATAAATTAGACTTTGCCGAAAAGGCAGCTGTATGTTATTTAAAGTGTCGACATTACGATGCGGTTAATTCATTACTTCAGCCTGTTTTAGAACAATCGTCATCTAATGATAAGATTTTGTATTATAGCGCAATAGCTTTGCAGTACAAAGGTCAATATAAACAGGCTAAAGCGCTTTTCAATTTGTTTTTGCGCAAATATAGAGGCGAGGACATGGACCTTATGTTGCTAAAAGTTAAACGATGTTTAATACACTGCAATTATAGTCTTCAAGCCTCGAATATTGCCAATTCAAATGCTACTGTTAAGCATTTAAGCGCTGTAATTAATAGTTCTAAGGCAGAATTTGCTCCACAGGCTTTTGCCGATAATATTCTCTATTTTTCTTCTACTCGTAGTGGGAATGCCCGTGTTTACAGGACTGTTAGGCAAGATACACAATGGTCAAGCCCTCAAATTCCACCTGTTTACTTAGGAATCTTAGATTATCCTGATTTCGGGAATGGTTCTTTTTCTGAAGACGGTCAACGGTATTATTTCACGCAATGCAAGTCTGCTAACGACGGTTCAAATTGTTCGATTTATCTTATGGAATTGAAGGGTACAAGTTGGTCGAATCCACAATTATTGCCAAGCTATATTAATGTATCTGGCACGAATACGACACACCCTCATGTGTCAACACAGCTAGGCTACGAGCTACTGTACTTTGCTTCTAATCGACCTGGAGGCAAAGGGGGGATAGATATTTGGTATAGTACTCGAAAAATTGGAACCAGCCTTGGTAGTTTTACCTTGCCCAAAAACGTAGGTCCTCAGATCAATACAGCGGGGGATGAACTAAGTCCCTTTTATCATTTAAAATCAGGATATTTGTATTTTAGTTCTAACGGATGGCTTGGCTTAGGAGGTTTAGATATTTTTAAGTCAGAAGGGTTTAAAGTTGATTGGGAGGTGGTTCAAAATCTTGGGGCGCCTATAAATTCATCTACAGACGATCTATATTTTGTTTTGAACGAAGCACACGGTGGCGCTTATTTAGTGTCTAATCGTACCACATCCACTAAATCTTCTACGATTGATGATGATATTTTTTATGTTTCCCTATCTAAAAAAGTGCTAAATTTGAGTGGTAAAATCATGAATACTGATTCTTTAGCGATGCCGAATACATTACTTAGGCTGTATGCTTCAGAAAATGGGCGTTTAGTTTTATTAGATAGTCTTTTTTCACAGGATGGAATTTATGAATTTTCTTCTTTAGATGCAGACAGTACCTATGTTCTTGAGTGTATCCATCCTGATTATAAGATATACCGTTTCAATTTTGTAGTAACGGCTCAAAGTGCTACCTATTTTCAAGATGTCATACTTACGCCAATGAAAGAAATGGCTCCAATAAAACCATTGTCTAAAATGGAGCTTTACTACCTCTTGGTGCCTCAGCGTTATAATGACGAACAACAATACTATGAACTGCCTATTGATGCTGTTGACCCAGTCAGTCTAGAAAAATACAGTGGGGACACACTTTCTGTCTATTATGAATTAGACGCTCTTGCTGGATTGGCAGACAGAAGGCGTTTGTACTATGATAGTAATGGTGTTTTGCAACCTATAAAGGCTAAAGCAGTTGCAATTACTGAATTGTCTCACATAGAGCGGTCTAAAATCTCTATAACTAGCTTGTATGCTGAAGATGATTCGTTGACCAAATTGGTCTATTATAAGATTCAAGTTGCTGCGGTACGGAATTTTAAAGCAGACAAATATACGCCTTTGTCGGATGTAGGACTTGTGGTTTTAGAAAAAGTACCATCGGGTCTACAGCGTGTTTTGCTGGTCGACCATTTAGCAGGTCTCCACCATACAGCAGGTTTTGAACGTAAATCGAAAGCACTCAATATTCTTGCTTATGTCCTTAAGAATACGCGATTCAAACAAGCATTCGTAATTAAATATAAAGATGGTAAACGCGTGGGTGCAGGCTTTAGAAGTTGGGACGAATCAGCAGGCTTGGAAACAGGGGCGTTGCCGGATGGGCGTAAGATTATTGATTACGAAGGTTTTTAAATAAAAAAAAGGGACGGTTGGCCGTCCCTTTTAATGT
Source organism: uncultured Aureispira sp. (assembly GCA_905480485.1). Taxonomy (GTDB): domain Bacteria; phylum Bacteroidota; class Bacteroidia; order Chitinophagales; family Saprospiraceae; genus Aureispira. The sequence continues at coordinate 26,118 of CAJQQM010000208.1, forward strand.
TCTGTAATTGTATTAATCCACTTTTTCTTCTGTTAGGCTTTCTTCGTAGACTTCGCCATTCAATTTGGCACGTATTTTAGCCTCTACTTCTTCAGCGACTTCAGGATTATCTAGCATGAATTGTTTGGCAGCTTCTCTTCCTTGTGCAATTTTCCCATCTCCGTAACCGTACCAAGCACCACTTTTACTCAAGATACCAAATTCGGTTCCTAGGTCAACAATTTCTCCTGATTTGGAAATGCCTTCGCCATACATAATGTCGAATTCTGCAATCTGGAATGGAGGGGCAAGTTTATTTTTTACAATTTTAACTTTAACATGGTTTCCCATAACCTTGCCTTCGCGATCTTTTATAGCACCGCCAGAACGTCTAATATCTAAACGCTGAGAGGCATAGAACTTGAGTGCATTACCGCCGGTAGTTGTCTCAGGGTTGCCAAACATCACGCCTATTTTTTCTCGTAATTGATTGATAAATATGCAGCAACAGTTGGTTTTGCTAATGGCACCTGCTAGTTTTCGCATAGCTTGAGACATTAAACGAGCCTGTAAGCCCATCTTAGAATCACCCATTTCTCCTTCAATTTCACTTCGCGGAACTAAAGCAGCGACAGAATCAACGACTAATATATCAATGGCGCCGGAACGAATTAAACCCTCTGCAATTTCTAGTGCTTGTTCGCCATAATCAGGTTGTGCGAATATAAGGGCATCGACGTCAATACCAAGACTTTCGGCATAAAAACGGTCGAAAGCATGTTCTGCATCCACGAACGCGGCAATTCCGCCCTTCTTTTGGCACTCTGCAATTGCGTGTAGGGCAATAGTTGTTTTACCAGAAGATTCTGGTCCGTATATCTCGATGATACGTCCCTTTGGAAATCCATTGGTACCTAAGGATATATCTAGTGCTACCGAACCGGTAGAGATAGCCTCTATTTTTTCTACGGGTTCATCGCCCAAACGCATGACGGCACCCTTACCGTATGTTTTTTTGAGACGATCTAATGTGGTTTGTAGGGCTTTTAGTTTGTTGCTGTCTGCTGAGTTCTTTTTTGACATTCTTACTTGGTTTACTGGTTATGTGTTAAAATTGCTAAAACATTTTGTTTGTAATGTTGAGTTTTAATCGTTTAAAAGCAAATATAGGACAAGAAACAGTTATTTGCAAGTTTTTGAACGATAATTTAAAACAAATAAAAAAATATGTTTTAAAAAATAGCTTTTTGTGCGCAAAAATAAAACATATTGTTTTATCTATGTGTTTTTTTTGTTTGTTGTCAGTTTAGATTTTTGGTTGATTAAAATTATTTCGATCAGGATGGTCTTTGATTGTATCGATAAAAATACGACAAATAAGAGATTATGTTTTAGAATATAATTAATTTTGTAAAGATTCGTGGTTAGCCCAACATTTTTGAGTTTTTGAGCATCTATATAAATGAACTATTAAGCGGCCTTTGTGATTTCTAAACAAAGCAACGCTCTTGACAACAAGCTTACTTTTTTTAAAATATACAATATTATGAGGTACTTTCTTCGTCTTTCTACTTTATTTTTGGTGCTTTTCTTTTTGCTTTCGGCCTGCACAAGCGAACAGAGTAGAAAGTATCAGGTAACACCTAATTCGTACGGAAAGGTGGACAACATTATGGTAGTTGCCGATGATTATACTTGGACAACGGCTATTGGAGATACCTTCCGCAATTTTTTCGAAGCTTATTATCCTGTGACACCGCAGCCCGAGTCAATTTATGACGTACAACATAAAAAACCAAAAGCTTTTAAAGAAGCAAAAATTTTGAGGACACATCGTGCCATCATTATTTTAGGTGTACTAGATGACAAGGAAGATTATGCAAGTGCTTTGGTTCGCAAATCGCTTGGTGCCAAAAATATAGAACGAGCACGCAACTATTAAAGTTATCGTATTGCTATACACAAAAATAGATGGGCCACCGGTCAAATTGTAGTTTATTGGTTTGCACCTACTCGTTCTGAACTCTTAGCAACTGTCGCGCGTGACCACAAAAAGGTTATGCAAGTATTTAATAAAGCCGATACCGAAAAGTTTATAGAACAAATATATATTCCTGGTCAAAATCTAGAGGCGTCCAAATTGATTGAAAGTAGTTTGGATATTAGTATCAAAATACCACGAGCGTTCCAATTAGCGCACCATGATTCAACGGCCGTTTGGTTGCGCAAAGAAACCGATAAGATAAGCAGCAACATATTTATATATAGTTTACCACTTAGTGATTCTACGCTTCCGAGTCCCGAACATCATAAAAGAATTCGGAATCAACTAACCAAAAATTACTTTTCGACACATATAGAAGGTTCGTACATGCAAATAGATGACCGTGTTTTACCTATATACTATCAATCAATGACTTTTGATAAAAAAGAGACCTTGCAGGCAAGAGGTCTTTGGGGAATGGTCAACGATTTTATGGGCGGGTCATTTTTGTCTTACATGATTGTTGATAAAGAACGGCAACGCGTAATCTTTTTAGATGGTTTTATTCATGCACCTGGTCAAAAGAAACGTCCAGAACTTCGCAAATTAGATATGATTTTTTCCACGTTCAATATAGACCAACTATAGATAGACTATATAACAACAGCCGGCCCCTTTGCCAAGGCGCTTGATGTATTTTTGAGCGCATAGTTCACTCAGTATTTTTTTGGTGCTTGAGTTTGCAAGGTGTAACTGCCCTGCAATTTCTCCCGATTTACATTCAGGATGCTGTTCAATGTAATGTAGGATGGCACGTTGCCGCTTGGCTAATTGGGCCGTTCTTCCGCCTTTCAAAATACGATGCTTTAGTTGTGCTTGTGCCCCTGCCACTATTTCAAGGAATAAATATATCCAGTTATAGATAGATGCTTCTTTTGAATCTTCTGTTTCTTGCTGCACGCGCAAGATTCGCGGATAATTAATTTCGAATAGTTCCTCTAGTGGACAATACTTGATCCATTCATATTGGCTTTGGAGCAAAAGAAAGTTGGTCAAAAGTATCATTAGTGATTCGTTTTGATCATAAAATGGGCTAATGACGAGTATTTGATAGGCTAGGTAGCCAACTTTCAATAAGGCGGGCGCTGTTTTTTCTTGCTCGAACCATTTCAATAGCGTTTGCATTTCTCGTTCAGTTCTCAAGGACGGGACGGTTGTTTTGAATCCCTTTTTGTTGAGGCCAAAGAAAGTGGTTTTTTGATTGGTCTTTTGGCTGATGTAATTCCCTTTTTTTAGATAGTCTTGCTCGCTATAACGCAACAATTTTGTGTGAATCGTTTTAATCGTATTTTCAGATAAGCTAAGGGATAAATACAATTGTTGTATCCATGTTTTACACTCGTAGTATCCATAGGCTTTTTTAAGGGCTTTTTCAGATAGTGTGTACGGGTTGTTTTGTTGAATAATTAGCCTTGCTTCCCGTTCATGCATTGCATAATTGTGCATACGGCAACAGCTGGCAAAAGATTGTTGTAGGGTGTTTTGTTCTAGGGCGAATAGGTAACTATCTTCCTTTTTTTTGAGGTAGGGCCATTGTGCATCAAATCGTTCTATTTGATTGATGACTTGTAGCAGCTTCCAATCTATAGTTATAGGGTATTGGTCTAATTTCATAATATTCCGTAATTAGAAGTAAAATATACGAAAAAGTTTATTAAATAGACGATTATAGACGATAAAATAGAAATGAAATACCACATTTAAGCATTGTGTAATTATGTAATGACCATGATTTACTTGTGTTAGTCTAATGCAAAATCGCACAAAAGCACAGCATATCGAGCTATTAGCAATAAAATTATATTCTTAATAAAGGGTAGTTGAAGGTTGTAAGTAGGTGAAGGATAAACAAGATAGCACAAAGCGTTAAAGCACTTTGACAGGGCATGCATTTGTAATTGTTTGCTTACAATTAAAAGGATTAACTTTATCTATTTCTTTTTGCGGTAAGCCCCCTTGAGAATCTCGTCTAAATTAACTGAAATGCCAAAATGATGGGCTGCGCCAGCAAAGTGATAGCTGCCAAAGCCGTAGTCAATTTGAAACTGTTTGACACGGATACCAATGCCAAAAGAAAAGCCGGCTAAATCGTTGACAGAGGAGGAACTTAATTCGCCGCGTCGCATATGATTGTATCCTGCTGCAAGTCGTAATATTTCGGGTTTGCCTTTTTTGCCAAATAGCAATTCTAAATTGAAAATAAAATGACGGAAAATATCGTCAACTACTTTAACTGCTGTGTTGTTTTGACTTTGGTTGTTGTCCGTAAAAATAGCTTGGTCATCTTGGTTATTAGGGTCGTCATAAACGATGCCCCATCGATGTAAATTGTGCATGATGACCGAAAAACGAAGGGGGATATATTTGAGTTTATGCGAAACCCCTATTTGCATATCGAAAGGAAGGGGTTCCATGTTGCCATTTCGTGCATAAGTCGAAAATTGAGTTCCCATATTCTTGAGCGCAAAAGTGAGGTTGATGTGTTTTGCGGTATCGGCAAACATCAGTGCAGCGTCGAATGCCATGCCGGTTGAATTATAATCTCCTAGGTAAGATAGTATTGTTTTCATGTTAGCTCCAACCGACAAAAAACGACTCATTTGATAGCCCGCCCCAAGGTTGAGTGCATATTCTGCCGCGCTTGTAGTGCCGGTAGACATGCCGCTCAAATCTTTGTTTTCAAACTCTCCATAACTAATATATTGCAATCCACCGTGCACCATAAAAGGCTTTTTGAATTGATCGATGCAGTGGCCATAGGCTACATAGCCGTGTGTCGGACCCATGTGCGTGCTTTGACTGAAGACAAGACGTCGATGCATAGCGGGATTCAGGGCAGCAGGATTGTGATAAGCCAAACTTAGATCACCATCACGTACTGTTATCAAGCTGCCACCTAAGGAGGTGATGCGTGCCGAATTTGAAAGTCTTAAAAAATCATAGGTGCTGTTGCCTCCAATTTGACCATGACCAAATTGAGCGAGCAAGCAAAATAAGACAACAATAATTAATTTCATGTATTTAAAACTTGGTACGTAAAGCGATAAAGATGCACATTATATATAAAGACGTAAACGAAGCACCGAATGTAACCAATTTTACAAAATTATTTGATTTTTTTACAATAACACTAAGCTTCTCGACCATTCTTATTACCTAAATTTGATCGAGCGGTTCGTTTTTGAATGTTTTAGCAAGTAATAGATAAGCGGTATACTACGGCTAAGCTAGCCTTGCAGGTGCTCGCACAGACGATGCTGCATTCTTAAAGAAATTAGTGTGCGCCTACAACTTAATTTTTTGTCATAATTTCATCGCAAAGGCTAGTGCTAGGTCGAAGATAGCCTTTATCGCGTTCCCAGGTGCTGCAACAATAACCATCCTTGCAGATTTTTTTGGAAAGCAATCGCATATTTTCGGGGTCATATTCATAAATCAACCCATGTTCAAGAGCTTCTTCGCCATTCGAACGGTAGTTGCCTTGTTTGATCAATACTCCATTTTTGCTGTATGTTCTAAAGGGACCATTTTCTTCATTATCGAGCATGCGTACAATTTCTTTAAGTTTTCCATTTCGATGGTAGCTGCTCAAATCACCCTTGATTTTATCCTCTTTGTAATAGCCATCTTGTTTGATGCTACCGTTGATGTAATAATACGTAAAATGACCATCATATTTGCCATCTTTGAGCGGTAAGATTCCGGCAAGGGCACCGTTTTCATGATAAATTTTTTCGACGCCATCGAGTTTGCCTTGTATGTAATTGTGTTCTAAAGCAACTTTACGATTGCTGTGGTACAGTTTATAAAAACCATGACGCTCTTTGGTTTTGCGGTCTATTTGATAGCGTTCGACCAAACGACCTTCGTATCGAACTCCAATTGTTTGGTAGGCGCAGGAATGAAGAGCAATCACACAGTACAGTAGGCTTAATTTTATCAGTAGTTTCATGCTTAAGTAGCTTAAAAGTGTACGGCGTTTAAGGGGGCCGGACGGGTCAATATGCTTATTTTTTTACTATATTAACAAAAATAACTAACTTATCGAAGAATCGCTGTATTTGTGGAGCGATTATCAATTCAATGATGCAGTCAAATATTTTTTCTTGAGAATGAAATCCAATTTATTTTCTTTAATCGTTTATAGGGGCATTCTATTAAGTACTTTTTTAGCACTAATAAGCTGTCAGGTTCCAAGCGAATCGACTTCTTCTGCCATTCAACTGCCGATACCTGTAGACACAGCAAAAGGCCTTGATTTTGATTGTTTGATATATGAAAATGATTTTAATCAACTACCTGCTGATGGAGATGTCGATGCCTATTTGCAAAGTAATAAAGATGCACTTCCGGGCTTTGTGTTTCGAATCGATAATATTCGTCAGTTTAGTCCAGGCCTGCAAGCATTCGTAAAAACACCAAGCAACCAACAGTGTTTTCGGATTAGTATGGATTTGTACAAGGCTGCAGACGATATTTTGGGTTATGAAAATACAAAAGGAACTGTGGTTGTAAGTTGGCATCGACAAGATTCGACCATCAGTTATCAGCAATATCCTGTTGTAGATTGGCTGAAGCAATACCACCGACATCTTGTCAATCATTGGGAAAATATCGTCATATGGTCAGATGTGCCCGATAGTATAATTGCCGGCGACCAACTCAAAGTATATTTGTACAATCCTTACGGAGGGCCTTTACTGATGGATAATTTAAAAATAGAACGTTGGATAAGAAAAGAAGCGCAACAAACTTTATCGTCAGAATTCAAGACCCTACTGCAGCGCGACTTTGTTAAGGCGTCGGCCGATAGAGAATGGCTGCAAGATAGCAGTTATCAAAATCTGAAAAGTGCTGTTGTAGTTAATCAGCCAAAAGCTTATTCGTTTCTAACCATTTATACTCAATTGTTGTCCGATTCAACCATACAAGGAGGGCATGAAATAAAGGTAAGTTTAGTGGCCAATCGAGCAGAGAAGATACGATTTTATGGCCAATCTACGCAGCTTGTAGTATCTGTAGAACGCAATAATAAAGCCGTGTATTGGAAAGGGCAGCCGATAGAAGCCAAAATGGTTCGAGAAGGGCATCAAGTTGTTGATGCGTGGATAGACGTAAAAGGAAGTTTTGTATTGCCAAATAATTTGCAGAGGGGCGATGTGCTTAAAGTCTATTTGTGGAATCAGCAACTACGGCCATTGTTTGTCAAGCGGGCTGTGCTTTCGGTTCGATAATTTATCTTAGAAGAAATTTCGATAATCTTGAGTGGGCTTTGTGGTGAACATTGTAAAAGCTTGTTTGACTAAAAAATTGCTACGGTGATGTTTATTTATTGTTATTAGGCTTGCGATTCTTTTATTTTGCTCTAGTAGTGCTAAAAACTACATCCTCGAGTGTGTACGAAACTATATCAGAATAGTGTAAGCTATATAACAGATGTTGCCTACTCTATTACCTAGAACGTGCCAAGACTAAAATGGTTATATTTCAGTGATTTATACAGATGAAATTATTTAATATTATTTCAAATAGGCACGACTGATTTTCATAATGAAACAAAATTTTAATTTTGAAAATTAGTTTGTATTTGGAAGTGCGCTTTTTTTTGCCCTTTTGGCACATTGAGAGGCCTTTCGTGCAGGGGATGGCAAAACGAGCGATAGGAATTTGCTTATTGCGAAGGATTAGTAAAAGGTCTTGGGCGAGGAGTTCGAGATAGCACCGAAAAGTAAAGGTCTACTTTGTGCAGTTCTTATTTATAGTATTTTAGTTTGATAAACAACATCGTTTCATGCATGCAACTATTTTAATTATTTTACTCTAGTAGTGCTAAAAACTACATCCTCGAGCGTGTACGAAACTGTAATAAAAATAGTAGGTATTTGTGAAATAACTTGTTGCTTATACCATTAACAATAACGTGCCAGATAAATATATACTGATAATTAGTGCTTTATGAATATTTATTAATTGAATTTAATGCCATAATAGAATGCATTTATTTCATTTTGAAATAAAATTTCTTTTTTGAAAAAATATTTTAATATGAAAATAAATTTATTTGTGGGAATTATATGGTTTAGACTGCCGTTCGATTGTTCTTCAAACATTTAAAAATGATTGTTAGAAGGCATCGGCCTTTTTTTAACAAAAAGGTAAGGCTTGAACATTGATTTCAAAGCTGCGTGGGCGAATACTGATAGAATTACCTAATTGAGTAAAGGCTGCTCTATTGAGTGGCTGTTGTTCTTAGTGTTGTTGCATCGCAGCCTTAGCATGCTTCATTAAACAAAAGGCATTTGTATCAATTAATAATTTTGAAATATCAAGGGCTATAAAGCAAAATATATTGATATAATAAATCTATGTAAAAGTTCTGATAGGTATTGTTGGCGAAATAGGGAAAAAAGTTTG
>CAJQQM010000209.1 GCA_905480485.1 uncultured Aureispira sp.
GTCTCAACAAGGGCATCATTTATTTATTAATGATTCCTTATCTACTTATTAGTGTTGTAGGCTTTATTTGGTGGAGGAATCAACGTCTTGTTGAAATGCAAGAACAAGAGGACGAGATTATACGTCTTTTGGAGTCGAGTCAGGTAATACTTCCTTCAAACAATTAAAAAAAGTACTTCCCTACAAGTTTTGTTTTCTAAGCCATCGCCAATACTTTTTAGCATTATTAACATGGCTGCGATGTGTTTTGGCAAATGCATGTGCGTGCACTTCGCCGTCCGCTCTAGGTTTTGCGCAGAAAAACATATAATCGTGTTGTTCGAAATCTAAAACAGCGTCAATTGCATGTATAGAGGCCATATAAATAGGTCCCGGAGGCAACCCTGCATATTTATAAGTATTGTAGGGGGAGTCAATTTCAAGATGCACGTTTAATACACGTTTTAAACTAAAATCACCGACAGCATACACCACTGTAGGGTCTGCTTCCATTTTCCATCCTTTCTTGCGAAGCCTGTTTAAATATACACCTGCAATCCTTTTTCTTTCGGGTTTGTACTGACTTTCACATTCAACAATTGATGCCAAAGTATACACTTCTGCCGGATTCAAATTGAGTGCTTTTGCTTTAGCTAGTCTTTCTTTGTTCCAGAATCGTTCGTGTTCTTCCAGCATCCTTTTCCAGAAATCCATAGCCGTACAGTTCCAGTAAACTTCGTAGGTGTTTGGTATAAATAGACTGAGGACATTTTCAAGGGTATAGCCATATTTGGCCAAAAATGAATCGTTGTTCAAAAGTCCCATAAGCGCAGTAGAATCAGCACTAATATTCCTGCCAACATAAGCAGCTAATTGTTCTTTTTTTCTAAAATTATGAAAAGTGAGCCTAATTGCTAATTGGCTGCCTCTGAGTTTTTGAATAATTTGTCTATTCGAGTAGAGTTCTTTAGGCAATGCGTATTGTCCTGCTTTAGGATTAAAAGACATTAAATAGGTAGCACAAATTTTAAAACTCAAAGCATCGTTAATAATGCCATCTCTAATTAAAATACCACTAAGTTGGTCTACTGAACAATTTTGAGGAATGACCAAAACTTTATCGCTGTCTAGAACTCCGTTCTTGCCATATACTACATTATAAATATAAGCAGCTACAAGGCTAGCAAATACCAAACAAAGACCGAGTATAAAGAGCATGGTTTTGAGCCAAGGAAACAATTTTTTAGGTTCGGATGTATTCATGCTATCCAACGGGGTTTAATATTGCTCATTTTCATTAGGGAAATCACCAGAACGAACATCGTTGATATATTGTTTGGTGGCAATTTTAATATCGTCAAAAAGCTCTAGGTATCGACGTAAAAAACGAGGTTGAAAGTCCTTGGTAATTCCTAGCATATCATGTGTAACCAATACTTGTCCGTCTACATCAGGGCCCGCACCAATGCCTATAACCGGTATAGAAACAGATTCTGCTGCTCTTTTAGCCAAAGATGCTGGTATTTTTTCAAGAATGATGGCAAAGCATCCTAATTCTTCGAGAAGTTTTACATCTTTCAACAATTGATCTGCTTCGGCTTTTTCTTTTGCACGAACAGTATAGGTGCCAAATTTATAGATCGATTGAGGCGTTAGACCTAGGTGACCCATAACCGGTACGCCAGCACTAAGGATTCTACTAATTGATTCACTGATTTCAATTCCTCCCTCTAATTTAACGGCATGTGCACCGGATTCTTTCATAATGCGAATAGTCGAGGCCAATGCTTCTTTAGAATTCCCTTGGTAAGAACCGAAAGGCAAATCGACAACAACGAATGCACGGTCTACAGCACGAACAACAGATTGTGCATGATAGATCATATGATCAAGGGTAATTGGAAGGGTAGTTTCATGTCCAGCCATTACATTTGAGGCAGAATCACCTACTAATAGTATATCAATACCGGCAGCATCCAAAATTCTAGCCATTGAATAATCATAGGCTGTGAGCATCGATATTTTTTCCAAGCGCCTTTTCATGGCGATTAAAACATGCGTTGTGATTTTTTTGACTGGCTTGTGAATAGACATGAAGTACTCGTTTTTGTGTTCAGATTATTAATAAGTATGTCTTGTAAATGTCAGGGTCAAAAGTCTAAAAATAGCAGATTTAGTATTAAAATTGCTCCTTTAAGAGAATGTCAGTACAAATATTACCTTTTTATTGCACAATCATTACTAAATCTTCAAACTTATTGGTTAGTTTTGTTCAAATTTTGCAAAAAAGCAGTTTCGACTGTACTTAACTATATAATCAGTAAGGATGAAAAATTTAATTTTTTTGACGCTAACGCTTTTCGTTATAATATTAACACAATCGAGCTGTAGCAATGAAGTAGAAGTAGTTGGATTATGGAAAGATATTCCGGTTGTTTATGCTGTAGTTAGCAATCAGGACAGTGTCTCTTACATCAGAATCGAACGTGCCTATTTGCCGCCTAATAAAAGTGCATACGAAGTGGCACAAATTTCTGATTCACTTTATTTTGACCCTGCAGATGTAGACATTACTATGTTTCACATCGTTAATGGAGATACTGTGCCTTGGCCTTATCCGCTTGAACGTGTTAACCTCATAGACGAAGGAGTAGTGCGCGATACCGGTATTTTTGCCAACAATCCTGCTTATGCGTACAAAATGCTTGGCGTTATTGAGCGTCCTTTATTGCTTAAAATTGATAATCAAAAAACCAACAATGTTTTTTGGTCCTATACCGAATCTGTTTATACAAGTACAAACGATGACTTTTATACGCAGCCAACGGTTTCTGTTCAGCCTTTTTATCCTTTATCGTGGCGTACTATCAATTCGCAGAATGAAGAAGTGTACGCTAATTTAGCGGTTGCTATGACCGGTAATGGATTCGCGTCAATTTACGATTACAAAGTACTTTTTCATTATCAAGAATATCAAATAGATAATAATGGTAACGAAATCGGTGGGACACGTTCTGATAAATCTTTAGAATGGAAAGCTATTAGTGATTTTGTACCATCAGATGCAAGTTTGACCAAAAAAACACTTAGCGGTGAATCCTTTTATCGTTATGTAGGCGCCAACTTGTCGGATGTTACGGGAACAAATCTTAGACGCTGCGCTGGAAAGGTTGAAATATACATCGATGGTGGTTCTGAAAGCTTAAAACTTTATATCGAGGCAAGGCAAGCGAATGAAGGTTTTGTAGGTGGTTTGTATCCTGCCGACCCTTATTCAAATGTTGAAGGTGGTTTTGGTGTATTCGCCACCGGTGGAAGATTAGAACGCAAAGACCGTCTAAACTATCCTCGAATGATGCAATTATCTGATTTGTCTATCGAACATTTTAAATTTAGCAGCTACACTATCAATTTAGGATTCGAAAATGTGACAGCTTGTAATTAAGGATTCCCTATAAAAGAATAAAGACTCGGATTTAACATAAATTTGGGTCTTTTTTTTGTGCCGATTCTTAAGGACAACTGACTTTTGTGCCATGAATTAAAGCCATTTTGACAGAATGACATTGACTTGGCAGTCAAATTGAAGTGCTTTGATGATAAAAGTGTCAATATTTCATTTTTTTAAAAATGGTATATCCCTTGCTATTTGAAAAGTGACCTTCTGGGTCAAAATATTTTTAGGAATTTAATTTTAAACTTTAACATAAATATTATGAGTAAAATAATTGGTATAGACTTAGGTACAACTAACTCTTGTGTTGCAGTTATGGAGGGTAACGAACCTGTGGTAATTACCAACAATGAAGGAAAAAGAACAACACCTTCTATTATTGGTTTTCTAGACAATGGAGAGCGCAAAATTGGTGACCCTGCCAAACGTCAGGCAATTACCAACCCAACCCACACGATTATGTCCATCAAACGTTTCATGGGCGTTCGTTACAGTGAAATTTCGGATGAAGCATCCATGATGCCTTATGAGGTTATGAAAGGGAATAACGATACTGTAAGGGTTAAAATTAAAGACAGAGAATATACGCCTCAAGAAATCTCTGCTATGGTTTTACAGAAAATGAAAAAGATAGCGGAAGATTATCTAGGACAAGATGTTTCAGAAGCGGTAGTTACAGTTCCTGCTTACTTTAATGATTCTCAACGTCAAGCTACCAAAGAAGCCGGAGAGATTGCAGGATTGAATGTGCGTAGAATTATCAACGAACCTACCGCAGCAGCTTTGGCCTATGGTCTTGATAAGGGCGATAGAGATATGAAAATAGTTGTTTATGATTTGGGTGGTGGAACCTTTGATGTTTCGGTACTTGAGCTTGGCGGAGGTGTTTTTGAAGTAAAATCTACCAACGGTGACACACATTTGGGTGGTGACGACTTCGATAGAGTAATTATGAACTGGTTGATGGAAGAATTCAAAAACCAAGAAGGTGAAGATTTGTCGGGCAATCCTGAAGCTTTGCAGCGTTTGAAAGATGCTGCAGAAAAAGCAAAGATTGAGTTGTCTTCTTCAAATAGTACGGATATCAACTTACCGTACATTTCTTTCGGGCCATCAGGTGCCAAGCACTTAGTACGTTCTTTGACTAAAGCAAAGTTTGAGCAGTTAGCACATGATTTAGTTCAACGCACGGTTGGGCCCTGCAAGCAAGCATTAGAAGATGCCGGTTTGTCTTTGTCAGAAATTGATGAAGTAATCATGGTGGGCGGTTCTACAAGAATACCAGCTATTCAAGAAGCGGTAGAAAAGTTCTTTAACAAGAAGCCTAACCGTTCTGTTAATCCTGATGAGGTAGTTGCCTTAGGTGCTGCTATTCAAGGAGGTGTTTTGAGTGGTGATGTTAAAGATGTACTATTGTTAGATGTTACTCCTTTGTCACTTGGAATCGAAACTATGGGCGGCGTTTTCACTAAAGTAATAGAAGCAAATACAACTATCCCTTCTTCTAAGTCACAAATTTTTTCTACGGCACAAGACAATCAACCTTCTGTAGAAATTAACGTCTTGCAAGGAGAACGCCCAATGGCGAAAGATAATCGTTCTATTGGTCGATTCAATTTGGATGGAATTCCACCAATGCGTAGGGGAGAAGCACAAATTGAAGTTACGTTTGATATCGATGCAAATGGTATCTTAAAAGTGTCTGCTAAAGAGAACAAAACAGGTAAAGAACAGTCGATTCGTATAGAAGCATCTACCGGTCTTTCGGATGATGAAATCCAACGTATGAAAAACGAAGCCGAAGCTAATGCTGAAGCCGATAAAAAAACGAAGGAGAATATCGATAAGATCAACGAAGCTGATTCTGTCGTCTTTCAGACTGAAAAACAATTGGAAGAATACGGAGATAAAATTCCAGCCGAAGCAAAAGCTGAAATTGAAGCAGCGGTTACACAATTGAAAGAAGCACATCAGCGTCAAGATGTTGATGCTATTAATAGAGGTCTAGAAGCAGTAAATACGGCATGGGCTGCAGCTACTCAAAATATGGACCCAAATGCTCAGGCTCAAAATAATACTGCTGAAAATCCAGCACAAGAAGATAACGGCGAAAGTGAAGACGTTACTGATGTTGAATTTGAGGAAGTAGACAAATAAATAGAACTCTAGGGTTCGCAAAAAGCAGGACTGCCTTGGTAGTCCTGCTTTTGTATGTACAAGCCTGTTTTTTTCTACACGATTTAAACTTTTTTGGAAATAATACGTGGTTATTTCAAAATTAATATTATCTTTGCCAACGCTTTGTAAGCAATAGTTCAAAAATTAGCATATAAAAATATATAGTAATGAGTAATCTAATAGACTTTGTACACCAAAATACTGCTCGCGATTTAACCGAGATGGATTTCTTTAAATCAGGTGATACAGTTGCGGTAAGTTATAGAATTATTGAAGGTTCAAAAGAACGTATTCAGATTTTCCGTGGAGATGTAATCCAAATTAAAGGAACAGGAACTTCCAAAACATTTACAGTACGTAAAATATCTCACGGAGTTGGTGTTGAGCGTATTTTTCCATTCAATTCTCCAGCAATTGCTTCTGTTAAGAACCTTAAAAAAGGTAACGTTCGTCGCGCACGCCTTTATTACCTACGTGAATTGACGGGTAAGTCTGCACGTATCAGAGAAAAGCAATTTTCTAAGAAATTAGATGCTAGTCTTAAAGGTAAGTCACGTAAAATGACTTGGAACTGGGAAGATAAAGTATACAAGTAAGCGAAAATAGATTTCGTTGTAAATAAAAAGCTGCATAAAATATTTTTTATGCAGCTTTTTCTGTTATTTATGATAAAGACTAATGTTCTCGGTGCATTAACTTTTCCAAGAGATTGAGCAACGGTTTTTTCTGTTGTTCTGATAAATGTGTAGCCTCTAAGTTTTCGATGGCCTTATTGCTGTAAAAATGAATCACTTTTTCCATTTCGTTGGGAATGTCAAGCGCTCTAAAAATTGATTTTACTTCCTCTATTTTATCCTCTTCCTTTTCGCGTTCAACGGTTTGACTAAGTAAGGTTTTAAGGTGTTTCAATTGTTTTTGATTACTTTTTTGCATCGCTGTAATAACCAGGTAAGTTTTTTTGTTTTGGAGAATATCACCTCCAATTCTTTTACCCACTTTTGCTTGCTTCCCAAAGCTATCAAGATAGTCGTCTTGTAATTGAAAGGCAATACCTGTATTTCGGCCAAAAGCGCCGATTAGTTCTGCTTCTTCTTCAGATGCACCTCCAATAATTGCCCCTATCTTCATAGCGCCGTATAGCAAAACTGAGGTCTTGAGTTCGATCATTTTTAGATAGCTTTGTTCTGCTACCTCTTCTTGCTTTTCAAAATTCATATCCATCTGCTGTCCTTCGCAAACACCTATAGCGACTTCGTTGAATGTTTTTAGAACAGAAGGAAGGTGTTCAGTCGGGACTTTGCTTAAGTATTCATAAGCGTATACCAACATAACATCACCCGACAGAATAGCGGTATTGGTGTCGTATTTTTTATGAACAGTTGCCTTTCCACGTCTGATAGGAGACTCATCCATTATATCGTCGTGTAATAAAGAGAAATTGTGGAAAACTTCAATAGCGTAGGCAGCAGGCAAAGCTTGGTCTACTTTGTCGGTAAAAAGCCGACAGGCCATAAGGGTAAGCAACGGGCGAATTCGCTTACCTCCAAGTGACAAAATATAATCCAACGGTTCGTAGAGTTCTCTAGGTTGAAAGCGTTCGAAATTATTCGCCTCCATATACTGCTTGAGTTCTTCCATTAAGTCCATAGATGTTGATATTTGATAGTTCAAAAGTTCTTACGGGGCTGAAAGTTACGATTTATTAAAAAAATTATTAGTGGATTCTATCAAATAATTATAAATATTGGGATTTCCAGCAACAATTTCTTTCCCAAAAATATAATTATTGCCATTAGAGAAATCACCGACTTGCCCACCAGCTTGTTGTACAATAAATGCACCTGCAGCAACATCCCAGGGCGATAAGCTGTATTCGAAATAACCATCAAAACGTCCGCAAGCCACATATGCCAAATCTAAAGCTGCTGAACCAAATCGACGTAGCCCCCTAGTTTTAAGCATCAAGGGTTTAATCATAGCCAAATAGGCATCTATATGCTCAAAGTCATAATAGGGAAATCCTGTAGCCAATAGTGCATCTTCCAATAGGCTGGTTGGACTTACCTGAATTCGTTGGTTGTTCATAAAGGCTTTTTGTTGACCAAAGCTGTAGAATAGCTCGTTTTGCATAATGGAATGTACAATACCTAAAACCGTTTTTCCTTGGTGCTGTAAAGCAACGGAAATAGAAAAGAAAGGTAGAGAATGTAAAAAATTGGTGGTACCATCTAAAGGGTCAATAATCCATTGCCAATCCTTTTTTTCGTGTGCAACAGTGGCCTCCTCAACCAAAAAAGCAGCTTGCGGTACTATTTTAGATAAGCTGTCAATCAATAGCTGTTCGGATTGTTTGTCTACGTAACTGACTAAATGATTACGTTCTTTGATTTCAATAGATGTAGTGGCTACCTTACCCAATTCAGCCTTCAAAAAATTTGAAATATCATTGATTTCCTCACATGCCTTCAGGCAAATATTTTCAATATTCATTGTGTAGATTTATGCTAAAAAAAGTCCCTTTTGCAATAATACAAAAGGGACTTTAAAAAATTATATATTGATTAAATTATCTTACCAATAGCTATTTAATTTCTGAGTAATCAAATTCTTCAGCTTTGAAAGTAGCTTCACCAATAGGATTATTTTTGGCATCTTCTATTTGACCAGTTGATTCGGCAGGAACTTCATCGTGTGTAGAATGGTCGGCCATCAATGGCGCGATCACCAAACCTACCAAACAAGTTAATTTAATTAAGATGTTCATAGACGGACCAGAAGTGTCTTTGAACGGATCACCTACAGTATCACCGGTAACCGCTGCTTTGTGCGCGTCAGACCCTTTATAAGTCATTTCACCATTAATCATCACACCGGCTTCAAATGATTTTTTGGCATTATCCCAAGCGCCACCTGCATTGTTTTGGAAGATAGCCCAAACCACACCAGATACGGTAACACCAGCCATATATCCACCAAGAATTTCAGCGGCAAGAGACCAGTTATTGGTTAGTAAACCAGATCCTAATCCTATAAGAATTGGCGTAAAAATAGTCAAAGCACCCGGCAAAACCATTTCTTTCAAAGCGGCGTTGGTTGAAATTTCAACACATTTTTCGTGATCAGGTGTTCCTGTACCTTCCATGATGCCAGGAATTTCTTTGAACTGACGACGTACTTCCATCACCATTTCCATCGCAGCCTTACCAACAGATTTCATAGCTAAAGCAGAGAAAACAACGGGAACCATTCCACCCACAAACAATGCTGCCAAAACAGGTGCTTTAAAGATGTTGATACCATCGATACCCGTAAAGGTTACATAAGCGGCAAATAAAGCCAAGGCAGTTAGGGCGGCAGAAGCAATAGCAAAACCTTTACCAACTGCAGCAGTAGTATTTCCTACAGCATCTAAGATATCTGTTCTTTGACGCACTTCTTTAGGCAATTCACTCATTTCAGCAATACCACCTGCATTATCAGCGATAGGACCAAAAGCATCAATTGCTAATTGCATCGCTGTAGTAGCCATCATTGCTGAAGCAGCAATTGCGATACCGTAAAAACCAGCTAAAGCATAAGAACCTGATATTGCAAGCGCAAAAAGAATAACAGAAGAAAAAGTAGACATCATACCTACTGATAATCCAGTTATAATATTAGTACCAGCACCTGTTGCAGAGTTTTCTACAATAGACATAACTGGTTTTTTATTCATAGCAGTATAATACTCCGTGAAAGCAGATATTAAATAGCCAACACCCAATCCAACTAAAGTTGCAAAGAAAACATTCATACTAGAAACAGCTAGTGGCTGTGCAACACCATCCACCAAGTTTTCTCCGTAAAATACCATTTGAATTTCTTCCGGCAACATCCATGATACTAAGAAAAAAGAAGATGCAACAGTCAGAACGATTGAAACAATATTACCAATGTTTAAGGCTTTTTGTACTTCAGCTTCTTTTGCATCATTAGAACTTACTTTAATAAAGAATGTTCCAATAATAGAAGCAACGATACCAACACCAGCAATCATAACAGGTAATAGGATAGGTCCCATTCCTCCAAAATCGTCAGTAAATGGAGTGCCAGAAGCCATAGAAATGTCTCGGATGACATAGTTACCTAAAACCATTGAAGCTAAAACAGTTGCTACATAAGAACCAAAAAGGTCAGCCCCCATACCCGCTACATCACCTACGTTGTCACCAACATTATCCGCAATTGTTGCAGGGTTACGTGGGTCATCTTCAGGAATACCTGCTTCTACTTTTCCTACTAAGTCAGCTCCAACATCTGCAGCTTTAGTATAGATTCCACCTCCAACACGTGCAAACAAAGCAATTGACTCAGCCCCTAAAGAGAAACCAGCCAACGATTCCAATGCCATTGTCATTTGGTAATAAAAGGGGTCTGCAACACCAGCAGGTGCTTCAGCACCCATAAACATACCTAGAAAGATCATGAAAAACAGGCTCAATCCGAGTACGGCCAATCCAGCAACACCCAAGCCCATTACAGTACCACCGCCAAAAGCAACTTTTAGTGCTTCAGGCAAACTTGTACGAGCAGCTTGTGTTGTTCTAGTATTTGCGTCAGTAGCAATTCTCATTCCGATATTACCGGCTACAGCAGAGAAAATTGCACCCACGATAAAGGCTGGAACTATTGTCCAATGTGTCGTGTCTACCAAAACAGAAATCCCAAATAAAGCGATTGAAGCAATCAATACAAACATAGCAAGCAGCCTGTACTCAGCATTTAAGAAAGCAAGAGCGCCTTCTTTGATACTTTTTGAAATACCGACCATTTTTTCGTTTCCTGGGTTTTGTTTTTTTACCCATTGCATTTTTATAAACATAAATACCAAACCTACTAAAGAAAGGGCTATTGGTACTAAAATTAAATTATCCATAGAATGATTCGTTAATATTTTAATTAATTGTAAATGTAATCAAGGTGCAAAGATACATTTTTTTGAAAGATTTGCAAGTTTTAACAATTCGTTTTGTCCAAAAAAAAACCGCTGTTTATGTACCTTTCCTTGAATTGCTTTAGGAGCAGCAATCTAAGGCTGTTGCTGTTTTTTAAGTGGCTGAAGAACAGTAAATTGCAAAAGTATGGGCTTTGGTTATTATTGCGATGCGTATAGGCTCTAAATATTATTAATATTATTAATAATATAGCAAATGCATGGTTTGGACTGTTTAGTGGCTTTTGATAAGTTCTAATAGGTCGTCGGCCGTCAATTTAGAGCTTGCGTCCGTTCCTTTAAGCAAAGAGTCCGCTAATTCTCGTTTGTTCTCATGCAATTTAATAATCTTTTCTTCGATGGTATCTTCCGTTATGAGTCGATATACCGTTACGGGTTTTGTTTGCCCAATTCGATGGGCACGGTCCGACGCCTGATCTTCAACGGCAGGATTCCACCAAGGGTCCATGTGAATAACATAATCGGCAGCGGTTAGATTTAATCCTGTACCTCCGGCTTTAAGACTGATTAGGAATAGTTTGCCCAACCCACTCTGAAAGGCATCAATACGCTCTTGCCTTTTTTTGGTAGGAGTTTGTCCATCTAGGTAATGGTATTCAATCCCTTGTTCAATTACATATTCTTCAATGATTCTCAAATGACCTACAAACTGACTAAAAACGAGCGCTTTATGTCCGTTTTGGATGATCTCAAGAATTGTTTTACCAAAAAGTTCCAACTTAGCTCCCTTGATATCTGTTTCGGGCTGTACTAGCTTAGGGCTACAGCATGCACGCCTTAAACGCATCAACTGTGCAAGTACTTTAAGGTGTTTGGTCCCTGCATTGACTTCGCCGTTATTTTTGAGGTGCGCTAAAGCATCCCTTCGAAGTGCCTCATAAAAGGCTTTTTCTTTCTCTGGAAGCTGTACGCTAAGTACAACTTCTGTTTTGGGAGGTAATTCTTTCAAGACATCTTTTTTATTTCTTCTCAAAATAAAAGGCTTGATTAAAAGCTGCAGTTGTTCTTGAGTCTCTTGGTCTTTTTCTTTTTCTATGGGTAAGGCAAATCTGTTTCTAAACCATTTGCTACTGCCTAATAGCCCGGGGTTGATGAAACGGAATAAATTCCATAGCTCCCCCAAATGATTTTCAATAGGGGTGCCGGTGGTGATTATTTTAAAGTCCCCTTGTAGTTTCATGGCTGCTTTACTGCGTTTCGCAGTATTGTTCTTAATAGCTTGCGCTTCGTCCAAAACAATGGTCGTAAACTTTTTTTCTGAAAAGAGTTGACTTTCAGATTGTAGCAAGCCATAGGTGCACACCAATACTTCTTTGGCCGAGGCAGCAGCAATTGTTTTTCTTCTATTATTTTCACCAAACAATGTAGCCTGTAACGATGGAGCAAATTTGTCAATTTCCTTAATCCAGTTTCTACATACCGAAGCAGGTGCCACTACCAAACTTGGCCCCTCCGAACTTCGTTCTAATATGATGGCCAAGGCTTGTACTGTTTTACCCAATCCCATATCGTCAGCAAGGCAGGCGCCTACTCCCCAATCCGCAAGTTTGGAAAGCCAC
>CAJQQM010000210.1 GCA_905480485.1 uncultured Aureispira sp.
AGCATTACATTTAGGACATTTTTTTGAATTTTTCATAGTATTCTATTTTACTTATTGAACCGCCACCACCTTATATCCTTCTTTTCGCAACAAACGGATAACACCATTCTGCCCCCCGAGATGACCTGCACCTACCGCATAAAAAACCGACATTTCTTTCGACATTTCAGCAATCTGTGGTATCCATTTTTTGTTGCGGTTGTCCAGCATAGCATCCTGATTGCCCATTTCATCCAAATCGCCCTGCATCGCAACAAGCATTCCGTCTACATCCTGCTGCTTGTATTTTTCGACCATTTTGGCAAATTCGTTAGCCCCTGATTCGCCTTTTTTGATATTCTGAATCATTTCTACCAAGGCCTTAGCTTGTTCTTTGTAGGGTATTGTATTAAAAATCGCCATTTGTTCGGCCACTGTTTCTAAGCCTCCAAAAGACATCTCTGCTTTTCTAGCCATTCCGGTCAATTCCATTTCATACATTTTGACCGGCCCCTCGATCATTTCTTTGTACAGTAGCGATTGCAACAACATAGGCTGCCAGTTTTGAGCCATTCCAAAAGTCATCTGCGCCTCTTGCGAGTTCATTTCTTCGGTAAAATACTTCTTCACCATTTCATAATCTTCTTCCGACAACAAATCGACCAGCGATTGGTCGCCTTGCATAGGCGCTAATTGCATCATCTGCACCGCCATCGCCATTGTCTGACTCATGTCTATTTCCATGACTAATTTTTTAGACTTTTTGAAGGCCTTGGCCATGTTTTTGTCCCAAAAAAAATCGGAGGCAGCAATCATATGTATCGTTCCAAAAAGATAAGAAGGCTTGATACCATTACCGGTTACTTTCCAGAGTAATGATTTGTCGAGCGAATTATCGCCTTGTGCCCCTACTTCTTGAGCTTGAATAATAGAGGTGGAAACGAAAAAGAAAGCGGAGGCAAAAAGAACCGATATTTTGTTTAAAATCGACATATTGTATTTTTAATAGTGAAATTGAGTTACCTTCTAACAATGTAAATTTGATTCAAATAGTTCAAAATTATTGCCAAAGAAGATTAAACTGCCATTTTTGCAGACGCTTTGACTGCAAAATCTGTAATACATTACTGTTTAATAAATTGCTTTGTTCTGATAAACGCCTCATTTTTGATACTTATCCAATACAAGCCTGCAGCTTGATTGCCAAAGTGTATGCTACGCTTGTAGCTTTGTACATCTTCTAATGCTTGCCAAAAAACTTGCTGCCCCAGGCTGTTGTGAATCACAACTTCTACCCGCTGCTGCAGCTGTTCAAAGCTTAAATTTAGTTCAAATTTATCCGAAACAGGATTAGGAATAATTTGGATAGAAGCCGCTTCCGCTATCCTTTCAATGTTTACATTATCAATTACATCAACTAGCAAAGTATCCGAGTCCGTACAATTTCCGTTGGTCACAGTAAGGATAATCATTTGCTGTCCTCCAGCAGTAAAAGTATAATTTGGATTATCTAAACTTGAATTCGTGGCATCCGGGAAAGTCCAAACAATCGTCGAGGCAGCTATCGAATTGGTACTAAAAAGATTGATGATTCCTCCTTGATTAAGAAAAATGCTGCTACTGTTGGCGGAAGCCACGGCAACAGGCTGATTGACTTGCGGGACCGTGACAGCCCTCGAAATTTGTTGCCCTAATCCATCTACTACAATTAGGGTATAATTTCCCCCTGCTACACTAAAATTGGGGCTTTGCTGAAAACTATTCCCATTATCAATACTGTACTGATATTGACCACCTCCCCCTATTGCTACTACCTCTATATTTCCATCAGCATTGCCACAGTTAGCCGCAACTGTATTGAAAGAAGCGTCTAATAAAATGCTTTGGTTAACACAAAAGAAAGCACTGTCCACATTGGTGTAATTGTTTCCAAAAGCGAGGGTGTCTCCGTTCCCATCTCGCACCAAATAAAAGCCACCACCGTTTGCACAGCACAATCCGTTCGACCCAACATCTAACATCTCTAACATTAAACATCCCGAATCGACACAAACTTTGTAACTAACCCGTTGACTGTCCAAATTGCTGTACGCAAAAATAGGACTATTTAACAAGGTCGCCCCGTCTTGGTCTTTTAAGTTCCAAAATACTTCTACGGCTGCATTATCTAATTGAATATCTAAATTTATTTCGTTGGGATTAAATTCGATTGCAACCGATTTGCTAATGGTATCGTAGCCGATTGGATTTTCAACAATTAAGGTAACCGAGTAAATACCGGAGGCAGGATATAGCACCTTGGGATTGCTTAGCGTAGAACTTGCCGGTGCCCCTCCTGGAAAATACCAAGTCCAGCCCGGTGCATTGTCCACCGAAACATCGTTGAATTGAATGGAATCTGAACTGCAGGCTTGGTTGCTATCGTAGCTAAAATTAGCCGTTGGGACTGTTGTGATTGGTGGGCTTAAAGCACTTTCCCAAAGCCCACGACCATAGGTACCGGCTCTGATTTTACCTGCTGTATAGTTAATTTCTAAATCACGGACAATCACATTTGGCAAACCATTCATGTATTGCTGCCAGCCTGCTAGGATATTATTTTTGTAATAAACCCCCAAGTCGGTCCCCACATAAAAGCCGCCTCCGGTTTGATAGGCCAAACAATTGACAGGAATATTAGGTAAATTTGCCGATATATTCGACCATGAGTTGCCTCCATCGAAAGACTCAAATATTTTTTGACCGTCTTGAAAGCCCGAGAAAGTAACCCAAAGATGCATCGGGTCGGTCGGGTGGACAGTAATAGAACTAATCGCTGCTGAGGGCAAACCACTTTTGATATCTGTCCAGTTTTGCCCAGAATCATAGGTTGCGTAAATAGAATTGTAGGTAGCCGCATAAAAATGCGTATATCCTGCAGAAGGGGCGATTGCAACATGCCGCAACAAACCTGCGTTAAAGTTTGATATTTTGGTATCACTTAACCCCTTATCCAAAGAAAAATACAGCTCGCTGTATCCCACTAACAACATGTCATTATCTTGGGGGTTTATGGCCAAAGGAGTAACCCATGCACCGTTGCCTCCTTCTGTGGGGAAAATACTCTGAAAATTGAAGCCTCCATCGTCGGACCTTCTGAAATTGCCATATTGAGAACTTGTGTACAGCACCAGAGAATCATTAGGGCTTATTATGCAGACCATACCATCCGCCCCTCGAATATGTGTTGCAGTTCCATTTTCCATAATGTTGGTTCCGTTGTCTTGGGTACCGCCTATTATTTTGTTCGGCACTTGTTCCGAACCACCAATACTATAAAATTGAGTAATATTTAATCCACTAGACAAATCCGTAAAATTATTTCCCCCATTGGTCGAAACAAAAATACCTCCGTCGCTTCCACAATACAAGCGATTACCAAGGTATTCTAAAGTATGTATATCGGCATGTACATAAGCCACTGAAGGCGGATAAACCCAATGTGTCTTGATAGTAAAACTTAAGCCACCGTCGGTCGACTTCCAAACATTAATACCGCCTACATAAATTTCTTCGGCATTGAGCGGAGATACCGTTAAAGCCATGTCGTACCAACTTTGACCTGCATCTGTATCGGAACCTGTCATATCATAAGCAAAAATATTAGGACTATTGGCCTGAAGATTGAACGACTGACCACTATTATCAGAACGATACAAGCCAAAAAAACTAGCATTGGTATTTTTGCCACATAAAAAATATACATAGTCCGGATTGGCAGGACTAACCGCAATTTCGGAACGATTGATACTAAAATAATTGGGAAGTCCTGTATTGACTATATTCCAAGAATTACCGCCGTCTGTTGTTTTATAAAAAGTAGTGTTCGAAAGATACATGGTGTTAGGGTCGCCAGGCTTGAGTTCCATATCTTTCCAAACCCCAGCCAATAATAGGGTCCAGGTAGCCCCACCGTCGGTACTTTTGTGACATCCATTAGAAGAGATAATAAATAAGGTATTGTTTTGACTTGGATGCATCAATATTTTGTAGATAGTATTGCCAAATATAGAAGAGGACCCTGTTGTAACTTCTGTCCAGGTAGCCCCGGCATCGCTACTCTTAAACATACCGACGCTGTAGGTATCAGAACCATCGTCGTCGCCAGTGCCAATATAAACCGTATTGCTGTTAGAGGGGTCTATAGCAATTGCCGAAACGCCCAAAGATTGAAAATCATCGGTTAGTACTGTCCAGGTGGCTCCGGCATCGGCAGATTTCCAACAGCCTCCAGCAGGCGTTCCTACATACAAAACATTAGAATTATTGGGGTCTTCTGCCACAACATTGACACGCCCAAGCCCGGGGTTGTAGGAATAGGTTGCCCAATTGTCAGGGCCTAATGAGGTCCAGTTAGCATTGCGACTGCTTGCATTATTGGTAGGGTAGTTACGCTTGAAGGCATTGTGTTCGTCCCAGACCATTTGCAAAGGAGGACGAAACCCGTGGGGAAAAACCCTAGGTTCCCAGAAATCTTGCCAGCGCTTAAACTGTTTCCATCCATAGCCTCTTTTGTAAGGCTGATTGCCCCAATATTGATCAAAGTCTTGAATGGTTTGATGTACATTTTCAGCACGGTCTTGCATTTTAGTTGCCCATTCTTGTGCTTGAAGCCCTGAATAGCACCACACAGCGGTGCCCAAAACCATGAAAATGGTTTTAAATGATTGTAGCATATTTTGCTTTTGTGACGTTAGAAATAGTGTGGAACATGCTCAAAATACTACTTTATCTGACTTTGTTTTAGCTTCCGTACCAAATTTTACTATAAAATGTCGATAATTTACAGCGGAAGCCTAAGGGTATCTGACACAAGATGTACACTATCCTGCCCGTTTTGAGAAACTTGGCCCATACAATACAGGTAGCGGTTTCTAGAAGCTACATAAATTTTGTTGTTGTACACAAAAGGGGTTGATTCGCATCGAATATTTTGTTGGTCAATTAGTTGATAATTTGAGCTACTGTCCATCCCAAACAAATAGGTGCCTGTGTAGCCTGCTGCTATTATTTTGTCTTCGACAAATAATGGGGTCGAAATAGCCGGTCCTGTCTCGTATTTAAATAAGAGGCGGGGTCGAGGAAGGCGTATTTCGGGGGTAAAAGTAGCAAAAGAATCAACCGAAACGGAATCGGTATGAATAACATAAAGGAATCCATCAATTGCCGTAAAACAAGCCAAATTAAAGTGCTTATCGTCCGAGTATCGGCTGTTGTTTGTAGCCGACCCAATAATGCCTCCTTGCCAAGAAGCATAAAGCTTATTTTCTACCGGAAAATACCATTCTGCTGCATGCTGTGGCGCTCGAGAGGGATTTAATTTCAAGACACCACCTTTCCCGTTTATGTATTGTTTTTCTACCGCGACTAACAAACAAGAATCGTGGGTAACAGTTGGCGTTCCGTCTATATCCGATCCTATATAATAGGACCAGTCAATTTTTTTCTTGTGCAAATGATATCCCCAAATATGCCCCGAGCCGGAAGCTAAATAAACACGATTGCCCAAAAGCACCGGCGATGCTTCTGTGACCAAGTTGCCTCCGTGTTTTTTGATATCAGAAGGAAGATATAGGGTATCCGAATTTTTAATGATTTGGGGTTGATACATTCCGTCTAGCCATTGTGTATCTGCAGGATTGGGGTTGAAGATCGTAAAAATTCCATTTTCTAAACCGATATAAGCCGTATCATTCAGCAAAAGACAAGACGCATCGACATCCCGACTGTAACTTCTAGTTTTAACACTGTTTAAGCGCCATCGTTCTTTGCCCGTAAAATAGGATATAGCTCGCAAACTAGGCACTGCATCAGAATACAACGATTTTCCGGCTCTACTTCCTTGAATGATCAAACAGAAATCTTCTAAGCTTGTTGCTTTGTGGTTAATCCACAAAGAACCTGTACCCTTGATAACATCGTCAAATTTGTATTGCCAAACAAGGGTTCCGTCCGATGCCCTAATTTTTTTTAGATGATGATCATAAGCCCCTTGAATTAAATAAAGTTCTCCGTTTTCTTCTACGACAAGTGGTTGACCGGTCCAACCTGCACCTGCCCACTCAAAAACTTGTTTACCCACTCGAGTTTCTCCAATACCCAAATCGTGTTGCCACAATATTGCTAGGGTATCGGGGGGATTACTCCCGTAATAATTCCGGCTATTATTGTGCAAAAAACTGGCATTGATTAGACTAATATTGGTTGTATTATTATTGCTATCTACAAAAATTCCTTGATGTGGATTCGGTGGCGTCAATAAGGTATCTATGCTTGGACTATCTTGCCGAAGTGGCAACGACTCGGAAGATTGAAACAAAAACACGTAGAAAATTAATAGCCCGAAAAGGACAACAAGAACCGATACAACTAAACGAGATGTTTGGGATAGTGGCATAAAGAGCAAAATCGATTATAGAATTAATAGGGGGCTGATAGTTTGTCTAAGTTCTGAATTTTGATTGGCATTTATCAATTTATTGTATTAAAAATGAATAAAAAACTGGCGAAACTATCGTTTGGTAACATTTTTGTCTTAGAGGAAGCGAATACATGAATACCCAAATTCTTTAGTTATTAAATCCTAAACCCTACATGAAGTATCTTTTATTGGTTTTTATAGGGATATTTTTGGCAAGCTGCCAACATGATGCTGTCCCGGAAATCACCTTAAATGCTCAACAACACTTTGAAGTGAACAAACGCATTTTTCAAGAAAAAATCTTATTCGAAGCCCCCTTGATAAGCCAAGAGAAAGTGCAGGTCTATATTTATGCAGGTTCTGTACATTATATCAAACAAGACGGTATAGATCAGTCAGAAATACGTTTAGATAATGCTTTCAAAAAACCCTTTTTGTTTGAAG
The DNA here is from genome assembly GCA_905480485.1 of uncultured Aureispira sp. Lineage (GTDB taxonomy): Bacteria > Bacteroidota > Bacteroidia > Chitinophagales > Saprospiraceae > Aureispira. The sequence goes on from CAJQQM010000210.1 coordinate 6,884, forward strand.
CGGACTCCAAACTACGCTCCAAAATAAGTCCAAATATGGATTTGATTGTTCGATATTACATCAAAAATGGTGCGCAGCATCTGGTCGAGGTACGCAAAAAGACCCTATAAAAGTTTCCATTCTACCGATACAAATTTTTGTAACCAAGGTAAATTAATAAAGGTAAACCCCCAAGGAAGCGACTTTAGAAGTACATCAAAAGGTTTTTTAGTAACATGAATTAACCATCGGTCTTCTGTTTCTTCGATGGTTCCTTCTCGTATCAAAAAAGACCCCCTAAAAGAATTGGGAGACATCGATTTCATCTTTGGCCAGTTTTTAATGGCCCCCATCAATAAACCTTCTGCCATTTTCAATTCACCGGGCAAAAACTCTACTCCAAAGGGGACCGGTTCGCTTATCGGAAATTTACAAAATACTTTATTAAGCAATAATTCGTTTTCAGGCGCCTGTGTTTTGCCTGTCGCCAAATATTGTAATAGATGTATTGCCTTGTATTGTGCTTCTATGCTCACAAACTCTTTTTTATCTACATACTTTAAGGCTTTAAACAACCGAGACAAATAAGGCCACAACAGCACTAATCCTGCATTATATATAATTAAAGGCTCTTTAACCTCTTGTGGGACCGGTGGCTTTTTTTTCCGCTTTGATTTTTTGACCACTGCTTCTTTGGGCTCCTCAAGGGCTTCTATTTTTTCTATTTCGTCTAAAATAAAGGCTTTTTCTTGTTCTTTTTCTTCTTTTTCCTGCTGTTTTTCTGCCTTAGTTTCGAGCAACTTAATACGGGTCTTGTTGTGTATTGAGTAGGCATAACGTTTTCTTTCATTCTCTAAACCAACAAATGCTTGACGAATATTTTGCCGCATCTGCGTCAAATCTTTCTGAGCTGAATTATTACGTGCTTCTTTGAGCAAATTATCTATCTCCCCCAATTGAAAGGCATTCAATCGATTGGTTCTCTGAGCAATTGATTCAAGGTCCTCGAGGGTCTTTGCCGAAGTTAATTCAGCCATTAATTGTTGTTGCCCCTCTGAAATAGTGCGCGCTAATGCCAAAATATTTTGTTGTTCAATACGCAACAGTTCATTGTAAATTTCTGTTTGCCCAAGTCGAACATCTTCCGTTAGACCCTGTAGATTATTTTGATAATAAGCATCCAAGGCGTCCCATTGTTTCCAAAGTTGACTAGGAGAAGTTTGGCCAATTTGTTGAAGCAATTTTCGCTGACCTTCGTCTATCTTAGCATTTTTTAGTGCTACTTGAATGTCTTTTACATTTTTTAGATAAGGCTGTAGGACTTTTAGGGCCTTTGCTTGATAAGATGGGTCTTTACAGCCTAAAATAGCCGTTTCTAAGCCTTGCAAAAAGCGACTATTAGATTGTTCTTTATTGCTAAGCTGTTTCAATAAAGCGTCCATTTTACCAAAGGCAGAATCGGCCTCAGATGTTATGTAATCTAGCATTTCAAGCTGTTGTTCCTTGAGCGACAAAGGATTTTTTGGGGCTTCTTCTAGGGCTTCTTGTGCAACCTCCTGTTCCGTTGCGATTTGTTGATCTAAACGATCAATTGTTCTTTGCAAATTACTTAAATCCGTTTCTATTGCTCTAAGAAGGGGCGGGCGCTGTTGCTTAAGTAATTTTATCTGCACTTTTGCCAAGGCCAACTTTCTATTTTTTTCGATGGATTGCAAGGCATCCATTTTAACCGCTTTAAGTTGTTCCACTTGTTCTTCTAGCTTGGCAATTAATTGGTCTAAATCCGAAAGCTTGTACGCTTTGTCCGGAAGTCCATACGACTCTGCATTTTCTTCGGCTAATATGGCTGAATATGCTTTACTATAATCGGTATAGTCTTTGGCTAGACCCTCCATTTGTTGTTGCAAATTGCTATTTACTTGCTGATCTGTCGAATTTTTCTGTGTTTCCTTTAGCACTTGAATCTCTAACATCAACAGCGACAATAACCAACTCGATTTAGCCCCTCCTTTTTGTAAAATTTTTTGTTTCCACTCCAATAATATCCCAATCGTTTTTCGGCCGCTATGCTGTTTTTGAAGCATCAAAAGGGCTTTTAGGAACTCCGAAATTTCGAAACTATTTTGTTGGTTTGTATTAAAAAATAAAAGTAAAGCATCTTTTTCGGCATAAAGGTTTGGGTCTTCATACATCCTTGCAAAATCCTTAAAGTAGCGCTGTGTCAAAAGATATGCCTTGGGTTTGATTAAATAAACAAGCTCCCAAAAAGCTGCAGGAGAAAGCTCTTTGACTAAAACAGTTCTTGCATTCGCCAAGCGCAAAAGCTTACTGATTGCGGTTTTGGTACTTTCTTTGTTTTTTTGAATTTGTTCAAAGAGTAACTTTTCAAATGCTGCCGCATTGTTGTATTGAAATTTTTTGGCTTTGTCATTAATGTAGCCGTTTGCCAAATACTCGGTTAATAGTGCTAGTTTTTGAGCATCCGTCAGTTCTAGCCCCATTTCTTTTTCTAATTGCTTCCTTTTTTGTACAATTAATTCACGTTCTACGGCAGCAAGTTCTTTGTCTTTGGTCAGAAGACGGTTCCAGGCTTCAAAAGGCTGTAAATCTCCTTTCTTTTGTTTTATAATGTTGAAACTATATTCGAGAAGTTGCCGAGGGGCTAATTGGTATAAGCGTGCCGTTTGTAAGCTAATATCACGGTATAAATTGGCCGCACTAAAGCTTTTTTTGTTACTCAATAAATATTCAAACAGCAATCCCCACTTAAATTTCTTTCGGTCGGTTCCTTTTAGCTGTTCAAAACCCTGGGAAAAATGTAATTTATCCAACAAATCGGCCATCGCAAAAACAACACTATTTTGCGTAGGATATAGGTTTTTGACAACCTGTCGAAATGACCCTTCAGAAAGCTGATTAATTACCCTTTCCCATACCACAGGATATTTTCCAATTTGCTGAAAGGTACCCTTTAATTTGTCGGGGCTTTCTCTACTAAATTCTTCAAAAAGTTCGCTAATAGTTTGTCGCGGAAAATCTTTAGCCCACCAAGGAGTAGAACCATATTTGAGCATAAAAACCAAAGCATCTAATTTGGAAGTAGGGGTGGATTCAACCGATAGTTCGTCTTCATTGACAGCGTCTAGCGCAAATTGAATGGTATCCTTTAGGGCAGATTCTTGCAACCGAAGGGCTTCGATATTGTTATTCAGTAGCAGTAGTTCATCTTGCAGTGCTTTGCGCTGTTGACGCAATGCTGCTTTTTCGGCAGCAGTAATTGTGCCTCTAAGGGCTTTTTTAATATCTCCCAAAAAAGAAACTAAATCTTTTTGATGCACCAAAAACTGTGCAATAACATTTTTGGCTGCGCGCTGATAGCGATACAATCGTTTGTTAACACGTTTTATTCTGTTCTCGGCAATCGTTCCTATTTTTTCCTTTAATTTTTCTTTATCGCGCAACAAATTATCGATTTCTTTCTGAAAAACTTGCTGCAACTCAGCCATCTCTTTGTTACTCGCATCTAATTTTTTTTGCAAGGCATCTTGTTGCTGATTATCTATGCTATTTAGTTGCAACTTTAAATCTTGTTGATGTTGTGCTAGCAACTCGATTTCAAGGGGCATATCGAGGTCTTCTAAGCCTTCGATTGTTTTGTCTAAGGTAGACCGTTCTCGTTCAAGTCGTCGCAGTTCGGCTAAATCTTCTTTGCTAAAACCTACTTTTTGCTTCTGTTCTAATTTACTTATTGACCTTTGTAGTTGTCGAAACTTATTTTTTGCCGATTTGAGTGCTTTTCTATCTTCCTTTAATTTGTCTTGCAAATTGGTATCAAGCGATTTGAGGGTTGCAGCAATAGAAGAACTTTTTTTTCTACGATTGCTTTTGTAACTTTCTTTAAGCAAAACATCTACTTCAGTCCTGCTATGCGTTGCCAAAGATTTCAGCAGCTGCCGTATCAAGCTTTTTTTGACAAGATTTACCCTTCCTTGGCGAAAAAAGTAATCAAGTACAGATTCTAGTACAATTGCCCTAATGTTATTTTTGGTTAAATTTCGTTGGATATTAGTCCGTTCTTCACTCAAAAAAGAAAATCCTTTGATACAATCCTCTATAAAGGTGACATTGTCTGCGGTAATTGGCTCTAAAAGCTGAAGAATAGATTTAGTAGAAAATTGATAAATAAGACGCTTGGTAAAATTTTTGTTGTCGATGCGTGCCTCGACCACAGATTGCATTTGAATCAATTCATGGTCAAGAAGCGACTGAAATAAGCCCTGAAGTGATTGAGCATTTTCGACAGATGACCAAGCCGGTATCGCCCCGTATTGCAAAAAATAATCGATTATTTGAAAATCTTTATACTGCCCCTCGTAGCCTGCCCTAATTTTAGTAGGGGTCAGTGCTTTTATTTTTCGTCCCTGAATTTCTTTGACCACCTGCTGATTGAATTCTTTTTCTTTGAATTCAAATTGCTTTTTTTTGCCGAATGCCAATTGGATTGCTGCAGCAAAAATGGTTTTCTCTGCTTTTGAACCAAAGCGTTTTTTTATTAAGTCTATTTGCCGCTGTGCAATTGCTGTATTTTTGCCATAGTACAATTTAAAAAGCTGCTTTAATTGTTCTAATGAAAACTGATGATACAATCGTTCTTTGACTTTATCGTTATTGGCTAAATGATACAATCGTTTAATAAAGTCATTCGGCCTATTTACCAATAGCTCATCAATTATCTCTTTAATTGTGCCATTTGTAGGGGAAGCCCAAGCGGGATAAAGGCCTGTCTTGAGAAATGTTTCTAAAATAAAGACCTTAGAGAACCGCTTTTTCTTTCCCTTGAAGCCTACTTTTTGTTTGATGACTGTATCAACCTTTTGACGAATGACCTTTTCTGCAACTGCTTTAAATTGTTCTACGATTTTTTTTTCTAGTTCTGCAGGGTCTTTAAAAGATAGGTCTTCAATATCTACCTCAACATCATCTAATTGAATTTCAACATCTTCTAACATCAACTTATTTAAAATCTTATCCAATTCTTCCCCGAGTCTATCTTTGATAAAATACACAATGTTTTGTTGAATTTCTTCTATTTCGTCGGGGTTATCTGTTCCTTCGATTTCTAAATTAACAATATGACGTTCAATGATATGTTCTTCCTCTTTTTTGGCCAATGTTGCGATCTTTTAAGCGGTTATAATAGGTTTATAAATATACAAAAGGTTTTTATTAATTAAGGTACTTCTTGTTATTGATGAGCTCCTAAATGTTTGATATATTTATTTATACGTTGAAAACATGTACTAGACTAAGGTTAAGATTTTTCCATCTGTAAGATGATCAAAAAAAAGGCCGCTAAAAATGTAGCGACTATATGCCCTTAAAGCCTCTTAAATATTAGGATTAAATTGTATATTGGGACAGCATTTAGAAACGAATAATAGCATGAAATATATTTTATTAAGTACAGTTCTTTGGTTTTGTCTGACAAAAAGTAGCAAGGCACAGTACTACGATCATGCCTTAGGGTTTAGGGCAGGCACTGCTTTTGAAGCAAGTTATAAGCGTTTTATATTTTTTGAACCGAAGATCCAACAAGCATTTGAGGGCCTTGCAGGCTTTCAGATTGATGAGGGGATGAAGTTGTTTGCCTACGACGAACCTATCAATAATGCATTTGTTATCGAGGGCCTTTGGCTCGTTCACTTAGACCTTGGCTTTAATACAAACTTTTCTGGTTTTGCCGGTGGAGGTATTTATATGGGTTTGTATGTTCAAACTGGTGTAGATGTACCTTTTTTTGGAGGCGGGTTTACACCCTGTGTCGGAGTTGAGTATACCTTTACACATTTGCCAATGAGTGTATCGATCGACTGGAAACCCTTATTAGGCTATCCGCGTTTTACCCTCGCACGTGGAGCATTGACGATCCGCTACCTGATTCCAACATCCTGGCATTAACATAATTTATAAACCAGAAGGGCTTGCCCCCTTCCAATGATTTACCATCCTATGAACATTTCACCACTTGAATTAAATGCCAAATCGCTAGAAGCTGAAATGAATTGGTTGCTTATGGTCATCAAAACTCGAATGGACCTACGTTTCAATCAAAACGGAAAGTACAACAATGTATACGATGTTCCAATGCCTGTATTTGAAGAAGCTTCGTTTTACGCAAGAATTATAAAGCATTGTTCTTTGGGCTTTAGAGAAAGAATTATTCTTGCATTAAGCATCGCACCGCATGTCAAACCACAGGTTTTAGATCGGTTTTTTCTAAAAAACAAACTCTATGATCGTATTTACACCGAATTTGGAGGTCTCAAAGGACGTTATCACAGTGGTTTTTTGCCCACGGGTGAAACGGCAGCTTTTTTAATCGCCGGGTCTGATATACAAGAACGCATTTCATTGGTAGATTTGTTCAAACCGGAACACTTATTTTACCGCAATAACATTCTTAAACTTGATTTGAAACAAGGGAACGAACCGCTGTTTAGCAGCGGCCTTGAAATCAGTGAAGAATACCTCAGCTTCTTAACTTCTGGAGCAGCATACAAGCCTGATTTCAGTACAAGTTTCCCCGCCAAAAGGCTATCCACAAAACTCGACTGGACCGACTTGGTACTAGACCCTAATGTGCTTGGTGAGGTTTCCGAAGTTTCGGCCTGGCTCGAACATCAAAGCACCATCATGGATACTTGGGGCCTTTCAAGACAACTAAAGAGGGGATACCGTTCTTTGTTTTATGGCCCTCCGGGCACGGGAAAAACATTAACAGCTTGTCTCTTGGGCAAGCAAATGGGCCTAGACGTGTATCGGGTAGATTTGTCACAGGTAGTTTCCAAATTTATAGGTGAAACCGAAAAAAACATGGCCAATATTTTTGATCAAGCGGAGAATAAAAACTGGATTTTATTTTTTGATGAAGCGGATGCCTTGTTTGGCAAAAGAACGGCTACATCTGATTCAAAAGACCGGCATGCCAATCAAGAGGTGGCCTATCTCTTGCAACGAGTTGAGGATTTTGCAGGTGTCGTAATTCTGGCTACCAATCTAAAAGCAAATATGGACATTGCCTTTACAAGAAGGTTTCAATCCATCATTTATTTTCCGGCCCCCAATGTAGAACAACGATTTCAATTGTGGGAAAACAGCTTCCGAAATGTAAAAAAAGACAAAGATGTCGATTTCTCAATAGTAGCCAACGATCATAAAATTACCGGTGGTAGTATTATCAATGTTTTGCGCTATTGTTCTCTGAACGCGCTGCGTAGAGGAAGCGATTCGGTCTGCATGGAAGACATCACCGACGGCATCAAAAAAGAATTGCGAAAAGAAGGTAAAACCATGTAAACGAAAGATTTTTGTCCCTATTTTGTTAAATGTATCTTAGGGTAATCAAAAGGATAGTTATGTTGAAAAATATTGCTTACATTTCGGTTTGTTTATGGCCTTCGTTTTCGTGTTTATTTATGCATAATAATATATATCCGTGAATTTATTATACATCCTTTCTGATATTACATTTCAATACTCCAATTGGTTTATACTCTTGGCCGTTCTCCTAAGTGGCCTTTATGCCTTAGGAATGTATTATAAAGATAATAGCTTTGGTGAATTATCCGCTAAATTAAATTATCGTTTGGGTTTCTTGCGATTTGTTGCTGTTCTGATTATTTGTTTGTTATTGCTATCCCCAGTTATCAGAAGTTCTATTACTCAATCCGAACAACCAATTGTGGTGCTTGCCCAAGACAATTCCGAATCGATTGGAAGAAACATGTCGGAAGAACAATTGAAGGATTACAAAGAAAATTATAAAGCCTTAAAGGCAACACTAGATCAAAAGTATACGCTTAAGGAATTTTCTTTTGGCGGCACAGTCAAAGAGGGTAATAACTTTGACTTGAGCGACAAAGCCACCAATATGTCTCAGTTTATGCAAGAGATGTATGATTTATTTAGCAATCAAAATATAGGTACTATTATTTGGGCCACGGATGGAATCTACAATCAGGGTTCGAATCCTCTTTATTTAGGAAGCAAACTTAATACGCCTATCTTCAGCATCGCACTCGGAGATACCGTCCCTAAAAAAGACCTTATTATCAAAAAGATTTACAATAACCAAATTGCATATCTTGGCGATAAATTTAATGTCCAAATAGATTTGTCTGCGATCAATTGTGGCGCCGCGTCTACCAAACTAACGGTTTCGAGCAAAGGAAAAAAACTTATAGACCAACGAATCAATATTGAAAACAATGATTTTTTTACAACGCAAGAAGTAACGCTAGAAGCTCAAAAAAGTGGTGTGCAAAAATTTACAGTTTCGGTTAGTAACATTGAAGGGGAGTCTACAAAGGCCAATAACACAAAGAATTTTTATATTGATGTTTTGGATGCACGCCAAAAAATATTACTATTAGCCGAGTCTCCACATCCTGACATTGCAGCTTTTAGAAGAACAATCGACAATAATAAAAACTACCTGGTTGAGATACGATATGCCGATGATTTCGACGAAAATGTAGCAGATTACGATTTTGTGGTCCTTCATCAGTTGCCAAGCAAACGCAATGCTGTAGCTTCGGTACTCAACAATCTTCGCCTTCAAAAAACGCCTCATTTATTTGTTGTTGGCACCTTAAGCAACCTACTGAATCTCAATCAAAGCCAATCTATTGTGAGTATAGAGGCTAGAGGCAATCAACTAAACGACGCACAAGGGGTTTTTAACCCCTCCTTCAATATCTTTACACTCGATGCAGCTATTCAGGAAATGATTCCGCAATTACCTCCTATTAGCGTCCCTTTTGCTGAATTCAAAGCCAAAGCCGACGCACATGTATTTATGAATCAGCGTATCGGGTCAATTAATACAGATTATCCACTGTGGATTGCCGGCACCGAACAGGGTATTAAAAAAGGCGTATTGACAGGAGAGGGTATTTGGAAGTGGCGTATTTTTGATTTTGTTCAACATCAGTCGCACGAAACATTTGATGCGATGTTGGGTAAATTTATTCAATACCTTTGCACCAAAGAAGATAAACGAAAGTTTAGGGCCTTTGTAGGAAGCACCCTCTACAACGAGAATGAATCAATTTTTATAGATGCAGAACTTTACAATAGTAATTACGAGCGCATAAATAACCCCGAGGCCCGTTTGACGATTACAAATGAAAAAGGCGAAGAATTCCCTTTTACCTTTAGCAAAACTGCTTCTTCATATGTTTTAGATGCAGGTAGGCTGGCAGAAGGTTCTTACAAATTTGAAGCGAGTACTGTTTATAATGGCGAACTCTTAAAATCGGGTGGCGCATTTAGTGTCAAATCGGTTCAATTAGAAGTTTTTGAATCGACGGCTAATCATCAACTACTTTACTTAATCAGTGCAGCAAATGGCGGCCAAGTGGTCTACCCTGAAAACCTATCTGAATTACCGAAATACATCGAAGAAAAAGGATTTGCAAAACCTATTTTGTATGAATCCATCAAAACGCGTTCACTCATACACCTCAAATGGATTTTCTTCTTAATTTTGGGTCTTCTTGGTTTTGAATGGTTCTTACGTCGTTTCTTTGGTTCTTATTAATTGAACTCCTTCAAAGACAAAAAAAAGCATCTCCAAATCAGTTTGGAGATGCTTTTTTAACGCTGTAAAGCCTTTTCTTATATCTTCATTATATCTTGTTCTTTCAGTTTCATTAAGGCATCTATATCTGCACTGAACTTATTCGTCATTGTTTGCACTTCAGCCTCTTTGTTTTTTCCCATATCTTCGGAATATCCATCTTTCACGGCTTGTTTAAGTTCGTTCATCACATCCCTCCGGGCGTTACGGATACTTACTTTGGCTTTTTCGACAAGAACTGAAACTTGTTTGATTAAATCTCTTCGTCTTTCTTCCGTCAGAATGGGTAATACTACACGGATTATTTCACCGTCATTTTGAGGTGTCACCCCTAAGTTGGCTTGAAATATTGCCTGTTCTACAGGCGCTAACATCGTTTTTTCCCAAGGGGCAATAATTAGTGTTCGGCCGTCTTGAGCCTTAATATTAGCAACTTGACTCAAGGGAGTCATCGAACCATAATAATCAACCTTGACACCACTAAACATATTAGGTGTTGCTTTACCGGAACGTATTCTTGAAGCTTCTTTTTTAAAGTGCTCCACAGAGTTTTGCATACTTTCTTCTGAGGCCTCTAAATACAAGGCAATTTCGTCATCCATAATTCAAAATAATTTACGATCAAAGCTGTTTAATAACCTCAACAAGTTACAAACTATGTCGTTATTTTAAAAATTTACACTCTACAATTAATACAAATTTTTTCTATGCTTATTTAACCAAAGTACCGATTGTTTCCCCTTGTACAATTTTTGATAAATTTTTAGGTTTTCCAATATCAAATACAATAATCGGCATGTCATTTTCAGAACACATCGTAAAAGCGGTCATATCCATTATGTTGAGCTTAGATTTTATCACTTCCGCAAAGGAGACATTTTCGTATTTGGTCGCTAAAGGATCTTTTTCAGGGTCGGCTGTATAAATACCATCTACTCTAGTCCCTTTGAGAATTACATCTGCATTGATCTCACTCGCCCTTAGGGCTGCTGCCGAATCGGTTGTAAAGTAAGGATTGCCTGTTCCTGCCGAGAAAATAACTACTCGTCCTTTGGTCAGGTGGGTGATTGCTCTCCTTCTGATATATGGTTCAGCAATCTGATCCATTGCAATAGCTGTCATCAAACGCGTATAAACGCCTATTTTTTCGAGTGCACTTTGAAGTGCAAGCCCATTGATAACCGTTGCTAACATCCCCATATAATCGCCTTGTACACGCTCAATATTTGACTCTGCTGCTTGAAGGCCTCTAAAAATATTACCTCCTCCTATTACAATAGCCAATTCCACGCCTTGTTCTACAATTGATTTTATCTCTTCTGCATAGTGATTTAGCATCTTCGGATTAATTCCATATTCATTGTCTCCCATTAGAGACTCACCACTCAATTTTAATAATATTCTTTTGTAATGAATAGACATAGTAGATTGTTATAGTTGTGATATGATGCGAAAAAGGTAGATATTTTTATTTAAAAACAAAAAAAAAGCGTTCTAAAAAGAACGCTTTTTTTATTATCCTAGAGTTACATGTTTGAATCCAGTAACCATCAATTCCTTATCAATTGAGCTAATGTACTGCTTAACAGATTCTTTCTTTTCTGCTTTTACATACTCTTGGTTCAATAGCGTTTTCTCTTTATAGAATTTGCCTAGTTTACCTTGAGCAATTTTCTCCAAAAGATTTTCAGGTTTTCCTTCCTGACGAGCTTGGTCCATTCCAATCTCAATCTCTTTTTGAATAACCGTAGCATCTACACCGTCTTTATCGACAGCAATCGGATGCATTGCCGCTACTTGCATCGCAATGTTTCTGCCTGCTTCCGCTAAATTGTCTGCTGTTTTGTTGAATCCAACAACAACACCGGCTTTATGCCCCATGTGAATGTAAGCTACTACATGACCACTCTCTAATTTCTCAAATGAAGACAATTCAATTTTCTCTCCAATAACACCCGTTCTTTCAATTAATTTATCAGCAACTGTTTGTCCATTAAAGTCTAGCGCTAATAGTGCTTCTTTGTCTGCAGGAAATTCATTCAACGCTAATTGAGCGATCGACTCGGCAAATGCAACGAAATCAGCATTTTTAGCCACGAAATCTGTTTCACATCCAATACGAACTACAACACCTTTGCTATTGTCATTAGAAGTAATTGCAAAAACAAGGCCTTCTTTAGCATCACGGTCAGCTCTTTTTTCTGTCATTTTCTGACCTTTCTTTCTAAGGTACTCGATTGCTGCTTGCATATCGCCATTAGCTTCTACTAAAGCTTTTTTACAGTCCATCATTCCAGCACCCGTCTGATCGCGTAATTTTTTTACGTCCTTTGCAGAAATTTTAATCGTATCCATTTTATATAAACTTTTGGCTGAGGGATTTTAGATTTAAACCCTAAGCTTCCTTTTAATTAATAAATTACTAACCTTTGGCAGATTCTTCTACTTTACTTTTCTCCTCTTTGTTTTTGTTTCTTTCGTCCAATCCCTCTTTGATAGCAGCCGTCAAATATTCAACAATAATTTGAATAGACTTAGAAGCATCATCGTTAGCAGGGATAGCAAAATCAACTTTTGAAGGATCTGAGTTGGTATCTACAATTCCGATGGTTTTGATCCCTAAGCGCGTCGCTTCAGCCACGGCAAGGTGTTCGTGATTAACATCCAATACCAACAAACAGTTAGGCAAGCGGTTAAGTTGAGACATACCACCAAAAACCCTGTTTAATTTGGAGTGTGTTCTAGACATAGTCAATCGTTCTTTTTTTGTAATATTGTCAAAAGAACCATCGTTAAGCATAGTTTGAATTCTTTGCATTTTACGAATCGACTTGCGAATCGTTGGGAAGTTTGTCATCATCCCTCCTAACCAACGGTCAGTTACGAAAGGCATGCCCAAACTTTGTGCAGAAGATGACATAATGTCTCTTGCTTGTTTTTTAGTACCAACAAACATGATTTTTTTGCCAGACTTAGCCATTTGACGTAAAGCTCTTCCAGCTGTTTCAAGACCTTCGATTGTACGATTAAGGTCAATGACGTGAATTCCTTTGCGTTCCATGAAGATGTAAGGACTCATTTTAGGATTCCACTTTCTTTTCATGTGACCAAAATGACATCCTGCATCCAAAAGTTGTTTATGAGATGGAGTTTGCATAATTTTATTATATTTTGACGGATTAACTGCTATGAAGCCAAAGCAAAATAATCCGAGATTAATGTTAAATGGTAGCCTTCCTTAGAAAGGCTATGATAAAATAATATTGAACAACGATTAACGCTTGCTGAACTGAAAGCTCTTACGTGCTTTAGGTTTACCGTATTTTTTACGTTCTACAGAACGTGGGTCGCGCGACATTAACTTCGCAGCTTTAAGTGGCTCGCGGAATTCTTCGTTGATTTTGCACAACGCTCTTGCGATTCCCAAACGAACAGCCTCAGCTTGTCCTTTTACACCTCCACCTTTAACATTTACCTTGATATCGTACAAGTTAAGTACGTCAACGGTTGAAAGGGGTTCTATTACTTTACCTTGTATGTGTTGAACAGGGAAGTAATCTTTGTAATCTTTATTGTTAATAGAAATAGCACCTTTTCCCTGCTTTACATACACACGGGCAACAGATGTTTTTCTACGACCTAATCCATTTATGATTTCCATAATGCTAATTTACTTTTATTTAAACTCAAGTTTAGAAGGCTTCTGCGCTTGGTGATTGTGCTGATTTCCTTCGTAAACAAATAATTTTTTAAACATTGCTCTACCCAATTTATTTTTGGGCAACATTCCTTTAACAGCCATTTCAACAAGGCGGTTTGGAAATTTCGCCAAAATTTGAGCAGGCGTTCTTTGTTTTTGACCTCCAGGGTAACCTGAGTGCGTGTAATGTACTTTCTGAGTTAGTTTATTTCCTGTCAGTAATACTTTTTCTGCATTTAAAACAATTACAAAATCACCACAATCTACGTGCGGGGTGTAGGATGTTTTATGCTTGCCGCGCAAAACGGTGGCAATCTTAGAGGCTAGGCGGCCTAATGGCAAACCTTCAGCATCTATTACAAACCAGTCGTGACTTACTGTCTCTTTTCTGGCTGATTGAGTTTTATAGCTCAATGTATCCACAATAATATATATTTATATGATAAAATAATTTCGATCTGCTTTAGCAAATGAGGTACACTCACAAAGCGAATGCAAAAGTACAACAGCATTTATTAAAAATAAAAGAAATTGCGTTTTATTTTTTAAATTAAAAACACAAACCCTTGATAAACAGTAAAATTTTCGCACGAAACTTTTAAAGAAGCAGTTCAATTCGATCAAATCGAGCAACAACATTAGGGAGTAACGACTATTTTTTGCTGATTAAGTGACTGCCCTTGATTGTCTTCGATGATTAATAAATAATGCCCTGCAGATAGATTATCAATCGGCAACTCTATTAATTGGTTAAAGGTATCGAAGCTAAAGGCTTGAACGAAGAGCAATTGGCCCATGATACTATATAGTTTGATACTGCCCTGCAATTCGTCCTGTAGCCAGGCACGAACTTTTAGTGTATTCCCCACTTGAATAGGGTTGGGATAGATTGCAATGTGATTCCGTTTTGGCTTGCTTTGCGAAGGATGTAGATGGACAATGTTAGAAATCGTTGATTGTCCATCATAGTCCATTTGAACCGTTCGATAATATTGCTGACGGTATTGCAAGGACCTATCCAAAAATTCATAAGAGATAGTGCCTTGATAATTACCAGCTCCATTGACCCACCCTATCGATTCCCAATGAACTGCATCAAAGCTTTTTTGAACCTCAAAGCCTTCGTTGTCGACTTCAGCATAAGTAGACCAATACAAAAGCCCTTCGTTATCTTCTATTTTGGCAAATAACGGAGAAGCTTCAATGGGTAGTGCTACAAAATAACAGCCCCCAAAATCATCTGAATAACTGCGGGCATCGTAAGCGCTTGCGCCGTTGACCGAGGCATAAAAAGCGGGGCAGGAAGCAGGGTTATCAAATTGATTGGCTGCTTGTGCCGACCCTGAGCTTCCCTTAAAGAAAATACAGTTTTGGCCTGAAGCATAACTCCCCGTTACGGCGCCCGATGCAACACTACCCCTAAACATTCCACAAAATATAGGTGGATTGAATGTCGCAGAAACAGCCGAAGAAGCCGATCCACTACCTCCTTGATAGGCCACTTGTGCCTTGACGACAACAATAGATAGGCAACAAGCAATAAGCTGTAAATAAAACATATTTTTGGGATATTTGATTAACGAACACCTCGTCCACCGTATTCATTAAGACGCTGACCTGAATTTAAATTACATTGGCTTCTGTCAGAAACCCTTAAAAGATTAGATGGCTCGTTCCAAGAAGCACCACGTATTGATTTTCCTGGAGCCGATGTGACTGAAATCAACGAAGCTTGCGCATTAGGCCAAGATGCTTGGTCTGCATAACCAGCATTCGGGCTAACGGACACTTGACCGTCCCCAACATTGCCCACAAAACCTCTTCCTTGGTTGGTCCGAGTAGAAATAGTTGCCTCCCATAAGTTGCCACTCATTTCCATCGCTCCATAAAAGCCGGCTCCAGCCTCCTGTCTAGTGGTTGCTGTTTTGGCTGCAAATCCGCAACGTATAGGCCCCAAAATTACATTATTGTTATAATTAGCAATACCTCCCCCGGCAGCAATTGAATTGATAGCGGCTTCGTTGGCCGTTCCATTATCAACTAAGTTATTGGCATCCGTAATAACATTTGAACCCCATGCAAATTCTCCTGCTACAGCGGCAGCAGGCCCTCTGCATATTTTTTCATATTCTAATTCTGTCATTGGACGCATAGCCGACCAATCCAAATAGGCCAACAAATCAGCCCATGCCAAAAAATTCATGGCCCGATGCGGAGTATTCGCCAATAAAATAGGCCAAGACCCTGTAATATTCAGCCTGAACGACGTGCCGGTTACTTGCCTATTGTTTGCTTGGTCAGACGTAAGTGTATTGACAAAATCGACATATTGCCCTTGTGAAATTTCGTGTTTCATGCAGTACATCTCATCAAAACCTTTGGGGTAGTTGGCCGAAAGCGACAGTGGCCTGTACGTCGAATTTGAAGTATAAAGGCTGGTTGCTGTGGTACTAACGTTGATATTGTTTTCGGAAGATACGATATAAGGGCTGTTCGAATTACCGCGTCGGAATGAACCTGTAGAGGCATTGCCATCGCCTAGTTGATAACTACCTTGGGGAATTTGTACCATTTCGACACCAAACACCTTGAAATCAAATTGTCCTACGGGTAAGGATTCCATACGTAAAGATACTGCAACATTCGTTATGGCTCCAAAACCATCACTGCCTCTTCGTATAAATAACCCTTTGGCGTTGGTACCTGCATCTTTGCCGTCGATAAATACCTCTAGTGGACTAGCCACAGCGTGGTCGATGGCTATTGGGCTCAAATCCACATGTGACCATTGCCCCGAAGCACAATCTTTTCGTTTGATAAAAACCCAAACTGCATCGTGATTGTTTGGAGCCGTACTAACTCTCCAGCTATTTTCCCAGCTTATATTAAAAGACAGGGTGGTGTCGTTGATAAGAGAAACCGTTGAAATTTGAAGATTGTTGGCTTGAACGCTATTAAGAAGCATACTAAAAAATAGTACTGCCAACAATTTACTGGTATTAATAAACATAAAATTGAGGTTTAATTGAACTTTGATGATAAATTTCCTTTGCTGGGAATAAGGAAAAACATGGATAATCTTTAACAATAAAATATTTGAATAGCTTGGCCTAATTGTTGATTTTAATTATAACTATTAGGTGATTCGCGTTCATTTTTTATAGATTCACTGCAAATGTAGTTAATATCTTTATTAAAATATAAGCATTTTTATTCTAAACTAAAGATAATTAGTAATTTCTGTTAAAAATTTTACCTAAATCTACATGATAAAATCCAAATTGTTTTTCGGCTTTTTAGTTCTAAATTTACACTATGCTACTTTTTCTGTAGCGCAGTCTCCCAATAATTTATGGAAAGGCGAGTTCTACGGAACCACCACAATCGATGGACAAGAAGTAAAAATCTTAATCATAGATGGCGATACTTTGCCCGTCGTTGACTTAGAACGGATACAAGTAAGTCAGAAACGCAGTTTCAAAAATCGTGATGAACATAAACGCTACAGACAGTGGCGCAAATATGCTGCTAAAGTATATCCCTATGCTGCTGAAGCCATCCGACTCTTCCGACAATTGCAACAAGATACCAAAGGGATGAAAAAATCCAAAAGAAGAAAGTATGGACGTAAAAAAGAAAAAGAACTGAAACCTCAATACGTTGACGAACTCAAAAAACTCACCAAATCTCAAGGTTTCATTCTCATAAAAATGGTAGAAAGAGAATTAAAAAAACCATTTTTTGACGTTGTTATACAGTTAGAAGGCCGTTGGGCTGCCATGAAATGGCAAACCTTGGGCAAATGGTACGGCTACGACTTAAAAAGAGGCTACAATGCACAAAAAGACCCCCTTCTTGAGTCTATTTTGGATGATTTGAATATATCTTATGGACAAAAGGATTAAAAATCCCTCTACGCTCTAAATTAATGCATCACTCCGGTTAATTAACTTATATTTTGAAGAGATTTGACTAGACAAAACGATTACTAATGCGGTGGAATATACTACTTGTTCTATTTATGGTTGCTTCAACGAAGCTAAGTTGTCAGTTGCCGGTGGCAAAGGCTAAAGAGTTTTTGGTGCAGCTTAAACCAAAGACTGATGCTAGTTTTTTACAGCACAAGCTGCGCAGCCTATCTCCCGATTTAATTTGGACGATAGATCGCCTAATTCCCAATATGGATCTATGGAAAATAGCATACAAAGGGACTTCAAACGATGCCATTTTATTAGAACAACTCAAAACAATAAGCTGCATTGAAATAGCACAATACAATCATAAAGTAACACTAAGGACGCCACAAAGCACCCTGCCAAACGACCCCCTCTTTAGCAATCAATGGCAATACATCAATACAATTACAAATCCCGGAACAGCAGGTGTCGACCTTGATGCAGACCTAGCTTGGGATATTACCACCGGTGGATTGACCAGTCAAAACGATACGATTGTAATCGCCGTATTGGATAATGGTATAAGCTTGGTTCACGATGATTTTGGTAATAATCTATGGAGAAACCATGCAGAGATACCCAATAACAACATCGATGATGACCAAAATGGCTATGTAGATGATTTTTTAGGCTGGAACTCCACCACAGATAATGACTTGATTGCAGGTGGAGGACATGGCACGGCAGTTGCGGGTATAATTGGTGCTGAAGGCAACAACAATAACGGCTTAAGTGGCGTCAATTGGACTGTTAAATTGATGATTATTCGAAACGACTTCAATGTAGATGAGGCAAAGGTACTCACGGCTTACGGATATGCCTTGACACAACGCAAGCTTTATAATCAGACACAGGGCCAAAAAGGAGCCTTTGTAGTTGCTAGTAATGCTTCTTGGGGCCTTGATTACGGGCAAGCCGTCGACGCACCCTTGTGGTGTGCTTTCTACGATAGTCTTGGTGCTTACGGTATCTTAAACATTGCAGCTACTGCCAATGCCAACGTCGATGTCGATCTGTACGGTGATTTGCCAACCACCTGCCCAAGCGACTATATGGTTGCCGTAACCAACATCAATAATTTGGGCTATAAAGTGTCGAATGCTGCCTATGGCAACACACACATAGACTTGGGCGCCTTTGGAGACGGTGTTTATACGACGGCTTCTCCTACCGGCTACGGTACATTTGGTGGCACTTCTGGCGCAACACCTCATGTGACAGGAACTGTCGGATTACTATACGCCGCTGCTTGTTCCAATTTTATGAGTTATGCACGTATTTATCCAGATAGCGCCGCCTTAAAAATGAAATCCTATCTACTTAACGGCGTTGTGCCGAATGTAGACTTAATGGGCAACAGTGTTTCGGAAGGACGCCTAAATTGCTACAATAGTGTGTTACAGTGTTTCAACGAATGCCCGGGCAATTGCTATGGTCCTTATCAAATTGCCTTAGGACATTTGATAGATACTTCAGCACAATTAACTTGGCAATTCACCCCTGGTGTACAACAACTAAAATACCGAATAAAGCCCCTTGGAGGAAACTGGAGCAACTTTAGTACACTAGCACTAAATCAAGATTCTCTGCAACTAACCAACTTAACGGCATGTCAGGAATACGCTATTGAATTCGTCCCGCTGTGTACAGCAGGTAGCGACACCGTTGGCTTTGACTTCAAAACAAAAGGTTGCTGTGAAGCTGTTAGTGGATTGAATGCATACGCGATTAGTGCTGACTCTATTTGCTGCAGTTGGCAACCCTTGATAGCCGCCACTCAATACCTAATTTCCTACAAAAAACCCTTAGAAAGTAGCTGGCAAAGCCAAGCTGTAGTGGCTTCAAGTAGTGGCTGCTTATCTATGCTAGATAGTTGTCAAAGTTACCAAATAAGGCTTCTTGCTATTTGTGGGAATGGAGACACAACAAGCACAGACACCCTCATGGTTTCTACAATCGCTTGTAGTACCTGTAGTAGCATTAGTTACTGCCCTTCTAGTGGCAATAATAGCAATGATGATTGGATTGACAGCTTTTCGGTAGATAATGTGGTCTATGCATCGGGCAATAACGGGGGATATATCTTGTTCGATAGTGTAGCAATTTTGTTGGGCAAAGGCGACTATCACCAAGTTTCGATTAGTCAGGGACGGACCTATGTAGAGTTTGTTAAAATTTGGCTCGATCTTAATCAAGACGGCGATTTTGAAGACCCGGAAGAACAATTATTTTCAGAGATTTTGGCCACCACAGAAACGACCAAAAAAGGATCTTTTATTGTGCCCGTATCAGCGCTTCTAGGCGTGACAAGAATGCGCGTTTCGATGAAATACAACAGCGGACCTGCACCCTGTGATAATTTCACCTATGGAGAAGTAGAAGACTATTGTGTACAAGTCATTGAAGGAAACGCCGTACAAGAACCTTCCTCTAATCTTGAACTGGTAAAAGTATATCCTAATCCGTTTAAACATGCCTTTAATGTATCCGTCAACTTGATTAAAAACAGCCCGATTTCACTAAAGTTAATTGCTGTTAGCGGACAAACAGTTTGGCAAAAGTCTTTCTCTGATCTTGGGCCGGGACAACACAAGATTGGCATCAATACCTCTCTCGCATCCGGCATTTATTTGCTCGAAGTTAAAGACAAAAGCAGCCTTCAGTATTTAAAAATTATACAAGGCCCCTAATACTATTCCGCTTCATTATTTCCACGGTAATCAAAATCGATTTTAAGTTGCACTCCAATACCTTTTCCTGAATCTTGCTTTTCTAAGTTAGATGCCGTCAAACCAATCAACCTTATTTTTTCAAATTCTTCAATATTTTCCTGTAATAAATCGTGCGCAAGTTTACGTATCTCTTCTTTGTCTTTTATGAAATAATTTTTTGATAAGGAACGACTGATAATCTGAAAATCATCGGTTTTGAGTTTTAGGGTTAGGGTTCTCCCAAAATTATTGACCTTGCAAAGGCGCTCATAAAATTTGTCTACAATGGGTTCTAAGACCTTTATAATATCCTCAAAACTCGACAAATCCTGTTCGAAGGTGCGTTCAATGGCAAGTGACTTTCGCACCCTTGAAGTTCGGACCGGGCGATTGTCAACGCCTCTGACAATATCATAATAAAATTGCCCCGTCTTACCGAATAGCTTAGCCAATTCAAATTTGCTGTATTTTTTGAGATCGGCACCCGTTGTAATCCCGAGGGTATTCATTTTATTTGCGGTAACTTTTCCTACGCCAAAAAATTTTTTGACCGGTAGTCGCTCTAAAAACGGAAGGGCTTGATGTGGCCTGACGACGGTTAGTCCGTTTGGTTTTTTGTAATCAGACGCAATCTTTGCCAAAAACTTGCAGTATGATACTCCTGCCGAACATGTCAGCTGTGTTTTGTCTGCAATCGCTTGCATAATTTGTTGTGCCACCTCCATTGCATAAGGTATTTGATGTTTATTGTTGGTTACATCCAAATAGGCTTCGTCTAAAGACAAGGGCTCAACTATATCCGTAAACTCATAAAACACCTCCCGAATTTGTTGCGATACTTCTTTGTAGACATCAAAGCGCGCAGCCACAAAAATAATATGTGGACACAATTTTTGAGCTTGAAAACCCGACATTGCTGAATGCACACCATATTTACGGGCTTCGTAACTAGCGGTAGCCACCACCCCTCTCGACCCCCCGCCGCCAACAGCAATTGCTTTGCCTTTTAGTTCGGGAAAATCACGTTGTTCGATAGAGGCGTAATAGGCATCCATATCGATGTGTACTATTTTTCTTGTAAAATCCGGTTCTTTCAAGAAATTGGATAGTTTAAATTGATAATAATCTATTAAAATTACTAAAAATAACAGCGCCTACCAACCTCCGTCCTAGAAGCCTAAGCTAAAGTGTTTTATTTTGACAAAATTTAGTTGTTCATCATTTTAAATTTGTAAATAATGCACGGTGAATTTTAAAAATCAATTATTTCTTTTTAGCAAAATCGTTGAATGTCGTATATTGATGAATCAATTATTCAAAACTAAGTTCAAACCGTTCCAACTATGGCTTTAAAGACTGTTCCAACCGTTGATTATCATGACTTTATATCAAGGGACCCCCATAAAAGAACTCAATTTATTCAAGATCTCGGAGATGCATTTTCTCAAATTGGCTTTGTAATTGTTAAAAACCACGGCGTTTCGGAAGCGCTGCGCCAAGAACTTTTTGATATTTCTAGAGAAATATTTGAACAACCGGTAGCGATCAAGCAGCAATACGAAGACATGCAAAATGGCGGTCAGAGAGGCTACATCTCAAAAGGTAGAGAGACTGCCAAAGGAGAGAAAGTACCTGATTTAAAAGAGTTTTGGCATATTGGCCAAGAAGTAGTGAACGAACCTGCACTACAGGAAGCCTATCCTGACAACATTTGGATGAATGAAGTACCGCAACTTCAGACAGTAGGGATGAAAGTATATCGCACGTTTGAAGACACCGGGCGCAACCTACTTAAAGCTATTGCACTATACTTGGATTTAGCCGAAGATTATTTTGATGCCAAAATACACAACGGAAATTCGGTTTTACGTTTATTGCACTATTTTCCCGTTACCAACATGGAGCAAATTGAAGAAGGTGCTGTCAGGGCTGCTGCCCACGGCGACATCAACCTTATTACCTTGCTGATGGGCGGGTCGGCCAAAGGCCTACAAGCCAAAAACTCAGATGGTGCATGGGTGGATATATCTCCAAATGAAAATGAAATCGTTATTAATATTGGTGATATGCTACACCGTCATACCAACGGCCGTTTAAAATCGACGATTCACCGTGTTATAAATCTAGACAAAGAATCAATGCTACATCCAAGGTATTCGGCTCCATTTTTCTTACACCCAAGAGGCGATATGGATTTATCCTGTTTAGATAATTGTGTTAGCGAAAATCAGCCAAAAGGCTATGAAGATATTAATGCAGGAGATTTCTTAAGAGAACGCATCCAACAATTGGGGCTACTCAAAAAATAACACAAACGCCAAGCGTTGTAACGAATAATATGCCAGGAAAATTATATTTAATCCCCACCCCGCTAGGGATAAATGGACAATATGCTTTGCCCGACTATATGCTCGAAATAGTTAGGGGCTTAGACGTTTTTATCACCGAACGAGGCAAAACTGCTCGTCAATTCCTAAAATCAATTGGACTGCACAAACCTTTGCAGTCTATGACTTTTTTTGAATTGAATAAACGAACGTCGCCCGATGATTTAAGTAGCTTTATTAAACCGGCTATCGAAGACAACAAAGATATTGGACTGATGTCTGAAGCAGGTTGTCCAGGCGTAGCTGACCCTGGCGCTGTCATCGTAAGCCTAGCCCACGATGCAGGTATTCAGGTAGTTCCTTTGGTAGGCCCATCCTCTATTTTATTAGCCCTGATGGCTTCTGGTATGAATGGACAAAGTTTTGCTTTTCATGGCTACTTACCACAAAAGCCCAATGAACGTAAAAAAGCCCTAAAAGAGAAAGAGAAACACGCTTCTAAGTGGAAACAAACACAACTATTTATCGAAACACCCTATCGAAACAATGCATTTGTTGAAGATGCCCTTCAGACACTTCGCGACGAAACTTATTTTGGAATCGCAACTGATATTACCTTAGCTTCGGAATACATTTGTAGTCATACTATTAGACGCTGGAAAAAGACAAAAATACCTAACTTGCACAAACGTCCTACTATTTTTATGCTATTAGCTCGTTGAGCAAATGGACTGAATGAATATTCATCAAAATATCAAAATAATTACCATGAAAATCAATTGGATTTTAATTAGCGTACTTTTTCTAAGTGCTACCCTAATGCAGGCACAGACACTCAATGAAGATGAAGAAATCAGGTACCTTAAAAAATTGTATACGAATATATTAACCCAAAGCCCTGCGCATGATTGGCTGCATTACCTATGTAAAAATGCAGGTGGTCGCCTTGGCGGATCGCCTGAGTACGCTGCAGCCGTTGCCTATACAAGTCATATGCTCGATACGATAGGAGCCGACAAAGTGTGGACACAAGCGGTTGAAGTTCCGTATTGGAGAAGAGGCCCTGTAGAAAAAGCAAGGATTATTAATTCTAAACATTTGGGTGCAGTTGACCTTTCGGTTGTAGCGCTTGGTTTTTCGGAAGGGACCGATGCCTTAGGGATGAGTGCACAAGTTGTCGAGGTCAAGAACTTTGAAGAATTAGAAGAATTAGGGTCTAAAGTAAAAGGAAAGATTGTTTTTTACAATCGCCCGATGGAAGTAGAACGTCTTAATACGTTTCATGCTTACGGCGCAGCAGTCAATCAACGGACAGCAGGTCCGCGCCGTGCCTCTGAATTAGGGGCAGTAGGTGCTATTGTTCGTTCAATGACGGTCAAATACGATAATGTTCCGCACTCGGGGGTGACTGTTTTTAAGGATCAAAAACCTATTCCTGCAGTTGGTATAGGCCTAAAAGATGCCGATTTGCTTAGTAGTCTGCTAAAAAAAGAACCGCAACTTCGTGTTAATATTCAATTGAGTTGCCGACATATGGGTAAACGCACTGCGCATACTGTAATTGGTGAAATTAAAGGTAGCGAAAAACCAGACGAAATTATTTTGGTTGGCGGACATTTAGATTCTTGGGATATAGGCGAAGGGGCACACGATGATGGGGCAGGTGTAGTACAGTCGATGGAAGTGCTTCATTTGTTTAAAAGAATGGGTATACGCCCCAAAAGAACGATTCGTTGTGTATTGTTTGCCAATGAAGAAAACGGTATGTATGGTGCAACTGAATATGCTAAACTAGCCAAGAAAAAAGGAGAAAATCACATCGCTGCTATCGAATCAGATGCAGGGGGTCATACACCGGTAGGCTTTAGAATGGATGCAGAAGCTTCTATTGCCAAAGAAAGCTATGCACGCGTCCAAAAATGGCGCTCTATTTTCTCCTCCCTTGGAGTGTGGGATATTCAACCTGGTGGTTCGGCAGCTGATATATCAAGGTTAAAAGATCAAAAAACGGTCTTGTTTGGATACCGCCCCGACAGTCAACGTTATTTCGATTATCATCATTCCGAAAGAGATGTATTTGAAAATGTACATCGTAGGGAATTGCTATTAGGCGGTGGTGCAATGGCCGCATTAGTTTACTTGATTGACAAGTACGGCATTTGATTTTACGGCCACTACATATTAGTCTATTGGTATCCTTTCTTTGTTTTTTGTGGACATCCTGCCAAAAAGACAAACGGGACTATAATGTACAGCTACATCAATTACCCACCGAATTAGCACTAACTGATGTTTATTTTATCAGCGCCGATACGGGCTTTGTTACTGCAGGTAATTTGTTCAGTGCAGGCTTGGTTTACGGGACAACCGATGCTGGACTTCATTGGGATACGCTTCTGCAAACAGGCCAAGGTTGCAATAGTATCTCCTATCATAAAAATCAACTTTGCATTAGCGAATGTGGCAATAAGTTTCACTTCACAGACGATTTCGTCAATTGGTCGTATTACAGCAGTAGTGGTTGGTGGCGTTGGCATCAACACACTTGGTTGCCTGATGACCAGCTGATTTTGGTGGGAGGAGGAAATTTTGGAGATGGTCATATTCATCAGAAAGAACCTGGAAATAATAAGCTTGTACGCAGTGATTCCATACAATTTGAATTGATGGACATAAGCTATTGCTCAAACGGCAAATTAATCACCGTTGGTTATGGGCTTATCATGACATCGGTAGATGCAGGTCTTAGTTGGCAAATTAGCCCCATAGAAGGAGATTTTTTTAGAGGGGTTGATTTTCCAACTAACCAAACAGGGTATGTAGTTGGTGAGTATGGTTCTGTTTATAAAACAACAAATAACGGACAAGATTGGCAAAAGATACGCGCGGCTAATTCTATATTCTCTAATCAAAGCACCCTTTTGCGTGACATTGCTTTTGTAAACGAACAAACGGGCCTGATTGTTGGTAGAAATAATACCGTACTTCGTACAGACAATGGCGGAAAAAGCTGGCAAAAGGTTGAAAACCTAACAGACCCTGTTGATATTAATAAAATTACAATTGCCTACAACAAAGCTTATCTTGCAGGAGATTATGGAAAATTGCTAATTCTTAATTTAGATAATTAACGCTTTAATAACTAGTAAATAGCATTATGAGCTTTACACCTTGGATAAAAATAGGATTATTATTATGCCTTCTTTGGGGCAACAAGCAAGCAAAAGCGCAGCTTTTATCGCTCGAAGATTTAGCTAAAGAAAAAATCTACTACTCGATTGACCAAGCGGTCAGAGACGCCGACCAAGCCAAACGATTACGGGTATTCAGACGTGCCTATTCTTTCCCTACTGCTGTTCCTCGTATGCTGCAGCTTCAGTGGCTTACCATGAATCACACACTGATTGAGTCAGTCCCTGAATCCATAAAAAACATGCAAAATTTGCAAGTTCTAGAGCTAAGAGGCAACAAACTCAAGCGTTTGCCTGAGGCGATTTGTGCTTTGTCTAATTTAAAACAACTCGACCTTTCCAAAAACCATCTAACAGGCCTTCCCCAAAACTTTTCGGAGCTAAAGCAGCTTCAGTCCCTAAATATTGGCCAAAACAAAAAAATAACAGCCCTTCCTAATCAAATATTTGAACAGACTTCTTTGAAAAGCCTTGTCATCAGACAAATTAAACTCGAACAGTTACCCCCTGCTATCGGACAACTCAAGCACTTAGAGGTTTTGGACTTATACGGTAATAAACTTTCCAAAATTCCTGCTGAAATAGGCTTACTTGTACAGCTCAAGCAGCTTAATGTTGGGATGAATGAAATTAAAAATGGCCAAAACATTTTTGATTGGTTGAGTCAATTAAACGCGCTAGAGTTTTTGAATATTGACGCGCTAGGCCTCAAAAATCTAGGACCAAACATCGCGCAGTTTAAACGTTTAAAATACTTAAGTGCGCAGCTTAATAATATCAAGTATTTGCCTGCTGAACTTTATACCATGCAGCAACTAAAGGTATTGGATGTCTCTTCTAACCTATTAGATACGCTTGACCAAGCAATTGCGAACTTAGTTAATCTAGAAACGTTAAATCTAGAACGCAACGAGTTTGACCAATTACCGGACGCATTTGGAGCACTCAAAAAACTCAAAAAACTCAAATTAGGCGTCAACCGTTTACGTTCAATCCCACAAAGTATTACCGAATTAGAGGCTTTGGAATCACTTGATATCGCGAATACCGGGCTAAGAGATTTGCCCAAGGGCTTTGGACAACTCAAGAATCTTAGTTTTCTTAATTTAGCCTTTAACAAATACCTCAACCCTAGTCGGGCTGCCAAAGAACTAATTCGCTTGCCTTTATTAAAAACACTAGAAATGAGTCAAAATGGACATACGAATTTTTCAGACAGCTGGACTCAGTTAAAAGCTATAGAAGATTGGGATTTGCGCGATAATAACTTTAAAAACTTACCGGATTCTATAGGTAGACTTCAGACACTTAAAAAACTCGACTTGCGTTACAATCAGCTCAAGGAGGTCCCTGAATCGATTGGACAATTACTAAATTTAGAAAAATTAGACTTAGGATATAACGCCCTACGTCGATTACCTGAATCTATCAAGCAGCTCAAAAATCTTAAATTATTAAAGCTCGAACGCAATAAAATATCAGCAGAAGAACGTTTAAAAATTAAAAATTGGTTGCCTAATACCAAAATTTTATTCGAACACTAAGTATTGTTTTACAGCACTTTAAATACAAATAAGCTCTATTGATCTTTAAATATTACAAAAAAAACAAACTAAAAACTTGTAAGTTTAGCCAAAACAACCAATATTTGTATCAATGAAAAATAACTACATACATATCAATACTAACAAAAATAACAGCACCAATCTTTGGTGGTGGACTACTTCCCTCCGATGGCGACAGTAGCATAATTTTGTTGTATTAATCCTCTTACATAGGTTTTACAAAACTTGCAAATCGCCCCGCGATTTGCAAGTTTTTTTTTGTCCATATCTAGCCAATTCTTTATCATGAATACCATTAAATTACATACCGTCTGTCGTCGATTTTTATCCGATATGCATACCCCCGTGCGGCTTTACTTACAGTTACGCGACCACATTCCGCACTGCTTATTGCTTGAAAGTTCCGATTATCAATCCAAGGAAAATAGTTTTTCTTTTATTTGTGCTAAACCAATTGCAGAAATTAGTATAAAAGATCATCTGATACAATACCAAACGCCTAAAGGCCGCAGGTCTGAAGCTATCCCACCCCGTACAAATGTATCGAGCTTATTAAAAAAATTTTGCGATCAATTTGAGTTTAGCGGGGCGGACGAATTTCAACAATTTAACGGCTTGTTCGGACATACTAATTTTGATGCGGTACAATATTTTGAGCAAATAGCTATAGACCACAACAAAAAACAACACGATACCCCCGACCTTCGCTATGCCTTATATCAATATCTCATTGTTATCAATCACTATAATAATGAACTGTTCCTGCTCGAAAATATAGCGGAGGGCGCGCCTTGCACCTTGGATAAATTAGAAGGGTATTTTAAAAAAGGAGCCATCACAACTTATTCTTTTCAAACCGAGGGTTCTCAAACGAGCAATATCAATGATCAAGCTTTTAAAGATCTTGTCCGTGCAGGAAAAAAACATTGTGCTTTAGGAGATGTTTTTCAAGTCGTTTTTTCTAGACAATTTCAACAAAAATACAAAGGTGACGACTTTAATGTATACAGAAGCCTTCGGTCTGTCAATCCATCACCCTACCTCTACTATTTTGATTATGGTAGCTATAAAATTTTTGGTTCCTCTCCTGAAGCGCAACTCATGATAAAAGACAATAAAGCTTCGTTGATGCCTATTGCCGGCACGTACAAACGAAGTGGCAATGCTTCAATTGATAAACAGAGGGCGCAACAATTGCTAGAAGACCCTAAGGAAAATGCCGAACATGTCATGCTAGTTGACTTGGCACGCAACGATTTGAACCGACACACAAGCAACGTTGCTGTTGCGGCCTACAAAGAAGTACACTATTACAGTCATGTGATGCACTTAGTATCTAAAGTAGAGGGAGATATTCAAGACGACTGCTCAATTTTCCAGGTTTTTGGCGACACCTTCCCGGCCGGTACACTTTCGGGGGCTCCAAAATTTAGAGCTTTAGAACTGATTCAGCGCTATGAGAATCAAAACCGTGGATTTTATGGTGGCTCAATTGGTTTTTTTAACCCGAAAGGGCAGCTCAATCAAGCCATAATTATCCGTTCTTTTATGAGCATAAATCAGTGTCTTTATTTTCAGGCAGGCGCCGGTATTGTAATAGATTCGGATGAAGAAAAAGAACTTAAAGAGGTTAATAACAAATTAGCGGCCTTACAGAAGGCACTCGAAATAGCTACAAAACTATAAATTAAAAAATACAGCTAATGAAAATACTAGTGATCGATAATTATGATTCTTTTACCTACAACCTGGTGCAACAACTCAAGGAATTAAACCTTGGTACGATCGATATATATCGAAATGACGCGATTGAACTTGATGCAGTAGCCAATTATGATCTAATTATTTTGTCCCCAGGGCCAGGACTGCCCAAGGATGCAGGAATATTGCTTGAGCTAATTCAAAAATACGGTAACAAAATCCCCATGTTGGGCATTTGTCTCGGACACCAGGCTATTGCCCAGGTATACGGAGCTTCTTTAAGTAATTTAAAACAGGTATACCATGGTTTGGCAACAGCCATTCGTGTTTTGAGACCGGAGGGAGTGTTTAAAGGACAAGACGAACGGATGACAGTAGGTCGTTACCATTCTTGGGTAGTTGATAAACAAGGATTTCCGGATTGTCTGACAATAACTGCCGTTGACGAACAAGGTTACATTATGGCCCTTCGGCACAAAGAATTTCCTGTCTTCGGGATGCAATTTCACCCAGAATCAATTTTAACCCCTCAAGGATTAGAACTATTAAAAAACTTTGTAACAACAGCCTGCAGCAAGGTAGCACTTGTTTAAATATAGCCTATGAAAGCATTACTTCAAAAATTATTTCAACAACATTACTTAAGCTATGAAGAAGCTAAAAGTAGTTTGATGATGATAACAACACAACAGGTAAACATCGCTCAATTAGCTTCGTTTCTGACCGTCTTTAGGATGCGTCCAATTGCCCGACAAGAATTAGAAGGATTTAGAGATGCTTTGTTAGAATTGTGCAGGCCTATATCATTAGATCAGCATGACTGTGTCGATATGTGCGGCACGGGTGGCGACGGCAAAGATACCTTTAATATATCTACCTTGGCAGCTGTAGTAGTGGCAGGGGCAGGCTACAAGGTAGCAAAACATGGCAATTATGGTGTATCATCTGTTTGCGGTTCTTCGAATGTTTTAGAGAAAACCGGCTACACCTTTAGCAATCAAAATTCGGTTTTGGAAAAGCAACTAGACAAGCACCATTTGTGTTTTTTGCATGCCCCTTTATTTCATCCTGTCATGAAAGCAGTCGGACCGGTTCGTAATCAGTTAGGTTTGCGCACTTTTTTCAATCTTTTAGGACCAATGGTAAATCCGGCAAACCCCAAAAGCAAGTCGTTGGAGTTGCCGATTTACACATACTTAGATTGTACCAATATGTTTTGCAACAAACCAATCGCAACTACGCAATTGTGCACAGTCTTGATGGCTACGATGAAGTTTCCTTGACCGGCGAATTTAAACTCGTGACGCCACAACGCGAGCAAGTTTTGAGCCCACAGCAACTGGGTAAAAATGTAAACAAGTCAATAGACCTACATGGAGGAAGTAGCATCAAAGAATCAGCAGCAATTTTTATGCACATTTTGAGTGCCAAGGGCAACAAAGCCCAAAACGACGTTGTTTGCAGCAATGCAGGGATAGCGATTCAACGTTTTAGGCCGACCCGAAGTTTAGAGGACTGTATAGACGAAGCCGAAACCGCGCTATTAAGCAAAAAAGCCTATAAAAATTATATATCACTAGTAGAAACTATTTAAAATGAACAATTTTCTTGAAAAAATAATCGCATATAAATACCAGGAAGTAGAAAAAAACAAAAATTTTTATCCCACAAAACTATTGGAGCAAAGTATCTATTTTGAAACAGCAGCCGTATCTATGAAAGGTTTTTTATTGCGCAAAAATGCCTCGGGTATCATTGCCGAATTCAAACGAGCATCTCCCTCTAAAGGAACTATTAATAAACACGCAGCGGTTGAAACGGTTTCGATAGGCTATATGCAAGCAGGGGCATCGGCTTTATCGGTCCTTACCGATGCTCATTTTTTTGACGGTAGTAACCAAGACTTGACAGAAGCTAGAAAGTTTAATTATGCTCCAATTTTGTATAAGAATTTTATTGTAGACGAATACCAGCTAATTGAAGCAAAGGCCGCAGGGGCGGATGTAATTTTGTTGATTGCAGAATGTCTTACAAAAACACAATTAAAAAATCTAGCTACCACAGCCAAAAGCCTGGGCCTTGAAGTTTTAATGGAATTGCACGATGCCCTTCAGCTTGAAAAATTATGCGAGCAGGTAGATATTGTGGGGGTAAATAATCGCGATTTAAAAAGTTTTGAAGTGTCGATTAAAAGGTCTATTGAAATTGGTGCCTTGATTCCCGAATCCTTTCTAAAGATTTCTGAATCGGGAATTCGACATCCTGAAACGGTTCTAAGTTTACGACAACACGGATTTAAAGGTTTTTTGATGGGGGAACACTTTATGCGGCATGCCCGACCTCAAGACGCTTGTTCAAAATTTATCAAATCCATCAAACAACAACAAAAACCTTTGTATGCCTATGAAAATTAAAGTCTGTGGTATGCGGGACCCTAGCAATATAAAATCGATCGATGCACTAGGAATCGACTTTATGGGGTTTATATTTTACAATAAATCCCCGCGCTTCACCAACTACTCAAGTGATCATAAAAGCCCAATTAAGGCTCAAAAAATCGGTGTTTTTGTCAATAGTTCTCAAGAAGAAATATTGACAAAAGTAGTCGAACATCAATTGCGATATGTGCAGCTTCACGGAAGTGAATCGTCAGAATTTTGTGCACAACTAAGCCAAAAAGGGGTTGCGATTGTTAAAGCTTTTCAGGTCGATAATTTTTTTGACTTTGAATTGATCAAGGCTTATGAATCGGTGTGCAGCTATTTTCTTTTTGATGCCAAAGGCAAGCACTATGGTGGCAACGGTATACAGTTTAATTGGCAAATCTTAAAAAACTACCGGTTAGATACACCCTATTTTTTGAGTGGGGGTATCGATTTAGAAAGTATAGAGAAACTCAAAAACATGCACTTACCGGGATTATATGCTATCGATATTAACAGCAAGTTTGAAATTGATCCTGGCATGAAAAACATTGAGCTTGTTAAGCTCCTAACCCAAAAATTATCCACCTTAAAGTACCATTAGCGATGCAACAATATCAAATAAATGAAGACGGTTTTTATGGCAATTTTGGCGGTGCATATATCCCCGAAATGCTTTATCCCAATATAGAAGAATTAAAAAATAAGTATACTGATATAATAAAGTCCGAGCAATTCCAACAATCATTTCGCCTACTTCTCAAAGATTATGTAGGACGGCCAAGCCCACTTTATTTTGCCAAGCGTTTAAGTCAGCAATATAAGGCACAAATCTACCTTAAAAGAGAAGACCTTTGCCATACAGGAGCGCATAAAATAAACAATACCATCGGACAAATACTTTTAGCTAAGTCGCTCAAAAAAAGTAGAATTATTGCCGAAACAGGAGCCGGACAACATGGTGTTGCTACCGCGACCGTTTGTGCCTTAATGGGTATGGAGTGCATTGTTTATATGGGGGCACATGATATTCAACGACAAGCTCCAAATGTTGGGCGCATGAAAATGCTAGGGGCTAAAGTAATCGCCGTGCACAGTGGTAGTAAGACCTTGAAAGATGCCACAAATGAAGCCATTAGAGATTGGATTAGCCATCCAACCAATACACACTATATAATAGGGTCTGTTGTAGGACCACATCCTTACCCCGATATGGTGGCTCGTTTCCAATCGGTAATTAGCGAGGAAATACAGCTGCAACTAATGGAGCAGACGGGTCGAGATTATCCAGACAAAATAATAGCCTGTGTCGGAGGAGGCTCGAATGCAGCAGGAGCATTTTACCACTATATAGACCAAACGAAGGTGGACCTAATTGCCGTCGAAGCAGCAGGGGCCGGCCTGTACTCCGGCAAATCTGCTGCTACTAGTGTTTTGGGGACCGAGGGAATTATCCATGCAAGCAAAACTTTATTGATGCAAACGGCTGACGGACAAATAGTTGAGCCTCATTCTATTTCTGCAGGCCTTGATTATCCTGGTATAGGCCCTATGCACGCGCACCTTTTGACAACTAAAAGAGCGAAGGCTATAGCAATTACCGACCAAGAAGCCCTACAGGCTGCCTATCACCTGAGTCAAGTAGAAGGTATCATCCCTGCGCTTGAAACAGCGCATGCATTTGCAGCCCTTGAAAAAATCAGATTCCATAAAAATGAAGTGGTCGTCGTTAATTTATCGGGAAGAGGCGACAAAGACTTACAGACCTATCTTAAATACGCCGATCAATTTATCAATCAAAAACACAAAAGCGATGCAAAATAGATTCCAACATTTATTTGATAAGAAGTCAGAGAACATCTTAAATGTATACTTTACTGCAGGATATCCAAATTTGGATTCAACCAAAGAACTCTTGCACAACTTAGAAGTAGCCGGGGCAGATATAGTAGAAATTGGAATGCCTTATTCCGATCCTTTAGCCGACGGACCAACCTTGCAGAAAAGTAGTGCTGTAGCACTAGAAAATGGGATGTCTATCACTGTATTGTTTGAACAGCTCCAAGATATTCGTTCAGAAACACAGCTCCCGATTGTTCTGATGGGCTACTTAAATCCTGTGTTACAATATGGCCTGGAAGCATTTTTGAAGCACTGTGCAAACCTTCAAATTGATGGTTTAATTTTGCCCGATATGCCCTTGAGTATTTATCAAAGCGACTACGCGGTTTTATTTAACAAATATCAAATCAAACCAATTTTTTTGATTACTCCTTCTACCTCTGAAGCTCGTATTAGGGCTATTGATACGCTTAGTGAAGCATTTATTTATGTAGTTTCTACGGCTAATACCACCGGAAGTGATCAATTATTTACCGATGCTACCATTCAATATTTCAAAAGAATTAAAAACATGCAGCTTCAAACGCCCTGTTTGATTGGTTTTGGAGTATCTCGACATGATCATTTTAAAGAAACTTGTAAATATGCTTCAGGGGCTATTATCGGAAGTGCTTTTATTCGACATGTTCAATCAAAAGGTATTAGTTCATCCTCTATTCAATCATTTATAGGATCTATAAAAGGGTCTTACGTACTACAATAATATTAATAAGCTATGATTATTCAATTAGAAAAAAATATTCGAACCGATCATTACCAAGCACTTATACAACAGTTGGAAAAAATTGGTTATCAATACACAGCCGTTCAAACTCAGGTTCAAAACTATTTAGTTGCCATTGGTAATGCGTCTTTTGACATTAGAAGTATTGGTTCTTTGCAAGGCGTCAAAGATTTGCATCGAGTAAGCGACGATTATAAATTAGTCTCTTCTAAATGGAAAGTTCAAGCTAGTCAAATAGATTTGGGCGAAGGCATTAAAATTGGTCGTGGTCAATTTCAAATTATGGCTGGCCCTTGTTCTATTGAGGGAGAAAAACAAATTTTTGAAACGGTTCAACATTTAGTCAAAAATAATGTTAAGGTTATGAGAGGAGGTGTATACAAGCCTAGAAGCTCTCCATATTCGTTCAGAGGTTTGGGTATTGACGGGCTTAAATCTTTTTATAAAGCTTGTAAAAGCGAAGGGATCAAAATCATCACTGAAGTGATGCAGATGGACCAAATTGAGCCGATGTATGAGTATGTTGATATCTTTCAGGTAGGCGCTAGGAATGCACAAAATTTCAATTTATTGGATGCCCTTGGAGCGGTAGACAAACCGGTAATGCTTAAAAGAGGCATTTCGGGCACTATTAATGAATTACTGCAAGCTGCTGAGTATGTATTCTCGAGTGGAAATGAAAAGATTTTGCTTTGTGAACGGGGTATTCGTTCTTTTGAAGGTAGCTACCGTAACACCCTTGACTTGAACGCGGTGCCTATACTCAAAGACAAATCACATTTGCCCGTTATAGTTGACCCTTCACATGGTATCGGTATTCGAAAACATGTTGAACGTATGGCCTTAGCTGCAGTATTGGCAGGTGCGGATGGGTTGATTGTAGAAGTGCATCAAGAACCTGAAAAGGCTTTTTCTGATGGCCAACAAACCTTGTCGTTTCAAGAGGCCAACGAATTGTATTCCCATATTAATCAAACGGTAGCGTTTAGAGATAAATTATATTCATAATATCGGCTTTTTAGTCACAACAGCACCCAAATGTCATCAATCAGTTTGCAAGCACCAAACCACCAAAGCCCTATGCACCTGCAAGGTTCAATTACACTAAATGGTTCCAAAAGTATTAGTAACCGCCTTTTAATCATTCAGTCTCTTTGTGAACAATCTTTCCAGATTAAGGATTTGTCCAATGCAAAAGATACGGTTATACTTCAAACTTTACTAACCAAAATTGAAGACCCTCTATTGGATGCAGGCGATGCGGGAACGAGTTACCGTTTTTTGACAGCTATGCTCGCGCTAAGAGGCAAGAATCAGTTTTTGATTGGGAGTAAACGCATGTGTGAACGCCCTATCGGTGTCTTGGTCGATGCACTAAATGAATTAGGGGCCAATGTAGTTTATGCAGGGAGTGCCGGATTCCCCCCGCTCAACCTCAAGGAACACGATGCAGCCTCATGGGGCTGCCGCGTACACATAGGGGCACATGTAAGTAGTCAGTTCATTTCTGCATTGTTATTAATAGGCCCTTTGATGCCTAATGGTATAGAACTAATTTTAGAGGGTAAAATAATTTCGAGGCCCTACATACAAATGACCCTTAATTTGATGGACCGTTTTGGTATTTTGTCTGTTTGGAACAAAAATATGATAAAAGTACCGCCTCAAAACTACACCGCTATTGATTGTAAAGTAGAAGCCGATTGGTCGGCAGCCTCCTACTTTTACAGCTTTGCCGCTTTATCGCAAGAATCCGGTTTACAGCTGAACGGTTTGTACCGAGATTCTGTACAAGGTGATGCAGTTGTTGCTGAACTCATGACAAAATTTGGTATTGAAACGACTTACAACGAGCAAGGGATTTTCATCGAAAAGAAGGGTTCGGTTGTTGATAAGTTTTATCACGACTTTAGCGATTGTCCAGATTTGGCTCAAACATTTGCTGTATTGTGTGCAGCGATGAATATAGAGGCAGAATTGACGGGTTTAGATACTCTAAGTATCAAAGAAACAGACAGAATTGCTGCTTTGTACACTGAATTAACCAAACTAGGATGTCATGTTGTTATTAGTTCTAACAGCCTGATAATTACCAAAGGGATAGATAATAGATGCCAAAAAGTACAAATAGACACCTATAACGACCACCGAATGGCGATGTCTTTCGCTCCATTGTGCCTAATTCTGGAAGAATTGGTGTTTGACGACAAACAAGTAGTTAGCAAATCTTATCCAGACTTTTGGAATGATTTGGCGGCTATAGGTATTGTCCACTAATTTTTTTCAGGTCTATTTTGTGGCCATTGAGGGATATCCTTGTGTACACTCCCTGCTTCAAAAATACAGATTAAGCGTTTACGGCAGATGTGCTTTTCTTTTGGATAGCCATATGCATTGTTAAGGAAACAAATCCCTTCCTTTTGGAAAGATCGATTCAGATGACTATGCCCATATATATGTATATCGGGTTTAATCTCTTTGATTTGTTGCCACAGTGATTTGCTGCCAAAAACAGGAAACAAAGCCCTCACAAAATCGGGTATATCTGACGGAAACATAGATGTGAAGGGTAAAAAGTGCGAAAAACTGATGGTTGGCACCTTAGAGGCTGGCAACAAAGGTTGATTATACTGATGAAAAAATGTAGTGACGGCCTCTAACCCCCAACTACCCCAATCACATTTCCTAAAATCTTTCCAAGCCCTTGCTATCAGTTTGCTAGGATGACCAAAAGAAAAATCGTACCAACTATATAATGGAATTATACGTACTTCAGGGTTGTCGAAGACCTCCGTTTCAATCCCACACTTGCTGGCCAAATCAAGCACCTTTCTAAATTTTTCAAAAGAATCCAACGCATCCGATTGGTGTATCCAAAGGTCGTGGTTGCCTGGCAGAAAAAATACCTTTTTGAATTTTGTACTTAATTGTTGGAATAAGGATTCAGTTTCGAGCAAATCATCGCTTATATCTCCTGCTATAATTAAAAAATCATCTAGATACTGAATCGGCGAAAGTTGGTAAAACCATTTTTTGTTTTCGTCATAATCGATGTGCAAATCAGAAGTAGCCCAAACTTTCATGTATTTATTATTTAATTAGATAAAAAATATTTATGGTATTATTTTATAAAAAAAAAGAAACTAAAAAACCTCTTTATAACGCCTACAGGCCAAATAACCATCAAAATTAGACCATAATAAGAGTAACGAATAACAGCTTAAGTTACGCTAAAATTTAGATTATGTTTAATAAACTTAACAAAAGATTAAACAAAACTTCGGTGTATTTGTTAGAGACTTGTGAATTAATTCGGAGAAGTCTAAATATGCTGAAACAAGACTATAACTAAAAGTAAGCTTCTAAATTTATACAAACTATTATATTATGTTATCCACTAATTTTAAATTTTTTGCCCTATTGCTAAGTTTTTCAGCGTTGTTTTTTACTTCATGTGACGAAACTGAAACTCCTGTTACCGAAGATCCTAAAAACATAGTTGAATTAGCTCAGGAAACAAGTGACTTAAGTAGTTTAGTTGCTGCCTTAACCGATAGCAGACACACAACAGATTTTGTTGCCTTGTTGTCAGGTACAACTGACTATACTGTTTTTGCTCCAACGAATACTGCTTTCCAAGCACTTTTAGATTCTGATGCATCTTGGAATTCAATTGCTGATATTCCAATCGCTACGCTTGATGCTGTTTTGAAGCATCATGTAATTGCAGGTTCTGTTTTATCTACTGATTTGACAGCTTCTTATGTCAATACCCTCAGCATGGGAGCAAATAGTGAGGCGATGTCTTTGCAAATCGATGTTGATCCTGCAGTTCGTTTTAACGGTTCTGCATCTCCTGTAACGGTTGACATTGATGCCTCTAACGGTACTATTCATACTATTGATGCTGTTATGTTGCCTGCAAATGTTGTTACGCACGCTACAAACGGTGCTAGCTTTACGACTTTAGTGGCTGCCTTAACTGATTCTAGACATACTACTGACTTTGTTGCTGTATTATCCGGAACGGGTCCTTTTACTGTTTTTGCTCCGACAAATGATGCTTTTCAAGCATTGTTAGATTCTGATTCTACTTGGAATGGATTAGCTGATATTCCAATCGCTACGCTTGACGCAGTACTTTCTTACCATGTTGTAAACGGTGCTAACGTTCAGTCTGATGAGTTGACTGATGGTCAATCAGTAACTATGTTGAGCAACGGAACAACTACTGTTGATCTTTCGATGGGTGCTAAATTAACTACATCTAGTGGACAATCTATCAATATTACAGCTACCGATGTTCAAGGAACAAATGGTGTTGTACATGTAATTGATGCAGTAATGCTGCCCTAACTACATAGCATAAATTACTGTAAGAGGCTGCCTGATTAAATCAGGCAGCCTCTTTTTTGTATAGTTACACCAACGACTTTGGCATTTGTTTTGAAGCTTAAACCTTGTCCAGGCTCCACTAATTTAATGATCC
This sequence comes from uncultured Aureispira sp., assembly GCA_905480485.1. Taxonomy (GTDB): domain Bacteria; phylum Bacteroidota; class Bacteroidia; order Chitinophagales; family Saprospiraceae; genus Aureispira. The sequence continues at coordinate 45,192 of CAJQQM010000210.1, forward strand.
CAATCAAAACCATCATGTATGCATTCCAAAATCCTAAATAGAATATGTTATGGTAAAAATGATAGGATGCTGCATCAAATTCAAAAACTGGGTTTTGAAGCGTTTGTTCATGCACAGCTTCATCCAAACAAACAAGATAATCCTCAACTTGAAGCTATTCGTAATCAGTTTGTACTAGGAGGCGATGACCCGATGCAAAAAAAGCATGTTTTTCAATATATTAATGCTGAGTTGGAAACATTATGGTCTATTCATTTAAATGACAAAAAACAAGAAAGACGAGCGATGTTGCCAGCATTGGAACTTATTGCTGACACCTGTATGCGTGCCCTATACAG
>CAJQQM010000211.1 GCA_905480485.1 uncultured Aureispira sp.
TCAAAACTAATTATTTTGACCGCAATACTCCCCTCGTGGTAATGACCAATGGCCAAAAATTCGTCCTGATGACTGTATACTTCCACCACAACACCATCCTCTACCTCCCCATCGATTCGCTGAATAGCGCCCGAAAAAATCCAGGGGTGAAACCGTCTTACGAAGTTGTCTTTTTTACGTTTTAAATATATTTTTGCTACTTGATTTTCCATTCAGCCAAAGTTAGTCATTTATTAAAAATATTCCTTATATATTCAAAGGATTCGAATTCTTTTGAAGGCTCAAACTACAATCAAGCGCACGGATAGCCTCGTTGAGTACCGTTTTGTTTTTGCAAAATGCATAGACGACACGATCGGGCCTAACTATAATATAGCGTGCCTTATTCTTTTTCATATAGCTCTTTAAGGCCCCGCTTGAATCATATATATTTGAACTATAGCGCGCATCTTTCTGAAAGCGTTTTGTTTTGGAAGTCAATTGAAAAAAACGTGTTTGGCTATAGGCCATCGTTTCTATCGAATCGGGCAATAATGCATCCACAGGATTTTCATCTAAGGCTAGCAGGCCAAAATACGTCCCCAAAACTTGATTTAGAGTAGTTTTATGCCCTTTTTCATCCATAATCGGAACGGCTATTACAGTTTCTTTCGCCTGATTGGGCGGAAAAACAATACCTTTTGTGATACGATTCGTAATGGTAAGCTTTCGTTGTTTGAATCGCTTGGGCAATACTGGCACTAAGCCCTTAATCCATCGCATTTTAGAGGATTTAAACAAACGTTTGATCCATAAATTGAGCTGTATTAATTTGCGTACATTACTTGAGCGTTCTTGTTGATATGTAGATAGTAAAGAAGCTGAAGCGTTGTGCCTACACACCAAATTTAGTTTCCAGGCCAAGTTATAAATATCTTTAATACCGGCCGACAATCCCATTCCCAAAAAAGGCGGCATCACATGGGCGGCGTCTCCGGCAATTAATACCCGGTCAAGCCACCAATCGCTTAGCATTCTTACCCTAAAATTATAGACAAAAGCAGACTCAACTTGCAGTAGTCCGTCGGTACTAGCATCCAACATCTTACGTACTTGTTCGGGCGTTCCTGCTGTTTCTAAAGTACTTTTGTCTAATTGAAACTCAAATCTTAATTGATGTTTGTTTTGAAGAAATCGAGTAACAGGATATTGAGCGTTGTAGACTGTTTGAGCATAACTATTGGCAGTCAAAGGATGTTCCGAACGGGTATCGACGCACAAAACGGACGAATTATACTTGAAATCCTCGACCGCTATATCGATATAGTCTGCAATATTGCTAAATTGACCATTACATACTAACAAATAGGAGGCTTTAAAATTCAAAAAATTATTTTGTTCAACAGGTCGAACAAAAACTTGAAGGTCGTCGTTTGAATCTTGTTCAAAAGCTTCTACTTCTGTCCCAAGCACCAATTTGATGAGTGGATTTACTAAAGCTTTTTGTTGCAACAATCGTTGTACATTAGGTTGATAAAATCCATATAAAGGAGCAAAAGAAGATTTAGTGGGGTGATTAAACTCTAGCAACAAACGCTCATCTTTATCGGCAATTTGTATTCCTTTGAGTGGATAGACAAGATGATTGAGGGCTTCTTTCAAACCCAATTGTTGCATCATCAGCATTACTTCATCATCAATGCGTGCAGTTTTGGATACAAGTAAATCAGAAAGTTGTCGTTTTTCTACCACAACCACCCGCAAGCCGTATTCTGCCAACAACAAAGCAGCTATATTCCCAAGCATCGAAAACCCCACGATTAATACATCGTACTGCGACTCCCCTTTCATACTTTTATTGGTCTGATTTCTAAAATTTTCTTTCTTCAACAGCCTCTATTGCTTCTCGCCATTCTATTGGCATACGGACCGAATGCCCTTTCGCTACATCGACAAGTACAATTGTGCAAGATGCAACAGCCGCCAAGCCTACTTTAGGACTCCACATTTCACATTCCATTTGCAATGAAGCATGCCCCAACTTACTAACTCTTACTTTTAAGTCAAGGCAATCGGGGTACACAACAGGCTTTTTAAAATTGCAGGTAATATTGGCTAATACCGGAATTGCAGCCCCTTTAAATCCCGCTAATTGTGGAATAGTATCAAAATATCGAACACGTGCTGATTCAAAATATTTAAGATATACCGTATTATTTACATGGCCAAAAGCATCCATGTCACCCCATGCCACAGTTTGCTTCAATTGTACTTTAAAATTATTCATTGATTGATTTTGAATTTGAATCACAAAAATAGCAAAGACTTTGATATTTTAAGAAAATGTGAAGAACAAGGAACTACTTTGTTAAAATTGAGGTTAAGACTATATACCTAAAAGTATAACTATTATAAATAATAGCTTTAGTTTTATATTAAGTCAATACAATAATTATTTAAATTTTATAATTAGCTTAAAAACAATTCTACTATATTGGGTTGTATTTTAATGACAATCTTTTTTTATTTTACAAAACCTCCTGAAATGGGTGAACTATTCACAGCTGCCACGGCACCTTCTAATTTGTTATTAACAATTCTATTGATGCTAATTACCTTTTATTGGCTGACCGTGATAATTGGTGCAATTGGCATGGATGCAATTGACTTAGACTTAGATTTGGATGCTGATGTAGATATAGACGTGGATATAGATGTAGATGTGGATGTAGATGTGGATATAGACGTAGATGTAGATGTGGATGTAGACGTAGATGCGGATATCGACCCAAGTCTTTTAGGAGGACAAAAAGCCTTGGCCAAAAAGCCCAGCAATTTTTTTATCCGAATTTTGGCTTTTTTCAACTTTGGCAGGATTCCATTTATGATTCTATGTTCAATATTGGTTTTACTGCTGTGGTCTATTTCGGTGTATTGCAACCACGAAACTAGCTGGCTTAACCCTGCTAATTCGGTTTCTGTAGCTGCCTTGTGGTTTATTCCCAATTTAATA
>CAJQQM010000212.1 GCA_905480485.1 uncultured Aureispira sp.
ACCTGATAATAATTTTGAATGTCACAGGTTCTTCCAAATGCAAATTTAGCAAACTTTAACTTAGTACTTTCAAAAGTAAAGAGATGCATTATTTGACAAATTTGCTGCACGGTTAGATAATTGTATTGGGCAAAACGTTTAGCAGCCCTCAGACGCTCATTATCAAAGACATAATTTCGGATAGAATGACAGCCTGAATTAAAATTGGCCGTACACACAGGACGCCATCCGTAGTTGTGACAGGTATAATGTCCATAATTATGCTGCCCGTGATGAACTACTATTTGGCCTACTTGACAACTGTTATTCCAAGCCCCTTGCCCATAACCGTGTCCGTTTCCATGTCCATGACCGTTTCCATGACCATGACCATGACCATGACCGTTTCCATGTCTACTTCCTCCTCTCAAATTACTGTTTTGATTAGATGGATTTGCTTGAACATTAGGGTTTAGCTGCAACATACTTTGTCCTTGTTGCATACTTCCGTTTTGTTGGCCTTGTGCTTGTATATTATCTTGAAATAACAAAAAGCAGCTGGTCAAAGAAATCGCTGATAAAAGTGTAAATAAATTCATAATCTGTATATTTTGTGTGTTTTAAATTGCTCGTTATCTTTATACTTTAAAAAAGCGTGCCAAAGTCGAAACAAAAACAAAGACAACAATACATATTTATTGATAATCAAATGATTACGAAAATTAAAAGAAGAAAATTAACATTTAAAGAACTTCTAATCTAAGGCTTTACACAGCGCTATACAAACCTCAGAAGCTGTTTTAAAATTCTATTCGTAGGTTATTTATACCTACTCGTCCGACGACAAAAAAAAGAATGAGACCTATGTGGGCCACATTCTTTTTGCATATAATTAGAACTTAGATATTGTATCCTTTATTTTTGATCTTTGATATAGCGGTCCAAGGCGAACCGAGAATTGTTTTTGTATAAAGAGTTGCGCACGACACTGTAGTTCTGAGGGTCCACAACATGAATGTAGGCATATTGTGCAAAAGACAGCTTGGTTTCTTCCAAGCTAAACAATTCATTTATTTGTGCAATTTGACTTGCCATTAGAGGAGAACGGTCTACAGTTGTTTGGGCTCGTTCCAATTTATGGCTCTCTAAAACCAATCCATTTATTTTTTTGACTAGTGCCTCAAAATCTTCATCGGACAGGGCTAGACTATGAGGTGTATTGCCTGTGTTTTCACCTCCAGTCTGTAACAATAATTGATCGATAAGTACCTGACTTTCCGTTTCCAAAAACGCCTTTAACTGACCAAATTCGGCGGGATTCGTTGTTCGATAAAAAGCATATTCTATATAGGTAGTTCGGCTATTTTCGAATACGAAAAGTTGAACGAGTTGTCCTACTTGTTCTGTACTTACTAAAGTACGGTCGGTTAAAAGCTTGGCTTTTTCTAGCTTTTTTGCATCAGAGTTTTGTTGTTGTACCAAATAGTATATTTGATTAAAATCTTCTTCGGAAACAGCCTTTACCATAGGTTCGTCAATTGGCTTCTTTGAAGGAGTCTGCACTAGGGTATCTATACTATAATCAGTAATGTCCTGCTTTGCGATAAAATCTTGTAGGGCCGTTTGACTTCCTTTCCGTTTCAGTTGATCTTTAAGTACTTGGTAGTTGGAAGGATCGAAGGATTTAGGGAAGGCATAGATGGCAAATTCAAGCTTTGAACTTTCAAACGAAAGCAGCTGCATCAATTCACTCAACTGACCACATAGCATATAATTCGCATCAGAAAGTTGTTTCATTCGTTTAAGTCGACGACTTTCGTATGATTCATCCTCGATCGCTTGGCGTGCAGCATTAAATGCTTGATCTTGCATTTTTTGGGGCGTATTCTTGGGAGTTGATTCAATTGCTGTATTATTGAGGGTACCCTCCTCTTTGGATTCAGTAGAAGGCTTGTTTGCGACTTGGCGGTTTGACAAAAAAGAATGAAAAGCCGATTGATAGGATTTCATATTGAAATGATGCAACAATTGCGGATAATTATGGGCATCTATAACCGTTGTATAAGCATATTTAGCATAATCCAACCGATTGGATTCAAAACGCATTGATTGCATAATAGCGTCAATTTGATGCGTGTGCAAATACTGTGCGTCAGAAAATGATTTAGCTTGTTTGATCCGTTCACTATCAAAAGACTGCCCTGCAATCTCAAGGCGTTTTTTTTCAAAATTAGCCTCTGTTAAAGGCTGCTGATTTTGTGCGCTTATATTCAGGGTCAAAACGAGTAAAAAGAATAAAAAAAAGAGGATTTTCATAATGATGTCTTGCAACTTAAAAGAATAAAATTTAACCTATACCAAAAACATACCATTTTAATTTAATAAAAAAAAGCGATATAAACTTGAATGGTTTATATCGCTTTTGGCACGGTGGTTGACCGAAGAAAAGATTAAGACAAGTGACTGTCAATTTTTGATTGAAGTGCTTGCTTGGTTATAGACCCTACATGCTTTTCAAGAACCTCTCCTCCCTTAAGGATGAGAATCGTTGGGATTGAACGAATACTATATTGCATCGGGAGTTCTTTGTTGGCATCAACATCTACCTTTCCTATGAGTACAGAACCTTCGTATTCTGTTGATAATTCTTCTATAATTGGAGCAATTGCACGACAAGGGCCACACCATTGTGCCCAAAAGTCGACAACTGCAATCTGATCAGATTTTAAAACTTTTTCTTCGAAATTGCTATCTGTAAATTCAAAAGCCATTTTTAATTTTTTTTTAATGGTCAAAATATATTAACTAATGTTCATAACAACGAAAGTACATATAAAGTTGCAATCTTCCAAGATTAATTTCATGTTTTTAACAAATCTAAAAGCTAATTATTTTTCGATTCTTCTGAAGATTTTAAACTTAAAAATGTACCTTAAATTCAAGCTATTACAAAATTAATTTTCTGACGATACCACCTTTGAAACTATGCTCAAATTCCTATTAATTTTTTGCCTTACGGTTCCCTACGTTTCCTACACTCAGACAAAAATCAAGCAAGCCTTAAACAATCTTATCCAAGACAGCGAACTTCAGCACGCTTCTGTCGGTTTTTGTGCTATTGATGTACAAGACAACAGTATTTTCATAGAGCACCAAGCAAATAAATCCCTCATTCCTGCCTCTTCTATGAAAGTAATTACCACCGGTACGGCAACAGCTCTTTTAGGCAAAAACCTTCGTTTTGAAACCTACCTCGAATACAGTGGCACCCTAAATGATGGTGTCTTAGATGGCGATATTTTTATTCGGGGTACAGGAGACCCAAGTTTAGCTTCACCTATTATGGAAGGGGTAAAAAATAGAATCGACCTACAAAAGGAATTTGTAGAGGCCGTACAAAAACTAGGCATCCACAAAATTAATGGGCAGGTTGTGGGTGATGACAGCTATTTTGACGACCAAATACTCATAGAAACTTGGCAGTGGGGAGATATAGGGAATCATTATGGTGCAGGCTGTAGTGGCTTGAATTACCACGACAACTTATATTACATACATTTTGAAAAAAACAGTGCCTATGGTGCAAAACCTAGGCTATCGCACACCGTCCCACAACTTCCAAATTTTGATATTGATAATCGAGTGCGTTCAGCAGGAAGTCGAAGCGGAGACAATGCCTATGTTTATGCTGCTCCTTTTGGTAACAATGCCGTCATACGAGGAACTATTCCAAAAGGTAGTGGAAGCTTTAAGATTAAAGGAGCACTACCCGATCCCGCATTGATTTGTGCTTACGATTTAACCCAAGCCCTCAAAGCGGCTGGAATTAAAATATCAGCCTCCGCCACCACACAAAGACGCGCTAAAAAAACAAGTAACCGTACCACCTTTCACACCTACCGTTCACCAAGCTTGGCAGCAATTTGCAAACATACCAACGAAAAAAGCCGTAACATGTATTGTGAAGTACTTCTAAAAACTATTGGTGCCAAAAAGAAAGGAAGCAAAAGTACCGCCGGCGGCATAGCGGCTCTATCCGAATTTTGGCAAGCAAGGGGACTCAGTTTATCCGGTTTTTTTATGAAAGACGGTTGTGGATTATCGGCACGAAATGGCGTTAGTGCCAAAACCTTTGCTCAGATGATGCGTAAAATGTACCTAGATAAAAATGCGTTCAATGATTTTTATAATCAGCTAGCTATTGCAGGCCAAACAGGAACACTTAAGAATTTTTGTAAAAACTCGGCAGCAGATAATAACATGCGCGCCAAAAGTGGTTCGATGAATCGCATTCGTAGTTTTACGGGGTATGTCCGAACGCAATCGGGCAAATTATTATCTTTTAGCATTCTTGTAAACAATTATAGTTGTTCGGGTTATATGATGAAAAAGAAATTAGCAACCCTCTTGATCGCCCTTGCGGAAAGTTAAGAACTTTAACATTAAGCAACCCTCATTTGTGTGCCTGCAGCACTAAAAATGTGCCACTAAAGTGTATATTTGCAGCCTACACAAGACAGTAACAATAAATGATTTCTCTCAAAAATATACGTAAGTCTTATCAAATTGGCCAAAACCATTTAGAGGTACTCAAAGGCATCGACTTATTGATCGAAAGTGGTGAGTTTGTATCGATTATGGGTTCTTCGGGCTCTGGCAAGTCGACCCTACTCAACATCATGGGAATTCTAGACGACTATAGTATCGGAGAATACCATTTAGGCGGCACTCTTATCAAAAACTTGAGTCAAAAACAAGCGGCATTATACCGCAACCAATTAATAGGTTTTGTATTTCAATCCTTTAATTTATTGACCTTCAAAACTGCCGCCGAAAATGTAGCACTTCCCTTGTATTACCAACAAGTCCCTCGAAAAGAACGACAAAAAAAGGCCCTTGAATACCTAGACCGTGTAGGCCTAAAAGAATGGGCAGACCATCTTCCTAGCGAACTATCGGGAGGACAACAGCAACGAGTAGCAATTGCTAGGGCTTTGATTTCAGAGCCTAAAATAATTCTTGCCGACGAACCTACCGGTGCACTTGATACACAAACTTCTTATGATGTAATGGATTTATTCAAGCGGTTTAATGATGAAGGTAAGACTTTATTATTAGTCACCCACGAAGAGGATATCGCTGCCAAAACCAAACGCACCATACGCCTTAAAGATGGTTTGATTATCAAAAGCTAAGCGGCTTCGATATTTTGGGCCATTATAACTAATGTTTGAACCAACTCAATAACATGCTGATGTTGATGCTTTTTTAGCACCGTCAAGTTGTTGTTGAAATACGACAAACTTGCTTTCGTTTTAGTATCTAAAACAGTGCCTAGTATCGTGCCGCCTTCTTCAATAGGATTTAATTCGAGAACACAATGCGTTTGAATGGCAAAAACGTTCCTCAAAGAGTCAAGGGCATCCTGGTTTAGGATACGGCTTGCATAGTTCGGTTGGTTAAGTTTAAAGTTAAAGTTATCGTCAAACCAAGCTGTACCGATATTGACTGATTTGTTGCCGAAGTGTCGGAAAGATTTATCCAATTTAAACACTAACTCAGCAGGATTTGTACACACAAAGGTGCAGCGAAGTTCACCGTTCGAATGCCGGCGAATATTTTCCCAACATATCTTGCAATCAAATCCCGCATAAGATCCATGAGCGGTCAAACGAAACCCTTTTAAGAGCGTCCATAAGCTAGACGCTTTGATGTTGGTTTGGAAACCAAAATTTGCAGCCATTAGTTGCCAGTTTTGTTTGACTAGGCTATAATCATTTAAATAATAAAACACCCTATAAAGGCCCAAAATAGTCACAGGCACGGAAGCAAAGGCTAAAAGAATTAAAATAAAAGACATAAAAATAAATTGTTAGAGAAACACCTTAGTAACAAGAAGCTGATCATCAAGCATTCGGCAAAATTAAATTATACAAAACAAAGCCATTTACTTTTTTTAATAAAAACGGTAACTTTTGGACTAAAACTGCATTAATAGGTAAACAAGTCAAAAGGTCATTGAAATATAGACAATAATTAAGAAGAAAATCACAGTTGAACCGAAGATGTATCTTGTTAGATACTAGGCATCTAAAAATTTCTTCAAAATTAGCGCTTCTTTCTTAACGATCAATTTACTTCTTTTTAGATGCTTTTGTGCTTTTTTGTTTCGACGTTTTGTCTGCTTCTGTATAAGAAAGTTCGAAATGCTCCCTAATCTTTTTTGTAGCCGACTTGCCCACACAGGCCTCCATTTCTGCCTGCGTCGTTTGCTTAATTTTTTCTACCGAAGCAAAGGTTTGTAACAACTTTTCAGCTGTTTTCTTTCCCACTCCCTCTATCGTTGTCAATTGTGATGAAACGTATTTTTTGGAGCGTATAAGCCGATGAAATTCGATCGCAAAACGGTGTGCTTCGTTTCTTGCTTGCTGTATAATCTTTAATGTAGGCGACTTTTTACTCAGTAACAACGGAATTGGATCTTCCGGAAAATAAATTTCCTCCAAACGTTTGGCGATACCTATAATGGTTAATCGTTTAAAAATACCCAATTCTTTCAAACTTTCTACCGCAGCACTCAATTGCCCTTTGCCCCCATCAATTATAATTAATTGTGGCAAGGTCGACCCTGAATTGAGCAATCTACTATAGCGTCTGTATACAATTTCACGCATCGATGCAAAATCGTCGGGCCCTTCCACTGTTTTGATATGAAAGTGACGGTAATCACGCTTTGAAGGACGACCGTGTTTGAAACACACCATAGCGGCAACCGGATCCGTCCCTTGCAAGTTAGAGTTGTCAAAGCATTCAATATGTAAAGGCAAAACCTGCATCTGCAAATCTTTTTTCATGATTTCCATGAGGCGTTCAGCGGTCGTTTGTTTGTTGGCTCTCGACACCTCTTGTTTGCGCTTTTGCAAAACATAATAACTCAAATTCTTTTGTGAAAGATCCAGTAGTTTTTTCTTGTCCCCTATTTTAGGTATCGTAATCGTAGTATCGGCCCAAACATCGGGAATTGATACAGGCACAATCACTTCAGGTGCAATACTGTGAAATTTATTGCGTAATGTTTCAATGGCAAAGACCAATAAATCGACAGCCTCTTCATTTAGATTTTTATCTAATTCCATCGTAAATGTATTGATGATAGCACCATCTACCACTTTCAAATAATTGAAATAAGCCATTTCATCATCTTGCTGCAAACTAAATACATCGACATCACGAATACTTGGATTTACCACCGTTGATTTACCCTGATAGTTCGTCATTGCTTCGTATTGAACCTTTATTTGTTGGGCTAATTCAAATTGCATCGACGCTGCCAAACGCATCATTTCTGTTTTTAAATAGCGTCGGACCGACTGAAATTGTCCTTTTAGAATATTCGTAACCTGTGCAATTTTTTCGTTGTATTCTAATTCTTGTTGAAACCCAACACAAGGGGCTAAACAGTTTTTGATATGATACTCAAGACAAGGTTTAAATTTTTCTGCTTTTATATTTTTTTCACTGAGCTTGTAATTGCAGGTTCTTAATTGGAATAGATTATTGATTAAATCCATTATTGCATTCATTCGTTGACGACTCACATAGGGGCCAAAATACTTAGAACCGTCTTTGTAGGCATTTCTTGTGATAAATACCCTTGGGAATCGTTCTTTTTTAATGCAGATATACGGATAAGGCTTCCCCGATTTTAGGGCAACATTGTATTTGGGTTGATGCTTTTGAATTAGGGTAGCTTCGAGTAATAAGGCGTCTTGTTCGGTATCAACAATTGTATATTCTAGTCGTACGGCGTTGCGGACCATTATGCGGGTTTTGTTGCGCATATCTTTTCGATTACCAAAATAAGATGCAATTCTCTTTTTTAGATGTTTAGCCTTGCCGATATATAATATAGACTCGTTTTTATCGATAAATTGATAAATACCAGGGTCAAGAGGGACAGATGGAGCTATTTTTTGATAATCTTCTTTGTTCATACATTGATTTGATGTACACAAATTACAAATTATAAAGAAATAAATCAAAGCTCAACCAAGTTTAAGTCGACAAGCCCCCAAAAAAAAGAGCCGCTTAAAAGCGGCTCATTTTTTATCCAATATTAATCTCTTTTATTAGAACGTTTGCGATCATGTTCTTTAAGCAAAATTTTGCGCATTCGTATATTGATAGGCGTTACTTCGACGTATTCATCTTCTCCTATGTATTCCATAGCTTGTTCCAACGAAAAAACAACTGGAGGCGGCAACTTCACTTTGTCATCAGCCCCTGAAGAACGCATATTGGTGAGTTTTTTAGTTTTGGTTACATTAATGACCAAATCATTATCTCTTGAATGTTCGCCAATTACTTGACCTTCGTATACATCCACTCCTGTAGGAATAAAAAACTTACCTCTATCCTGCAGTTTATCCATAGAATAAGGAATAGAAACTCCATTCTCCATGGCAATAAAAGCCCCTTTATTGCGACCATCTATTGGCCCTTTCCAAGGTTCAAAAGCAACAAAACGGTGCGTCATACTTGCTTCCCCTGCAGTACTATTTAGGATTAACGTACGCAAACCTATAATACCTCTTGAAGGTATATTAAATTCAAGATGCATCAAATCTCCTTTCGGTTCCATGATACTCATATCTCCTTTTCGCTGCGACACCAATTCGATTACTTTTCCAGAAAAATACTCCGGTACATCGATGGATAATAACTCTACCGGTTCGTGCTTCTTACCCTCTACTTCTTTGATAATGACTCTAGGCTTTCCTACTTGAAGTTCGTAGCCTTCGCGTCGCATTGTTTCAATCAATACCGATAAGTGCATTACACCACGACCGAAGACCATATAAGAATCGGGAGATGCTGTTTCTTCAATTTTTAGGGCTAGATTTTTTTCAGTTTCTTTGTACAGACGATCACGAATGTGTCTCGAGGTAACAAATTTACCTTCTTTACCAAAAAATGGAGAATCGTTGATGGTAAACAACATACTCATAGTTGGTTCATCAATGGCAATCGGTTCCATACCTTCGGGTACTTCAGCATCCGCAATCGTATCTCCAATGTCAAATTTTTCCATTCCAAACACCGTGCATAAATCGCCACAGGCTACTTCTTTTGCTTCTTTTTTGCCCAAACCATCAAAAACATACAATGACTTTATACGCGTTTTGTCGACAGACCCATCACGGCGTACCAAAGAAACGGGTTGATTCACTTTAAGAGTTCCTCTTGTAACCCTTCCCATAGCCATTCTACCAATGTACTTAGAATAGTCAATGTTCGTAATCTGCAACTGTACAGTACCTTCAACGGTAGCGGGTTCAGGAACCTCATCTAAGACAACATCTAATAGGTGCGTAACATCTTCAGTAGGCTGATTCCAATCAGGACCCATCCATCCCATTTTGGCAGAACCATAAACGGTTTTGAACTCTAATTGTTCTTCATTCGCATCCAAATTAAACATCAAATCAAATACCTCTTCATTGACTTCGTCCGGACGGCAGTTGTCTTTGTCAACTTTATTGACCACCACAATTACTTTTTTGCCCAACTGTAGTGCCTTAGAAAGCACATAACGCGTTTGAGGCATAGCACCTTCAAACGCATCGACCAATAATAACACACCATCAGCCATATTAAGTACTCGTTCTACTTCTCCGCCAAAATCAGCGTGACCAGGTGTATCAATAATATTAATTTTAGTTCCCTTATAACTGACAGAAACGTTTTTGGCAAGGATGGTAATCCCTCTCTCACGTTCTTGGTCGTTGTTGTCAAGAATTAATTCTCCTGTCTCTTCATTGTCTCTAAACAACTGACATTGGTGAAGAATTTTGTCTACTAAGGTCGTTTTTCCGTGGTCAACATGCGCAATGATGGCAATGTTTCTCAATGGTTTATTGGCCATTTTTATTGATTGTATTTCTGTAAAATAATAGTGGTTGTTGCAACTACTTAAATTCGGTGCAAAGGTACGACTTTTTTTTATTAGCAAAGCCTTATTGAGATTTTTAATTCTAATAATTTTTAATCATTAGCCACATCAACAAAGCTTTAGAAGACATTATAATGAAACGAATGCATTGATTATTCAAAAAAAATTAAAGGCAATCCCATTTTTTTACTAAATTCGACCTTTAAATAAATCCGCATCTTTCAACCAATAATACCAAGTATCATGAAATACACGCGCCTATTAATAGGTCTTTTATGGATCTCTATTTGTTTTTTTTCCTGCCTGCTATTAGCACAACACAATCCTGAGATTATTGCGCACGAAGGGGAAGAAAATGCCCTTTATTTTATTTTTGAATGGATAGAATATATTGCTGATATTGTTGGAATCAGTATTTTAGTATTGGGCTTTGTGAAGGGTATTATTGTTTTCTTCAAGATGGAATTTGATAATATTACCGGAGGAGATACCTTTGATGACATCTTGGCCCTTAGAAGCACCTTAGGTGGGTACATTATCCTTTCTTTGGATTTCTTAATAATCTCTGACATCATCCACTCTGTCGTCAAGCCGGAATTATGGGAATTATTAAATTTAGCCATCATAGTTGTTCTCCGAACTTCAATAGGTTTCTTTCTTGGCCGAGAAATAATGGAATTGAGACACAACAGGAAAATGGAAACGGATGAAGAGGAACATGCATAAACTAAAAAAGCGGCTGATAATAATCAGCCGCTTTTTTGGTTTAACGCTTTATCATTCCTTTAGGAAACAGAGAGGTCCGACCTCTTTTAGCACGTTTAGGACTTAATTCTGCTTTTTTCTTAGCCTCCACATCCGCTTTATTATTTTTGTCACTTCTATTTGCATTGTTGGGGTTGTATGCATAATTTTTGTCAGAGTGTACCGAATTATAGGCAGGACAAAGTGGACCTTTGTGACAGGCGGAAAACAAAAAACAATAGACGATAAGACAGGCTAAGTATTTCATATGGATTATTTTCTAAGAAAGGGCCAATACACGGCATTAACTTCTTGATAAAGATATTAAAAACTATAGATATTTTCAACTAAATAGATAGAAGTTCGTGAGGTCAAAAATGGTATTAAAACTATTTTACGAACCTTCGTGAGTATGTTTATGGGTAGATTGTTCAAATTTAAACCAATCATTTAACGTTTCTAAATTGTTTTTAGTACCAATAAACTGTATATTATGATTTCTTTAAATACAACTAATAGAAGGAGTAAACACATACTTATGAAGAATTTTATTTTGTGTCTAAGTTTTTGGGCATTTAGCACGGTGCTATGCACCGCTCAAACCTATGCAGACGATATTGCATCAATCATGTTTGACAATTGTACTAGCTGCCATCATAGTGGCGGTATTGGTCCTTTTTCTTTAATGACTTTTACTGAGGTGTCGAGTATGGCAAGTATCATACAAACAGAAGTAAATAATGGAGATATGCCCCCTTGGTCGCCCAATACCCATTATTCAGAATTTGCGATGGAACGCAGTCTTACCGCTGCCGAAATAACGAGTATCAATAATTGGATAAACAATGGTACTCCGCAAGGGAACCCTTCTAACACACCTGCAGCCCCTAGCTACAACAACAATGCTGTTCTTGGCAATCCTGATTTAAGTTTAAGAATCCCAACCTATATCAGTAAAGCAACAGCTGGCAACGATGATTATGTTTGTTTTTCGATTCCAACAGGTTTGCTTCAAAACGAGACGATACAAGCACTTGAGGTGATTCCTGGCAACCCAGAAATTGTGCATCATGTATTAGCCTATATCGACCCTACGGGCAGCTACGGCACCGACACTTCTAGTCATAGTTGTGGAGGCCCTACGGCATCGAATATTCCACTAATTGCTGGATATGCACCCGGAAGTATGCCCTCTCAATTCCCCAATACCGCTACCTTAAAAATGGGTATTGATGTGCCAGCTGGTTCTGAATTAATTCTTGCAATGCACTACCCTGAAGGGAGTCAGGGAAAAGTGGATAGTACGCGCATTAACTTACATTTTTATCCACAAGGAACATCAAATGTTCGTCAGGTTTCGGCACAGCCTCTTATCAATAATCTGAGTTTTAACATCAATGCCAATACAGTGGATAGTGTAGAAGCATTGTTCCCTCCTAACTTTGCCCTTCCAAGTAATTACAGCTTATTTAGTATTTTTCCACATGCACACCTTTTAGGGCAAAACTTTATCGTTTATGGAGTCAACACCATACCGCCCTACGACACAATTCCTTTAATTCATATTCCAAAATGGGATTTTGAGTGGCAAGGTTTTTATGTATTCAAGCAAATGCAAAAAATCCCTATCGGTTATCAGTTGTATGGAAAATGCGTGTATGATAATACCACTAACAACCCGTACAACCCTAACAATCCTCCTCAAAATGTTGGTTTTGGCCTGAATACAACGGACGAAATGTTTTTGGTCTACTTCCAATATATGAGCTACCAAACGGGTGACGAAAATTATAATATTGATAGTCTATTAATGGCACAAAACCCCACGCCTACTGTACCGCTTGCTGTTAACGAATCGGGTATATTCTTGACTTCCTACCCCAATCCAACAGACGGACAAACAACGCTTCATTACTATGCCGATTCGGACCAAAAGATACAGCTTGCCGTCTATGATTTGCAAGGTAAATTACTGCGTAATCTAGTCCAAAAATCTGGCCTTAAGGGAGAACATACCTTGCAATGGGACGGACGCGACGAACAAGGCAACAAAGTAGCGGCGGGCGTATACTTTAGCCAGTTGATAGTGGGCGACAAACGTGTTAGCAATAAGATAATCAGACATTAAGCATCTAAAAAAAAGCTATACTCTGTGGAGTATAGCTTTTTTTATTGAACATCTGCGTACGCTACAAAATAAGGATTTAGCATATTTTCTTTGTTGTAAACAACAGGATCATCCGTTCCGTATTGTACAACCTTGCCGCCGGCTTCCTCTAAGATGATTTGAGCGGCTGCAGTATCCCACTCCATTGTTGGAGCAACACGAGGATAAACATGCGCATTGCCTGTAGCTAGTTCTAAAAACTTTAATGAGCTACCCTTAGAGACCAAATCAGGAGCATTCAATTGATCGATAAAAGCCTTGGTTTCATCGTTAAGGTGTGAGCGCGAACAAACCACTTTAATTCCTTTGTCTTGCATACTAAAAGTCGGCGCTTTAATAGATACGGTGTTGCCGTTAGATGCTTTGAAAGCCCCTTTGCCCAATACAGCCCAAAACAATTCATCAAGAGCAGGAGTATAAACGACCCCTAATACAACCTTTCCGTTGTGAACCAAAGCAATATTTACGGTAAATTCACCATTGCGTTTGATAAACTCTTTGGTACCATCTAATGGATCAATTAACCAATAAAAATCATAGGATTTACGGGTCTCGTAAGGGACCATTTTATTTTCTTCAGAAACAATAGGGTATTGCAAAGGCAGTTTTTCCAGCCCCTCGCAAATAACGGCATTAGAAGCTTTATCAGCAGCTGTTAATGGAGAATTATCTGCTTTTTTGATAATTTCGACGCCTTCGCATTGATGGTATATTTCCATGATAGCAGCACCTGCATTTCGAGCAATATCTGATAACTGAGGCACTAAATCGGTATAGGTCATTATTGATTTTTTAAGATTAGTTAAGTTGATTCTCAAATTTAAGATAAAATATAGCAATTAGTATAGATTAAGCATAAAATACGTTCCTGCTACTTTTTATGACGGCCTTTCTTAGATGATCTTTTAACTTTTTTAGTTTTAGAAATATAGCCAGAATTTGTTTTACCCGTGTACTTAGGAGGCCGTTTGGTTTTTTTCTGTTTTATTTTGGATTTATAACTCTTTTTTTCATGAAAAGCTCCTTTAAAATTGGGGTCATCTTTGATTTTCTGTTGGTCGATGGCACGTTCCATTTCCTGATTTTCATGAAAGGGTGTTTCCGTAATTTCTACCGATTCAGGAATAAGCCGATTGGGAATAAACATTCTAATTTTTTCTTCAATTTTCTTGACATGATATTTATCGGCTTTGGTTACAAAGGTAATTGCAGCCCCTGTACGAAAAGCCCTCCCCGTACGCCCTATACGATGTACATAATCTTCATATACTGTTGGGACATCAAAATTAATCACATGACTAATATCCTTGATATCTATCCCTCTTGCCATCACGTCGGTCGAAATCATGATCCGAATTTTACCTTCTTTAAAATCTTTGAAAGCGTTGATTCGTGTATTTTGGCCTTTATTAGAATGTATCAGTCGTTTTTGTTCGGAGGCGATAAAACTAAGTGCATTAAAAACAGCATTTGCTGTTTTTTTGGTTTTCACAAAAACAATGATTCGATGAAAGCTTTCTTCATCGGCTAATAAATGTTGAAGCAATCTAATTTTACTCAAAAAATTAGGAACATCATAACGAACTTGTTCTACTGTTTCCACAGGTGTAGCTTCGGGAGTAATTTCGATTTTAACTGGAAAATCCATGAAATTCCAGCTAAGCTCTTCTACTCTTGCCGAAAATGTAGCAGAAAAAAGTAGGTTTTGCTTTTTGGTAGGAACTACCTCTAAAATAGCATTAATTTGACCTCTAAAGCCCATGTCCATCATCCTATCCGCCTCATCCAACACCATCGTTTCCACTTTATTTAGTTGAATATGCTCTTTTTCATACAATTCGAGCAAGCGTCTAGGTGTAGAAATTATAATATCCGCCCCCTCGTGAATTGCCTTTGCTTGTGCTTTGCGTCCAACGCCTCCATAAATACCTACATATCGGATATCTGTATAGGGAGTCAATTCTGTTACTTGTTCGACCAGTTGCACCACTAATTCTTTGGAAGGAACAATAATAATGCAACGGGCAGCTGTCCCTTTTGCATAGCCAATTTTGTGAAAAATAGGCAAGAGATATGCGGCCGTTTTACCGGTGCCCGTTTGTGCAATACCTATAACATGTTGCCCTGAACGAATCGCAGGAATGGCTTTGATTTGAATCGGCGTTGGCTTTTCAAAACCCAATTCTTCAAGGGCATTCTGGTATTGTCGCGTTATTTTTAAATCGCTAAATGAAGTCATAATATATTGTTGTAGCAACAAAGATAAGAGTTTTCCTTATTAATACGAATTAGCATGCTTGAGAACCTATATTTCATGCCATGACTTCCAAAGCTTTAGTAAATCAGATCAAATAGAATGTACCCATTCGTTAAATCAAGTCATTATACCTAAAGAAACCATCATAAAATCGTATATTGCTTAATACCTTTATCATAATAAAACACTATGAACAAGCTAAAACCATTTCTTCTATTTATTTTTTGTTGGCCAATTTTAGTATCAGCACAATCAATTACCGAATTTTATCAACTACTATCAACATATGATAATGATATTAAAATCCATCAAATATCTAAGATCGGGAAGCAATGGCAAGCCCTAGACGACCAAGGTCAGAACCTCGCACTTTTTGTAGACGAAAAAAATAATTTTATTGAACTTAAAGACAAAGAAGAAGGAGGTATTTTTACGTTGCAGGTATCTTTGCTGAAAAAACGCAAAGGTGAACTACTTATCGCGCTCGTAAAAAATCATATGGATCTTTTCTTACATGGAGAAATTCATATTTTACGCTATCAAAACGGTCGGTTTTTTGATATCACAGACGAAGTGATGCCCCCCATTAATTATCAAGATTTTACCGAACAAAACCAATCGCTTGCTACTACGGCTTTTAGTCCCGAACTTAATCAACACCTAGAATTTGGCTTTCAATTACCAAAAGATGGCGCACCCGCCTATGCAAAAATGCAAACCGATGTAATCCAAAACAAATGCGCCCAAAAAGATAACAGCGTTATAAAATATTGCCAATCACTCAAAGAAATTGCTTATTCAAGTATTGAATTGATATGGAATCCTAAAGAAGGTAAATTTGCCTTGGGCCTTAAAGAATAAAAAAAGCCTGTTCAAATGATGAACAGGCTTTTTTTTTACTTAAACATTTGCTTCAAGACCGCTTCATCAATTTCGACCTTAAATTTCTCTTTAAGCTTGGCAATTAATTCTTTTTCCAAACTATCTTGATAATCTGCAACAACATAGCCACGGGCCTCCTCTAGGGTTTTGACAGAGGGTTCTATAATTTCTTCAATCTTTGTAAAGAAATAAGTACCATTCTTTTCATAGCCTTTGTTCATCGACCCTTTCTTCCACTTAAGTTGGTCGACATCCTCGTTTTTACCGGCTTCATAAATTCCTGAAGTTGTCTGAACAATCTCTTTCTCTTTATTGAACATCCCTTTGACGCTTTCAGATGATTTACTCTTGGCCTTCGACTGAATCTTCTTGACTAATTTAGCATCGTCCGTGCGCAAAGTATAAAACGTTACATTGGCACGTTTTTTCCATTTAAAATTTTCTTTATTGGCATCATAGAAGGTTTTCAAACCTGCTTCATCGCTAGATGCTTTGTCCCAGACAAGTTGTTTTTTTACTTCAAACAACAAAATACCCTCGTCATATTCTCTCATCAGGGATTTAAATTCAGGATATTTTTTATCCAATTGCGTCTCCTCGTACGCTAGGCACTTTTGAGTAGCTAATTTTTTGATAATGCGCGCTACAGCATCTTTGACGGTGTGAGGCTTTTGATTCATGCGTTCTGAATGCGCACGTTGTGCAATAGACATAAATTCACGAACAGTAGCTTTTGTATTCCCCACTTGAAACAATTCAAGTTGGTTGAGCGCATCGTCTTTGTTTGATTTCCAACGATAGGTCAAAAAGTCCGGTTCGCGAGCAGAGGAGTCTTTTTGATTAAGCGCCGTAAGTAAGGCTTCTACTGTTTTTGAATTTTCTTTGTAGCCACCTTCTTTCTTGATATCAGCAACCAAAGCATCTTGAATTATTTCAAACCTTGGCTTGCGTTTAATCTTATTGGTAATCTCTGACTTTACATCTTGGTAAGCCGGGTTTTTGATGGCTTGATAACGCTTAAGGATATGCCATCCTGCTTCGGTTTGAACAGGCTTTGAAAAATTACCATCTTTTTCTAGGGCAAAAATAGCATTTTCAAAATCGGCAGAATATTTATTGATCCCAATCCATCCAAGTTGACCACCTCTATTTTTGGTGGCGTTATCCTGTGAGTTGGAACTTGCGAGCTCTTCAAATTTTACGCCTGTTTTGAGCAATTCGTGCAAAGAATCTATTTTCGACTTAGCCCCCTCAGGATCCTTTTTTGCACGCAATAAAATATGCGCAATCTTTACTTTACCCCAAGAAGCTCTTATATCTTCTACCAAAACTAAGTGGTATCCGTATTTGCTAGTAGCAATATCAGAAACAGCACCTTTATCGGTAGCATATACGGCAGATTCCAAATCATATGGCAGTTGTAAAGCGCTAAAATAACCCAAGGCACCGCCTTTACTTTTGCTGTATTGATCGTCTGAATATTGTTTTGCCATTTCTGCAAAATTAGCCGCGGTAAGTTTGGCTTTTACTTCTGCAGCACGTTTGTAAGCCATTTTTTTGGCAGCATCGGTAGCATTTTCATCGACAGATATAAGGATATGACTTATCTTGCGGTCTTCTTTAGAGCGTTCGAAAGCCTCCTTAACTAATTTTTCAGTAATTTCTCGATCGGTAAGATAGGTAGAGGCAAGTTGTCGCTTGTATTGGTCTTGTTCTCTTTTGACCTCTGCATTCTCACTCAGGCCTATATCAACGCCTTCCGCTACCTGCAACTTAAAATTAATGTATAAATCGAGGTATTCCCGAACAGACGCTTCACTGTAGTCGGCTTTCTCTCCATTTGTTTTGTTGTAAATGTATTTAAATTCAGAAACGTTCACCTCCTTGTCGTTTACTTTAAATAAAACGGGATCGTTTTGAGCTTGAATAGGTACTAATACCAAAAAAACAAAAACTGTAATAACAGTACATATACGATATATCATGCTGTATAAATAGATTTAAGTAAATAAAAACAAATAAATTAGATTGTAGGCCCAGTTAGGTCTAAAGCTTTGCAAAGTTATAGAATTTCCATCAAACGCCCTATTATAAACTGTATTAAATAGCGTAAAATTGTTGTATTTTGAGTTAATTATATGCTAATTTATAGATTGAAAAT
>CAJQQM010000213.1 GCA_905480485.1 uncultured Aureispira sp.
CTCGAGTCTGGAATTTGTAATCAGATGATGATTTACTCTCCGGACTTACCCAATGATGCGGCTAAGATAAAACTAAAATAAGTTTTGGTAGCTATACAAAAGGGCTTGTGTTAATCACACAAGCCCTTTTTTTTGTTCAAACCTTAGTAAAAAGCATTTATAGCAGCGCTTTTAATGATCCTGCGGAGCCTTAACGCCTGCTATCACCTTGGTATTCATATCATTTTGTGGCGGAGGGATAGGGCATGAATAGCGGCTGCTGTAAGCACAATATGGATTATAAGCTTTATTAAAATCCAAAACCACCCATTTTTGCTGTGGAATTTTGAAATCGATGTAACGTCCGCCGCCATAAGAATCGCTGCCATTAGTTGCATCCGTAAAGGGTAGAAATAAATAATCTTTGTATTTTTCTTTTTGGCTTAACTTAATATTTTGATACAGCATAAGCCTGTGTTTTTGGCCATTCAATTCAAATACTAACTGACCATAAGGACGGTATTCGACTTGTCTGTCTGTGGTGGTTTTCATTTTAAAAACCTTCCCCATTTTTGGGGTAAATTTAGCCATACATCTGAAGTTGCTATCAATATCAAAAAAAGCTAATTGTTCAAACTGAAGCCTATCTTCGGTACTGAGAGGCGAACTTGTAGAATCTGCGAAAGAAAGATTGAGTTCTTTTTGGAAAGTCTGAATGGCAAGCCGGTGCTGAATATTGTTTATTTTGAAAGCTGGCTTAACACTATGACAAGCTGTAAAACATAAACAAAAAAGAAGGTATTTGTACATGTTAATCAAATTTAATAGGAAGTGAAGCTGAGGGTTTGGTCCGTAATTGAAAACTTAGTCCAAGGGCAGGAACAATACTTTGCATGGATATGTCATAATCAAGTTTGGGTTGTAACCGCATAGATAAATCATCACTGATATCGAAATGCATCAAATGAGCATCGACAAATGCATCAACAATAGTAAGTCCCCAAAAAAGGACAAATCCTAAAACGAATATTTCGGAACTAGACCGAGCATTATCTCTATAGATTTTGAGAGAGGCCTCAGATGCATTAGGGTCTTGTGGACAAACATAATTGGTATTCGGGTCGTCATCAACTGTTTCTAAATAAGCTCTTCTAAAACATCCGTATTCGATGTAGCTACTGACCGTAAAATAACCTAGAGCTCCAAAACCGCCATAAACGATGGGTAGTTTCCAAAACCGACGATTATAAATCTGTCCTCCACCGGGGATTAACCCCAAAAGCGACGCTGTTTTGGGATTGTGATTGGCTGGCAAAGTCGCAAGAAACCGGATGCGACGAGCCGCTTTTTTGGCAATTCTTTGTGTTTTCCGATCTTCTTGTATATTTTGGGGATTTTGAGTGGAATCTTGTTGCGCATATGATGAAAAATTTAAACCGACTAAACAACTACATAGACAACCTAATGAAAGGTAGTAGCTTATCATTTTGTTCATAACTAAAAAGGACCTGGCTTGTTGTAAAAAAGGGTGTTTTACCATTGTAACATCTACAAGTTACGCAAAAAAGTAGAGCTCCATAAGTTATTAACAACATTTAACCCGCTTTTTCAAGCAACCTCAGATAAGCTAAAGCTCCTAGGCTTTGGTAAATTAGGCAAATTATTTGAGCGTACACTACTATTTTTTGCGCCAACGCTTGCAAAAATAGAGCCTCATTAGAATACCAGGCATTTGTTGCTAAAAACATAATGAGTATTTGTGTCAACAGCACTAGTGAAAACAATAAAAGTGCCCAGGCGTATTTTGGGGGATAAAGGGGTTCGATGAAAATAGTCAAGGCATAAAAAAATGCCATTCCTAAGAACGATAAAAATCCGGTCCGAACATAAAAACGATGTCCCCAATAATCAATATTCCACGGGGTGGTACCGATTCCGATATAGCTTAGCCCGGCAATAACCCCAAGTAAACAAGTGAAGAAGGATAAATTTTTGGCTATTTTAGTTCTAAATAATTGAGTTTGTGCACAAAAAAACACCATCATAGACAAACCACTAATACATAAGGTCGTTTTAAATATTAAATGACAGGATGCATTTGATTGCCTATCGAAGGTATAAGTCCTTCCGAGATCACTGAAGAAATTATAAAAGAAAGCATAATAATCGAGCTGAGGTTGGTGCAAGGTGCCGCCGGGATACAGATACATAGCGTAAGTACTCAAGCAAAAGAATTGAATTGCTCCTAAACACCCTACAAAAAAAGATAACTTTAAGCACTTATTCTTCATAGTTTTAGCTGTAATTGAAAACACCTGTTTGTAACAGCAGCCAAAGCGTTTTGTTCATCACTTGGATCAATACTAAGCATAGTTAATTTTTAACTTGACTTGAAACTAAGTTCTTTTTTTTGGAAACTAAATCAACCCCAATTGTTACCTCATGTGTTCCGGAATGAAAACCCTGTAAACTCGAAGTCGAAAATTCAAATGAGTACGCTAAATGAACTAATTTATTGATTTTAAAGGCTAAAAACAGCATAAAATCACTTGTGGTTCGATAGCTAAAACCGGTAAAAATTTGCTCGTCAAGTAGGCCAAGTTTTAGATTGATATCGAATTGAGGTGGCAAACTTTGTACCCACCTGAAATAAGCAGAGGGACTTAGGCTGAGTTTGCCCAAATCGAAACGATAACCGCCCATTGCCTGATATTGACGATATAGTTTGGCTTGCTTATTCCGATTCGATTGACCAAAATTTAATTGCCATTCAATCAGGTTAATAACAGAAATACCGGCAAAAAATTGCTTATTGTACAAATAGGCACCTGCGCCAGCATCAAACGCATGACTCCCCTGCTGCCCATTGATAACAGCTATGTCGCTGCCGTTGACCAAACCCAAATCGTCTATATTCGACAAACGAATATTAAAATACTTGAGCCCAAGACCAATAGATAGTTTTAAATCTTTTTGTAAAGGAATATGGTAGGCATAAGCAAAATTGGTCGAAACTCGCTGAAAAGACGCTATACGGTCGTATTGTATTACAGCCCCAAGCCCCACCCGCTTGAAAGCGGCGTCATATGACAAAGTAGCCGTGTGTGGTGCCCCGGTCATTTGTGCCCACTGCATCCGATAGTTCATTCTTATTTTGTGATAATCAGTTGTTCCTGCAGCAGCAGGATTTTGCCAGAAATGATTGTCAAAAATTTGACCATGTATTGTTTCTTGCTGCGCTTGAACGTTTAGGCTAATAATAAAGCCCATTAGTATCGTTAATATAAACGGCATAATTGAATTTTTATAGGTTTATCGAACAATATTTAACGCACCTTGTAGGGGGTACGTTTTGCCATCCTCGTCAATTACTTCAATCGTATAAAAATAACCTCCATCTGGCAAAGGATTACCCTGATACGTTCCATCCCAGGTATTATCGTATTGATTGGACTGAAACATCAACTGTCCCCAACGATTAAATACCTTTAGCTGATGTGGCATCGAAGCCAAACAGGGCAGTTCCCAAGTATCATTGACCGCATCGCCATTTGGAGTAAAGGTCATCACCGACTGAATACATTGCAAATCTCCCAAAGGCAATTCAATTTCAAAAACACTTTGACAACCCATAGAATCGACCACCGTTAGCAGGTATAGTCCAGGTGCCAAGCCCTCGGCTTTAGCATTAGTTTGGTTGTTTGGGTCGTTCCAGAAGTATGCATAAGGTGGACTTGCCCCAGACAGCATTGCTGTTATACTTCCATTTGCACCATTCTGAGCATAATCCAGTTCAAAATTTGCCATCATTGGCAGAGGACTTGCAATTGAGGCAGTATAACTAACCGTACAACTATAGGCATCTGTTAGGGTTAGGGTGTACAATCCTTCGAATAAACTATTGATGTCTTGGTTGTTGCCAAGCCCAGAAGACCAAGAATAGGTATAGGGTGTTTGCCCTCCATTGACCGAGATATCGATTGATCCGTCGGCAGCACCGTTGCAAGATATGTCTAGAACTTGTGCACTTATATTCGGAAATGAATCTTGTCCCAAATCAATGTTTTGATAAAGTGTACAATTGGCCCCATCGGTCACCGTAAGTGTATAGCTACCAGCCAACAAAGAAGATCTATTTTGCGAACTGACCCCATCTGCCCATTGAAAGGTATAGGGCAAGGTGCCTCCATTCAAACTAAGGTTGATCGACCCAACAGATGCTGCATAGCAGTTATCGTTGCTAGTTTGTACCGATAATTGTGGCCCGGGTATGCCTAGAATTGTAAAACTTTGGACAAGCAAATTTTGTTGATTATCGCTGATAGTTACCAGATAGTTTCCGGCCGAAAGACCTGTTAAATCTTCTGTTGTCGCATTATTTGACCAAATATAATTAAAAGGCCCTGCACCAACGATACTTAGATCGATCGCCCCATTTCCCTGTGAACAACTGTCGTTGGTCAGATTGCTTGATACAGAAAGCGCCAATTGAAATATAGCAACTACAGAGTCGGCTGTATTTAAATTAAAAAAGATGGAATCGGCCGTTAGAGCAGGACTAACACTATGGTTAAATACCTCCCAACGATCAAATATATAGCCAGCATTTGCCTCGGCCTGAAAAGAAAGATTAACATTTGAGAAATAGCTACCCTGCCATGGATAATAAGCCGGATAGATCGTATTAACTTTCACCTGTCCAGCATTGGCAGGAAAAACCTGCACTGCAATATCTTTTTTAGGGCCAATATTGGGCTGATAACAACCTATTAATAAGGAATCAATAACGGCACATCGTCCAGAAATTTCGGCACGCAAAAGTTGTATATTATTGTTCCAATCACCGACCGTACCTCCCCAACGAGCAATCTGACGAGGCATCTCCGGCGTAATCTCTGCCAACATCGCATCAAAATGCGCAAGCATGGTATCGCAATTAAGGGTTGTATTCAACAAATCAGCATATCGATTGATGTATAAATCATAAAAAGTAGGATTCGCAAAAAGAGCATTTATCATATCCATGTGCGGAACATCCGGATCGTTGCTAAATAAGGTTTGAGGATCACAGGGGTCGTTTAGGTAAGTTGTTGAACCCATCCCGGTATAATTTTGACCTAGATTGAAGACATTATCCATATCCCAGAAAGTATAGCGCCAACCTGTGGGGGAAGGTGGATCGATACCTCGCCACCATTTGGTATTCCAGTTTAGCCAATCAGTATTCACAATATGCGTGTTGACAATAAAATAATCTAAAAAACTCATTTCGTCAATTTCGTTCAAGACGGTATTGTAAGCTGCTGCATTCGCTAAATTGTTGGATGTCATATAATTGTATAAATTATTCCAATCCGTTGCTAAGGGGTCGCCGTATCGAACATCCAAACCACCCCAATATTCTAACATATCCACCCATTTTTCTTCCTGTCCATAATAATAATCTGTATAGTCCGCATCTATACGTTCTCTCATTTCGTAAATCCCCCAATATTGGCCATTCAAATAAACGATACAAGGCTGGTACTTGCGGGTATCTACATTGAGTTGATGTTTGTCGGCCAAGGATTGGATATAACCATCTCTTAAATGACAGGTTGGACGTCCGTAAACGATTGAACCGCCGGGATAGTTATCAGAACCTGAATTGCGAATAATTAAAACATCAAAGTCGGTTCGGCTACTTGTTGGAAAAATAGGATGATCTATTTTATTAGCATATCCATATTGGTCGCGGGCATAAAATCGTATACCTTTTTGACTAAAATTCCAAGAATCGTTGCCATGTCCTCTAAAATCGCCTTCTAATTCAAACTGAAATTGCTTATTGGCATCGTAGTATTCAAATGAGGACATTATTTCGTCGGTAGAACCGGCAAATAAATCATTAAAATCTTTGGAACCTACAGATAAGACAGGAAAATTATGATTCTCATTGATAAAATACGTATTGGATTCGGTAAAAGAAGGTAATATTTGAGCGTTGCTGCTAAAACATTTGGCGCGCACTAAGGTGGTAGCACTAATACTCAAAGGGCTGCTGTAAAGTGTAGAACTTGCATTGGGTTCAGAACCATCGGTTGTGTAGCGAATACTCAGGCCTGCAGTACTTGCATTCATACTTAAGGACACATTATTGGTATAAAACCCAGGGCTTGGCCCAAAAACAGGCCGCGATGCGTATGCATCATAAGCCGTAGCGTTGTTGTTAGAACTATTAGGGCTTGGGCTGGTAAAAATTTTCCAATCCGTAGCACCATCTGTAGACCGCCCATAAGAATGATTCTTCTGAATAGGTACGTCTATTTTAACACTATCAAGCATGGTAGTATCCCCTGAACGAGACAAAATAATATACTCTTGTTTCATTTGGGTAATCTTAAAATTAGTGTGCAAGGGGGGCGTATTTATATCGAGTGAAGAGGCAAAAACTCTAAGATGTGCCCCTGCGTTGATACTTGTCCCGGCTGGAAATGCCCATTTAGCACGGTTGCCCCGTTTATCGCTAAGAAAATACCCTGATAAATCAATCGTCGCTGTTCCTGTATTGTACAACTCAATCCAATCTTCGTATTCTCCAAAATTATCCAAATAAGCATCTTTATTCGAACAAGAAAATTCATTGATAACGACTTGGGCCGTTGATGCGCCGAAACAGCCACTAAAAATCATAAAAACAAGTATGCGAAAAATCATATTTTATAAGTTTGTATTCTATAAGTTAGGCCAAAGAAAGCGCTTAAGTATCCTAATTCCTTTTTATGAAGGAATAAACATCAACTAAATGTTCGATTCTGTTACGGCTATTTTTTTATAATCTGCCGTGAAGACCGACCAAATTGATCTATTATACTTATGGTAAAGACCCCCGGAGACCATCTGTTAGTAGGGATTAAAAGCGGTCGGTTCACCGCAGAAAACTCAAATTGATTTGCCCATATTAACTGCCCAAGACTATTGTGCACCAAACAGTTGAAATCGGCCATTTTAGGACTGTGAATAACAAGCTTTAGGCCCACCACATCCACAGGGTTAGGATATACATTCCAATTGTGATGGTTTGTCCCTATAGTTTGTATTTGATTATTTTCAACATTTTGAGCTGCAAAGGTAGGGCTCATCAAAATATAGGGCCCCGTTCCATTCGGAAACCTTCCGTAGGTGATATCGGAGCTTTGCTGACCAAAGGATACCGAATCAATAATGTTTCCTGCATTATCAAATATTGCAAACTCTTCCCCGGAAGAGGACAGTTTAAAATCGCAATGCAAGCCCGCCTGAGAAGGATCGTCGTCTACCCATACTATTAAGTAGTCGTTGGCAGCAATTGTTGTATCGGGGAAAGCCCATTTATTAGTATTATTTATATCGTCAGATAAATACAAACCAGATAAATTTATGGGATTACCTGTATTGTTATATAATTCAACCCAATCGTCAAATTCGCCGTCTTGGTCGGCCATTACTTGATTGTTAGCGGCACAAAGCTCATTGATGACTACAGAGGATGGAATCAAACCTGCACTACTATTAATACTGTAGTATTCGTAAGCGGCGCGTTGAGGAGAAAACATAGCTGCATCTATATTTTCGGCATAAATATAATACTGAACACCTGTAGCAGGTAGCACCAAAAAGCCTCCGTATATTCCATCAGCAGCCAAGCT
>CAJQQM010000214.1 GCA_905480485.1 uncultured Aureispira sp.
CAAGCTACCTTTAAAGCTGTCAGAGGTTGAAAATGTCTGCTTTTCAGATATTTTTTGAACGCTAACAAAACAGACGACTTCAAGGGCTGTACTTTCGTTTGTTTCAGTAATATGTAGGATATAAACCTTAAGCGTCAAAAACATTTGTATTTTTAAATAATAAAAAAGGATTAACTAATAATTCTGCAAATTTTGAGAGCAAATGAGTTCACCAATCGCTAATAATACTAAGAACTTTGTGCAGCAGTTGATGGTTAAGTCACATCAAAAATTGGCACACAATCAACGCATAAACTATTTGGCGCATTTTTTTATACAGCTTGTAGACAAATTAAACCTTGCTAATAAAAAGGTCATCGACATTGGTTGTGGTGATATGACTTTGGCAACTTCGCTTCAAAAGCAATGGGTCGGTTGTAGCATGCACTGTGTTGATACTTATCCCTTGCCTTCTGACCTCAAAGAATCATCCACTTGGGAAAAATATACTGCTTATGATGGGCTTGTGCTTCCTTTCGAAAATCAATCAATGGATATTGCCTTGTTGTGCGATGTCCTGCATCACGACTTTGAACAAGCCACTCAGCTGTTGAATGAAGCTTTAAGGGTTGCTAAAGTGGTGCTGCTAAAAGATCATTTTGAATATGGCTTTGTTTCGAGACAAACCTTGCGATTGATGGATTTTGTGGGCAATTGGGGCTACGGTGTTTCGATACCCAAGCGATATTACAGTTTATCAAGTTTTGAGCAACAACTCGAACAACTTAGTTACGCCGAAGAAATCAAGCGCATTTGTCCGATTCCGCTGTACGAACATCATTTTTTGTTTCGTCATCTGTGCCCAGCAAAATTACAATTTGTCTCTGTTTTGAAATCCTCTTATCAAAACACCTCTTATGAATAGTGCAACTCAACTAGATAATAAATACCATCAAGGATCAAATGATCGAATTGAATTGACGATCATAATGCCCTGTCTCAACGAAATAGAAACGCTTGGCAGCTGTATACAAAAAGCTCAGGATTTTTTGGATACCGAAAATATCTGCGGCGAAATTATAATTGGTGACAATGGAAGTTCGGACGGTTCTATCGATTTGGCCTTGTCGATGGGGGTGCAGGTCGTCAATATCCCCCAAAAAGGCTACGGTGCCGCATTGTTGGGTGCCTTGGCTGAGGCTAAAGGGTCTTATGTAATTATGGGCGATTCGGATGATAGTTATGATTTTTTGAATCTTATGCCTTTCGTTGATAAATTAAGAGACGGCTATGACCTAGTAATGGGCAATCGATTTAAAGGGGGTATTGAAAAAGGGGCAATGCCCTTTCTTCATCGTTACTTAGGCAATCCTGTTTTATCCTTTTTGGGACGATTATTTTTTCGATCAACCGTAGGCGATTTTCATTGTGGTTTGCGAGCATTTGACCGGCTCAAAATAGAACAGCTAAATTTGCAATGCAGTGGTATGGAATTTGCCTCTGAGATGGTCGTCAAATCAGTCCTTCAGCAATTAAAAATTGGAGAGGTACCCATCAACTTGTCTGTAGATGGTCGTAGTACGCCACCACATCTCAACACCTGGTCGGATGGATGGCGTCATCTTCGTTTTTTGCTTTTATATAGCCCTGCCTGGCTTTTTTTGATGCCGGGCGCTGTATTGTTTATGGCTGGCTTTATTTGTACGATTGTACTAATGGTTCGGCCTGTTCAGCTACTATCGGTAGAATTAGATGTTCACACCCTGATTTATACCGCTACTAGCACCTTTATTGGGCTTCAGTTTATTTTGTTTTTTGCGTTTTCAAGACATTATGCTTATCTGCATGATTTGTTGCCAAAAGGTACGTTTAATCAAATATATCAACGTTATTTTAGCCTAGAACGTGGGCTGATGCTTGGTACTTTGATGCTTGTAGCCGGTATAGGATTGACAATCTATGCATGGTTGCACTGGAAATCTGTCAATTTTGGAGCCCTTAGCCCTCGAGAAACCCTTCGGTGGGTCGTACCGGCTATCTTTTTGATTATAAGTGGTATTCAAATTATTCAATCGAGCTTTTTTATGAGTTTCATAGAACTCAAAAGTAAGCAAAAATAAATCTTAGACCCTACTTTAGCCTAGCCTAACAACGGCAATTCTACAAAAAAGTCGGTTCCTTTATTCACTTCAGATTCAAAATAAATGGAACCTTTGGCCATTTCTACAATTGTTTTAGACATGGCTAATCCGATACCTGTACCCGAACTTTTGGTCGTAAAATTGGGTATAAAAATATCTTCTTCTTGTTCTATTGGAATTCCTATGCCATTATCTGAGACTTGTATCAAGGCTTTTTTGTTGTGCACCTGCAGGCTTAAGCGTATGCGCCCGGGTTGGTCTTCAGGTATGGCTTGAACAGCATTTTTAAGCAAATTGTTGAGTACCCGCATAATCTGTGTTTTATCGGCAAAAATCTGACAATCTTCTTCTGTCAAATTGAGGGATACCTGTACGTTTTCTTCTTCCTTAAACAAATTATAAGCATTTTGTACCAATTCATTGAGCTGTAATTGTTTGTTGTTGGCAATTGGCATTTTAGCAAAGCTTGAAAATTCGGAAGCAATATGCGCCAAACTATCTATTTGTTCAATTAAGGTTTTGCTGACTCTCTTTACCATTTTTTGGGCTTTATCGGGGTTGCTGTTCACCACCCGTTCGAGCAATTGAATATTGAGTTTCATTGGCGTCAGCGGATTCTTAATTTCGTGGGCTACCTGCTTGGCCATTTCGCGCCAAGCCGATTCTCGTTGCGACCTTGCTAGCTTTTTGGTGTTTTCTTCCAATTCTTCAATCATCTTGTTGTAGCGCTCCACTAATTCGCCAATTTCATCATTTTTATCCCATTTAATTGGATCATTTTTGCGCCCTAATTGCACTTTGGCCAATTTACGGGCAATGACCAACAAAGGATTGGTTACTGAATTGGCCACAAAAAAGGCAACGCCCCCCGCAAACAGCAAGATGATAACATATACATTGAGTAGCGCCCCCAAGAAATCGGCGACATCCTGTGAACCAATATTTTGACTGCCGGCCAAATCGTAGGGCAAATTAAGGTAGGCAATCGTGCGTTCGTTTTTGTCTTTGAGGGCAACATAGGCCGATATATATTCAAAATTATTGATGATTTCATTTTGAGAAAAAATCCCTTTTTGTTCATTTTTTAAACGCTGAAAAGCACGTGGTTCCATTTTTCGACTCAAAAGGTGCCGTTCAAAAATTACCTCTTCAGAAGAACTCACTAGATTGCCACTTAAATCATAGATATTAACATCAATTTTGTGAATTCCAGACAGGCTTTTAGCATGCGGCAATTGAAACAATGAATCTTGAGTTTGTTCAATTTGCCAGGCTGCCGTCCGTTCGGTACTTCTTATTTTTCGTTCCAAACGTTCGGTGTGGTATTTGTTGTACTGATAGCGATAATTATAAATCGTAAAGGAAGCAATCAATACAAAAGAAAAAAGCGTCACCTGAATAATTACCCGTTGAATTTGTTCCCGCAGGGTATTTTCAAATTCAAAATTGATAAGATTGATCGAGAAGAACCGAAATAAGGCTAAATTGACGAGTTGTCCTCCAAATAATAATATGATTCCAAAACAAAATAAATAGGCAAATACCGACATAATGCGCAGTATACTCAACTGTGGAATGTTGACAATTGCGATATTGTTGTCTTCGAAATCGGAGCGATAAATCAGGTAATTATTGTTGTGGTTTTTGTTGTTTTTGAGCTTCTTTTTATCTTCATTAATGATTTTTATCTTTAGGTATTGTCCAGGTTCAGGTCGCTTAAGATTGTAATTCAGCTGTGCTTGAAAATAGTTTTCGTTAGAAGCAACGCGTTCTTCGTATTTGTACAATGCATATTGAATTTGATTGTACACCTTGTCGAATCGCTGTTGATTACGACTGAGCAATTCTACATAAATATTTGATTTTTTGTAATTCTTTTTGGGCTTGAATTCGATGATAACTCGCGCAAAGACGGATTTGTTTTGGCTAATATCTAATTTGGCAAAATAGGAGTAATCACTATCCGGGTGAGAATAGAAAAATAAGTTTTCGCTGTTTGTAGGGCGGCTGTTGTCAATCAATTCCATCAATTCATCAAAAGAACGTTTTTCGCCGCGGTAGGGCTTGCCCCTTGCTGTATACAGATGAATTTTATAATCGTAGCGTCCAAAAAAATAATTGTCGAGGTAACGATAGGTAAGTAAATCTATTGCTTGCCTGCGGGGCGAAGGCGATAGTGGATTGTTGAGTGATATTTTGAGCAGCCCGTCCTCCATTATATTATTATACAAGGAACTGAATGTTTTTTCGGTTTCTATATCGCGTTCGTAAGCCAATGTTTTGGCAAAGGACTTGCGGAGTAAAATGCCCTTGTCTAGATTGGCATTTTCTAAAATTACGGTGGCCAAGGTAGAAAAAAACAACAGCCACAAACTTATCCATACTAAGGATGAATTTTTGCGGCGTGAAAAATAGCTTAGTGCCAAAACATTGAGCAGGGCACCGATCGAAAACACCCCGATATCGATGCCTAGTATCCCGTACTGCCTAGCTATAAGTATCACAGCGCCTAAGGCTAGTACAAATAGGCCAAATTGAAGGCTTTTGTTAAGTTGAAAAGAACTTAGTAGAACATAAAAACGATAGCTAATAAAAAAATAGGAGCAAAACAACAGCCCTATATTTGTTAGGGCCAATAAGCTATAACGATCAATATTCGAGAAGTCATTAAACTCGAAGGAGATGTAAGCGGTCATGACAATATCACGTAGGCCCAACTGAAGTGCTGCTAAACCACCTGCAATTAGTAAAAAGCTGCCCAAGGCAAATAACCACTGTTGTCCTTTAGCATAATGTCTTACATGTCCTTTTTTGAGTTCGGTCGATACAAATATGGCCAAAACAAGCAGCAAAAACATATCAAGTACAAAATCTCCTAACGAATAGTACCAAATACGATTGAGGTCGGACAATCGAATGTTAAATATTTCGAGTTGTTGTACCAATAAGGGAAAATCGTAAAAGAGCAGAACGATGCGCAACAGGGCAAAACTCAATACCATAAAGCTAAGCGAACGTAGCATTTGATTTTTGCGTGCCAAATTGCAGCTAATCAAAAAAACAGCCAAAATAAGCAGCAGGGTACTGATCAAATATAAAACCGTACTAAAAACAACATACCACTGATCGGGGAAATCTGATTTGGCTTTGATGTAGATAATTGTACGCCCTAAACGATCTTTAATCGCTACATCATTAGGGTCTTCGCTAATATCCACAAATTCGGAAAACTCGGGCGGCATTAGGGTAAAATAATTGTCGAGATAGTTGTTTTGGATCGAAAAATGCCGATAAATAGGGATTAGTGCCTCTAAATTGTAATAGTAGGTTTGGTTGTTGATTCTGAAATCAATCGGCCGACGTACTTTAAGAAAGACCGATTCTCTTATTCGATATTTTTCTACGGTATCTGTCAGGGAATAATTGATATCCGACTGAAAGGGTAGGATGTTGTTGTTGTTCCAGTAGACCATCGAATCACGGTCGTCGTAGATAATAAAGGTAAAGGGTTTTTGTAGATATTTTTGAATAGTATCAGACAAAACATAACCCTCGACGGCATTAAGCAAAAAAGAACCATTATTAAACATGCGTTCTAATTCTTCTTCGGATTGATGTAAGGCGGTTTCGAGGGAGGCGGCAAATTCGGCTACATCAGGGCTTTTATG
>CAJQQM010000215.1 GCA_905480485.1 uncultured Aureispira sp.
ATTGCGTAAGAGTTTGGATAGTTATTACATTCGCAAGCCCCACCTAGTTCTACTAGTGCAGGGGAAGATACATTCGATAAGCCACTGTTGACACATGTGGTTAATAGTCTGTAATAAGTAGTGGCTGACAAGGACGTTGTCAAATCCGAGTAACTTGCACTTGGACTCCCAATATTTGTCCAAGGTCCGCTAAGATTAGAAGATGACTGCCATAAATAATTCAAGCCGGGAGAAGGGTTGGATTGACCGCTATTAGAAACCGTAAAATTGACACCACTACAAGAACGCTGTAAAGAAGCGGTCGAACTTCCTCCATTGGGCGTTCCAGAACATTGAGCAGGATTCCAATTAAACAAGGTTCCATTTGAAGGCATAGACCCTTGATTAAATATCATGGAATTGTTATTGGAAATACCACGTGTGCTATTGTTTAGCCACGGGGCAGGGCTTGCTAACAAACGATTGTTAAAATCAGCATTGCTTAAACCAGATAAACCAACCTCTGGAAGAAAGCTGGAATTAAATGTATTAAAATTATCTCCGTACACAATATCGATGGTATTGCTACCTTCATTGAGTCGGATTTGAAAACTAATCGATACACCCGAAGAACCGTAAGGTCTAAATTCTGTCCATTGAACAATTAAAGTTCGATTAGGAGCCGCCCCTTTTGTCAACCACCGAATATTTGAATTACTGTTCGTAAAAGTTGCCGATAAATCCATCCCTAAGGCGCTAACCATATTAACCGATTGAGGATTTGATAAGGGTACCCAAACAATCGATGATACTGTCGAACCTATAGATATAAAGCCGTTAGAACTAATACTAAAGGTATTATAACTAACGCCATCATATTCGAAGTTGAATCCTATTGGCTGATTTAAATAAGCATTATCGTCTATAAAGTTTCCACCTTTGCCGGAGTTTTCGACAAGACCACCAACACTTTCCGCTACATATACAGAGGACGATTCTGTAAAAGCATAAGAACTAACTTGTGCGTAGGAAGTTGGTGAAATTAGAAATAATATAAACGTGAGAAACAAAAGGAATGTCCGTCTTGTGTAAGCACACAAAGAAGAGACATTTCTGGAAGAAATGCTGGGAATACTCATAACAATAAAATTTTTCTAAACTAAATGAGTGGATACAAAACAATTTGAGCGCGTTGTTATGTTAGGCGATGAGCATTGAAAAGAGCATTAATTTGGAGTGACTTTTAAAGGGAATAGCTTTTTTCGGACATCAATTAGAGTGTTCAAATTTGAAATGGCACTTAAATATTAGTTTATGTTTTCAAAAGGGTGGTAAACAATAATTTATATTTTAAATTTTTATGATTATTTAAAATTATATTTTACGTAAATAAGTTAAAGGGTATTTAGTTTAGGTTATAAAGTAAATTTAAAGAATTTAATTCCTAACGCCTCAATAAAAGATAAGTTTTTTAAAAGGAATATTGAATACTGTTAAAAAATATACTTTAAACGCTGATTAATAGCAACATACAGATAATAAAGTACATCATAATTAAAATTTATATGCTGAATCTTTAATTTTTTGTTAATTTCAGTCCAAAAAAATCAAATTTAATCCTGTAATCTGAGAATATTTATAAGCTTTTTTTTGTAACCCGTGCAAATTCAAACCTTTAAGTCCCACCAAATTATTAAGCTATGATGGCAAAATAAAACTGAAGATAAAGTCTACAAATGATTACAAAACAGTATCCTTGAATACAACAATACAGCGTTTGAATTTAGGGAATCTGATACAATCTGTAATTAAATAGCTAATTCTCCTAAACATTCTCAATTAAAGCTTACCTTAGCCGCTTATCAGGGACTTGAAAAATCCTGAACCATTTTTTGTACTAAATCCGCTTCATGAAATTTGAACAACTTAACTTGGACCCGTCAATTTTGATGGCCCTTCAAGAAAAAAATTACGAACAACCTACGCCCATCCAAGCTCAAGCAATACCATTAATTATCCAAAAAAAAGATGTACTTGCTACAGCACAAACTGGAACAGGTAAAACAGCAGCCTTTGCAATACCTATTATTCAAAACATGCTGAATAATTCCGACAAAAAGCCCTCTAAACGAAATATAAAAGCCCTGATAGTAACGCCTACGCGCGAATTAGCTATACAAATAGATGAAAACATACGCCTTTATGCTAAATATACCTCCCTCAGACACTGCGTTATTTTTGGAGGCGTAAAACAAGGCAAACAAGTACAATCAATTCGTCGAGGCATTGATATACTTGTAGCAACCCCGGGTAGATTACTCGATTTAATTGGTCAAAAAATTATCCACTTACACCAAGTTAATACCTTTGTATTGGATGAAGCAGATAGAATGTTGGATATGGGTTTCATTCACGACATTAGAAAATTGTTACAATTATTACCCAAAAAACGTCAATCGCTTCTTTTTTCGGCAACGATGCCAGATCATATCGTTAAATTGTCTAAACAATTTATGCAACAGCCTTCTAAAGTTAGTGTTGCTCCTGTATCTTCAGCTGCTGAGACGGTGACACAAAAGGTTTATTACACCAACAAAGCCGATAAGAAACAGTTGCTGTTACACATTTTAGCAGATGGATCAATCAATCAGGCACTCGTATTTTCGCGGACCAAACATGGAGCTGACAAACTCGTGCGAATCTTACAAAAAAAACAGATCAAAGCTGCTGCAATTCACGGTAATAAATCGCAAAATCAACGACAAAAGGCACTCAAAAACTTCAAAGAAAAATCATTGCGAATTCTTGTGGCTACAGATATCGCTGCTCGTGGAATCGATATTCAGCAATTGGGCTATGTCATCAATTTTGATATTCCAAATATTCCTGAAACCTATGTACACAGAATTGGTCGAGTTGGGAGGGCTGGAGCTACAGGTATTGCACTATCGCTGTGCGAACCTGAAGAAAATCAGTTTATTAAAGATATCCAAAGGTTGATAAACCAAAAACTAGAGGCGATTCAAAAGCACCCTTATCCTCAAACTGAAAAACCAATGTCCAAAGCCGAAAAAAAGGTATTTGAACAAGAGAAAAAAGAACGTAAGAGTGCTTATTTTGCCAGCAGAAAGAAAAGAGATGGTGGCAATAACAAGAATCGTTTTAACCGAAAAGGTAAAAATAGGAATTAGAGAAAACCACTACCGGATATTATTAAGCACCTAATTCAAGTTTTATAATTTAGAGTCGATACCGAATTGCGGTGGCAGCGCCTCTTTTTTTGATATGGGCAATGGATTTATTGATGTAGCGGTTGCGAACTGTATCTTCTGCCACTTCTCCGTCAAATCCATAACCTATCTTTTTCTGACCGTATTTCTTAGACCGTGGTGTATAGCCTCTTTCTTTCGGATACCATTTTATTACCTTGAAAACTTCGACGATTAAACCTCTGTATTCACTCAGTACGTATTCTATTTTAGTGAGTTTACGCTTATCAATCGTCCAAGTTTCTTTAGTTGCCCAATAGATAGCCTCTTTGCCTGCACCACGTTGATATTTTCTGTTAATATTTATAATCAAACAGTTACTTTCAATTGAATTTAATTTTTCGGCATTGTATAATCGTTTAATTTCACCGCTGCGCATCAAGCCTTTTTCGATAGATTTTTGTCCGCCTACCCTATTGGTTAATCCAAATTGTAAAAAATCAAGCATATCTATTAGACTAGCTTCTATTTCAAAGGCAGTTTTTTCGTTTAAACCATGCCGTACAATTAGGTGCAGCACCTGATTTCCCGCATTTTGAATTGCTCTTATCGTTTCATATTTATCAGAAACATTATTGGTTTCCAAAGCACAGGCTAGATGATTAAAAACTCGGTTATTTTTTCCCTTTCCAACATAAAAAGGTTGCATCGTACGTTCATCGACCAATAGATAGACATAATAATTAAGTTTCTGTTGTGTTTTTTCGTCAAACATGCTTTATGACGAACTATTATTAGCTGGATAAATGCTTGAATTGCTATTAATGACATTTTTAAGGGCTTCAATATTTTTAACTTCTTGCTGTTGAAAACTCCCTGCAATATAATGCATTAAGGCAAACATTGAACGCATAAAAATAGACTTTCCTGCTACTTTCGATTGCGTGCCGACCACTGTCTTATCCCCCTTTTGCTTCAAATACAGAACTTGGTCAAATAACATCATTTCACTATCAAATTTTAGGTGAATTAAGGATGGAGGCTGTCGGTCCAAAACAGTTTCATGCATGACAAAATCATCCTGACCTTCTCCTGGATTAACCACTACTTTATATTGACTACCTACTTGTCCGTCGATACCATCAATTAGAGTAATACTTTGAAAACCTTGCAACCACAAATGCATTTTGGTTGTATCTTGACTGACTGCCCAACTTTCTTCAATACCTTTATCGACTATTATTTCGTGTCCGTACTCAATAGTAGGAAACAGAAAACCCACCAACAAAAACAAGCCTATTACTACAAGAAAAGTTACTGTTATTATTTTTAGATAGCGCATATGATTTGATTTGATAACAATTCAATATAATACTATTGGGTTAAACTCCCTAAAATTTAAGCTATTGTTATTTTGTACAAATCCTAGTTAACAACAAAATATCCTTGATTTAATAGAAATATAATCGAACTTTTCAAAAGATTAGCTATTTTTGCATCAACGTTAATTGTTACTCAATGATATGAAACTATTAATTATTTTGGCATTGGCTGCAGCCCTGATTTTATGTATTTTACTGCTGTATTTGCTTTGTATTATAGTGGGATATTATATCCCTGTTAATCATCATTATCAACAGGCTGAAACAGGTATTGATGTATTTTTTAGTAGCAACGGGATGCACATCGATATACTATTGCCTACACGTACTAAATCGATAGATTGGACGGATTATATTGACAGTACTGGCTTTGCAAAACCATTAGACCACTACCCTTTTCTGTCGCTAGGATGGGGAGATTATGGCTTTTATTTGGACTTAGAATCTTGGGATAAATTGAGTGCCGAAATTGCGCTAAAAGCATTTTTGAAACCTAATACCCCTACGCTTATGCATGTTAGCGGATATCAACACATTCCTTTCAATGATTTAAAAATAACTAAGCTGACTTTGTCAAAACAAGAATACTTAGCCTTGTGCAGTTATATTTTTAGCTATTTCAAAACAGATGCTACAGGGCAATTGAAGCTGTTGCCCGGCAAAGGCTACACTGAAAACGATAACTTTTACGAGGCTAAAGGAAGTTATCACGCTTTACACACTTGCAATTACTGGGTGAATAAAGCTCTAAAAAAGATTGGCGTTCGAACTGCCTTATGGTCGCCTCTTGAACGGGGTGTTTTTTATCACTTAGAAAAAATAGTAAAGCAGCAGCGTTATTTAACGCCTAATTCAACCACTTAATCAGCGCTAATGTTTTTGTATTTCGGTCTGTTTTTATTGTTGTTACTTGCCCCCTTTATAGGCTATGGTCTGTTTTTGTTGATAGGATATTGGCTGCCTAGCAACCGCAAACATCGCTACGAAAAAGAGGGCATTTTGGTCGGAATTGGATCGAATGGATTTCATTCTGAGTTTGTATTCCCTTTAAATCCTGATAAGTATAATTGGCAAAAGAAACTGCCTTTATTGAACCAAAATGCAGACAATCTTGCTTATCAGTACCTTAGTTTTGGCTGGGGCGACCGGGCTATTTACCTCGACCTTACGGCTTGGAGTGAACTTAGCTGGACCTTGGGTTTTAAAACTATTTTTTGGCCCACGCCCTCGTTAATGCGCATTGTTGGATTTAACAAATGGGAAGAAAAAGATTATCAATCTCTTTTCTTTTTTAGAGTGTCGAAGCAAGAATTCAATCAATTATGTGATTTAATCTTGGCGAGTTTTAGCCTGAATCATCGCCTACAACCTGTTCGTATATCCACTTCTAAATTCAATAAAGACAATTATTTTTTTGAGGCAAAAGAATCCTATCATGCCTTCAACACATGTAACATTTGGGTAAATAAAATTCTAAAAAAAAGTGGTATTCGCACGGCATTGTGGTCTCCCTTGGATAAAGCCCTGTTATATCATCTAAAACAATCGAAGGCTACTGACGTTCCTTTGAACAAAACATAGCATGCTAAGCAAAACTAACAAACAAGTTTTTATACCTACTCTAAGCTTTATTGTGGTCGTTATTTTATTTAGTTTGACCAACGATGCTTTATTTATCGAAACAGTAAAAGGAGCCAATGACTGGATTTTACACCAATTTGGATGGCTGTTCAATTGGTCTGCCTTTATTTTTTTGGTACTTTTAACTGCGATTTATTTTTCACCAATTGCTAAGATCAAAATAGGCGGCAAAAATGCGGTTCCAATCCTGACAAAATGGAAATGGTTTGCAATTGCCCTATGTACCACGCTGGCAACAGGTATTTTATTTTGGGGTGCCGCCGAACCCTTATACCACTTACATCAACCACCACAAGGATTAAGTATTGACGCCAATTCGGAAGCGGCTGCTAGTTTTGCCATATCTACCTTATTTATGCATTGGTCGTTTACGCCCTATGGTATTTATACGATTACAGGTTTGGTCTTTGCGCTTAGTTATTACAACCTTGGACAAGCATTTAGTGTTCGTTCGATGTTGTATCCACTTTTGGGACAAAAATCGTTGGGTTCGATCGGAACCACGGCTGATATGATTTGTCTTTCGGCACTAATCATGGGAATGTCCGCCTCCTTGGGCACGGGTATTTATGCCCTGATGGGTGGAATGCAAACCTTATTTGGCGTAGTCGAAAACAATTGGACCCTTGGTCTTATTGGGGCAACTATTGTTCTTAGTTTTATAATTTCTGCCGCTAGCGGCCTTCACAAGGGCATTAGTCAGTTATCCAATTTTAATGCTATCGCTTTTTTGATACTAGCATTGGTCTTGGTGCTGCTTGGTCCAAGCAGCGATATACTATATTATGCAGGTCAAGGAACTGTCGATTATCTTAGTAATTTTGTTGCTCGTTCTACCAATGTTGAGTCGGGGCTAGGACAAGACTGGATGAATGATTGGACGGTTTTTTATTTGGCGAATTGGTTTGCTTGGGCACCGGTAGCTGCCCTTTTTTTAGGTAGGTTATCGGTAGGTTATACTGTTCGGAATTTTATACAATTCAACCTTATTTATCCATCTTTATTTACCTGCCTTTGGATGTCTATTTTTGGTGGAACT
The DNA here is from genome assembly GCA_905480485.1 of uncultured Aureispira sp. Classification (GTDB taxonomy): domain Bacteria; phylum Bacteroidota; class Bacteroidia; order Chitinophagales; family Saprospiraceae; genus Aureispira. The sequence continues at coordinate 7,251 of CAJQQM010000215.1, forward strand.
GCCCTGCATTTCGACCTCGAATCTTCGGGGGGATTGTTTGAAATATTGAACAGTGCCGGCGAAGGAAATGTCTTATTTGAAATGATTGCAAAGATTAGCTATGGGCAGTTAATTAATATATTTCTTTTACTCATGATATTTATATCCTATGTAACAGCTGCCGATTCCAATATTTCGGCAATGAGTGCAATTTGTACAAAGGGCATACAGCCCGATAATCCTGAAGCCCCGATTGGTCTCAAAATACTTTGGGGATCGATCATTGGTTTTATTGCCTGGGTTATGATTACGAATGCAGGCATCGATGGTATTAAAATGCTCTGTGTCTTGGGTGGATTTCCAGCACTGTTCATTGGCATTTTTGTAGCATTAGGGGCAATCAAATTACTTATCCGTCCCAAAATACTAGAAGATTAATCTGGGCTATTAGATTCGAACATTATAGGTAAAATTGCTGGCAGTTAGATTCCCTACAGAACAGTACAATAACCTATATTAAATCTACTATTAAAGGCATCAAAACTGATTAAATTACAGGACTGCACTTATTAGATAGACTTACAAACCCGCCTATTTTATTTTTTCAAACTCAATAAGTCGCTATAAGAATCGGCGACTAAACAACTTGAATCAATCCCTAAATACCTTATATATTGCGCACATTGTTTTTGTAACTCTTGTTCGCCAATTGAACCATCTTTGTCGATTGCTTCGATTTCTACAAAACTACCAAGACCCTTTACCTCATCTAAATGGAATTTGACATTTTCAATAAAATAAATCGAGCGTTTTTTGTCGACAACCACTAGCACTTCTAAGGCTGCATCTAAAACTTGTTTTAGCGATAATTCAATTGCTGGCTTATAAAGTAGCACCTCCGAAGCCTTCGGCCCTTTTTGATTGTTTCGAAGATAATGAATTAGATGATTTTCGATAGTTCCACGACGGAGTTTCATGCGGCCTTTAGGCACCTTATAATAGGTATCTATTTGGTGGTCAAGTCCAACATATCGTACCTTGGGATGTTGTTCGATAAGGGTCCGTAGCTGATCAATCGCTTTATGCCTTGCCTTGATTTCTACATTTAGTACCTGCATACTTTTTTATCATTTTTAAGTTTTAAGTTTTAAATAAAATAAATATAGTAAAATCGAAAATAAAAATGCCGCAATCTTCTTTTTTTAAATCCATGCACGAACCCTAACTTATTTCTAAAATTCCATCAAATAGTGTCAATGTTTGGAGGGCAGTTACTCGCCCGAATATCGACCTCCTTTTTTGGGCAACTAATTGAAAGAATAGGTTTATTTGAAGTTAGATTTGTTGTCAAAGCACCTCGTTAATTAAACAATTGGTGTATTGATTATTTCTATTATTATCCTATCAAAAGCAAAAAAATCAATTATTTAGATTTTAAAGAATTGTTAAATGAATAGCTGATGGAACACAAGTAAACTTAAAAGCTTTATTTGTGTAATATCTAATCATATTATGCATTATTATTTTAGACTACAACACAAACGCCTGCTTCGATATCTAAAAGAATTGGGAGTGCCTGTCCCCTTGGCATTACTTGCTTTGGTCTGTTTTTGGGGCGCTGTTTCCACCCTGCTATACGAACGACTCGAATGGGCAGCCTATTGGGTGGTTGTCCTAGCGGGTACAATACTCATCAAATTATCTGGTGTAGAAAGAAGTACGTTTCTATTCCATGTATTTGGCAAGCAAAAAAGCCGTTATATTGGCCTAGTAGAAGCAGCCGCCCTATTGTTGTTTTTTGTACCTGGCTTAGTGCTGCATCAAGCCTATGCTGCAACGGGCATCATCGTGGCGATGTGTTTTTTGAGGCCTTTTTTTGGTCGCTGGCGTAGCACCTCTATTGTTGGGCCGAGTTTCTTTCGGAAACGTCCCTTCGAATTTTTGGCCGGATACAGAAAAACAATTTTGTTGTATCTAGCCTTAGGAATCGTATGCAGCATTGCGGTGTGGGTGAACAACTATAATTTGGCCCTTGTTTGTATGTCTGTGGTCCTGTTAAACGCTTATGGCTTTTATACTGCAACCGAAGAGGCCTATTTTATCTGGATTTTTAAGCAAGAAAGCAGCTCCTTTTTAGCAAAAAAATGCCGCGATGCCTTTTTGAACAGCCTTCTTTATTCATTGCCTTTCTTGGTCTGCCTCTTAGTATTTTTTAGCGCAAATTTTGATACAAGTTTGTTTGTTTGGTTCCTTGGAAGTGCTGCTATATTTTTGATGATCATCAGCAAATATGCTGCTTATCCGCTGTCTATTAATTTGTCTCAGGCGGTTGTATTGGGGCTTGGTTTTAGTTTTCCATTTTTATTCATCATCATCATTCCCTTATTCATCAAAAAATCCTTACGAAACTTATATCCTATATTAGATGATTAGTTTAGAAAATGTATCCAAAAAATTTGGTAAAAATATTGTTTTTGAAAACCTAAACCTACAGTTTAAGCCGGGCAGTATAAACGGTATTGTCGGTGAAAATGGTGCTGGCAAAACTACCCTTTTTAGGTGTATCGCTGGTTTTGAAAGCTACGAAGGACGTATTGATTCGCACAAAAATCCACTTAAAAATCATTTGGGTTATTTGATGACAAACCCCTACCTACTCGAGAAAATAACAGGCCTGGAATACATCGAGTTGTTATTGTATGCTCGAGAAATAAGCATCAAAAACATAGCACAACACAATATTTTTGACCTGCCCCTAAAAGAATATGCTACAAATTATTCGACAGGGATGAAAAAGAAATTGGCTATTACAGCGATGCTACTCCTGAATAATGATTATTTTATTCTCGACGAACCCTTTAGTGGTTTAGATATTCAAAGCAATATGTTGTTGACGGAGATTATCCAAAAACTCCGATCACTAAACAAAACCATCTTGTTGTCCTCGCATATTTTTGGGGGCTTAGAACAACTTTGCGATGTAATACATCTATTGCAGAAAGGAAAACCTCTACAAACTGTTTTGCCGCCACAATATGACTCCTTGAAAGAAACCATGATGCAATCGATTCATCGGACAAAGATTGATACCTTACCCTTAAAATATTCGGACAGTTAAGTCCGTATTATTCGATTCGAAACGGCTATAATCTTGGCTAAAGATCTTTTGTTGAATCTTCATTAAAACATTCAGAAAGAATAAATTTGAGCTCCTCCTAAAGATAAATTCATGATTTTAATATACCCAATAGCATGTTTAGCCTATATATTGGCTACGCTTTGATACTTTAGAACCATAAACCATAGGAAAGTAAGTTTGTTGAAAGAAAGATAAAGCCTAGAACCTAGCCTTACTTTTGGGACCTGTCTAAGTACTTTAGAGGACCTTGCATTATTACTAGCGAAAGCACGGCATTACAAATCGCCTCGATATAAGCTTCTTCCTATTCTTTAAGATTTGAAATGACCACTAAATGTAGGGCAACTTAAAAATTTAAATTATATTGTATCTATACTTAGCGGTTAATAACACAAGTACGTCGAAGCATTTCCAACTATTCTATTGCAGAATAGTCTTAGCAGGGCGTATTTATGGCTATAAAAATATTTAACTTTAGATCTTAACCGCTATCCCTACAGCTTCTTTAAACATGTCATAAACTCCAATAACTAAAAAATAAGATGTATAGCCTACCGAGTAATATAGTCGTCAAATATCTAGTTCCTACTGCCCTTTTACTACTAGTTTTTTATGCTTGCACACCCTCCGATAGCGACCTTAAAAGGCAGGCTGATCAATCTTTAAACCTACAAATTAGTTTTCCGTCAACGCATTATGACCATGCACTAGACGGTAGATTGATTGTCTTAATCTCCTCAAAAAATGATTCAGAGCCACGGTTTCAGCTTCGAGACGATGACAAAACCTGTCAAGCCTTTGGCATGGATGTAAACAACTGGCAGCCGGATAAGCCCTTGCAATTTGACGCAAAAGCCTTTGGTTATCCTATACAAGAATTTGCTAATTTACCCGCAGGACAATTTTATATACAGGTATTGTTGCACCAATACGAAACCTTTAACAGGGCTGACGGACATGTTGTGAAATTGCCGATGGACCGAGGCGAAGGACAACAGTGGAATCGCGCCCCGGGCAATCTGTATTCTAGCCCGCAGAAAATAAAAATTAAGGCAGGGCAATTTCCTAAATTAAGTATACAACTTGATCAAAAAATCTCCCCTATTGATCTTCCCGAGGACAGCAAATACATCAAACATATAAAAATAAAAAGCAAGTTGCTGAGTGATTTTTGGGGCAGGGATATGTATATAGGAGCGCATGTGTTATTGCCCGAGGGCTGGGATACGCACCCCGATGTGCACTACCCGCTTGCGATTATGCACGGGCATTTCCCCAAAGATTTTGGTGGATTTAGAACAATGCCGCCCGATTCTAATTTGCTGCCTGATTATAGCGAACGATTTGGTATCGAAGGCTATAACCGGACGGTGCAGCAAGAGGCTTATAATTTTTATACAACTTGGACAGGTCCCGATTTTCCGAGAGTAATCGCCCTTAAAATTCAACATCCTACCCCCTATTACGACGATTCGTATGCCGTTAACAGTGCGGCGCAAGGCCCCTACGGCGATGCAATTACCTACGAACTATTGCCCTATATCGAACAACAGTTTCGTGGCATAGGTGCAGGATGGTCGCGCTTTGTGTACGGAGGCAGTACTGGTGGCTGGGAGGCCTTGGCGGTGCAAGTAAAATACCCCAAAGAATACGGGATGTGTTTTGCGGCCTGCCCCGACCCGATTGATTTTAGGGCCTACTGCCTGGTTAATATTTATGAAGACAAAAATGCCTATTATCAAGAAGGAACCTTCCGTAAATCGCTGGTCGCTGGGCATCGCAATTATCTGGGCAAGGTAGACGCTAGCTTGAGAGATATGAACTATAGAGAATTGGTTTTGGGCAGCAAAGGACGTTCGGGGCAACAGTGGGATATCTGGGAAGCCACCTATTCGCCGATCGATGAGGAGGGCTATCCACAACGTATTTGGGACCGTCGCAGTGGTGCAATCGATACAAGCGTAGCTGCCTACTGGAAAGAAAACTACGATTTGGCCTATATCCTAAAAAGAGACTGGGCAAAGCACGGCAAAGATTGGGCCCACAAAATACATTTGTATTGTGGCGACATGGACAATTATTACCTCAACAATGCTGTTTATTTGGCAGAAGAAATACTAGAGGAAACCTCGGCCCCGTATTACGACGGTGCGGTTGATTATGGCGACCGGGCCGAACATTGTTGGAACGGAGACCATCAAAATGGCAATCACATCAGCCGCCTACGTTATCACCGCATGTTTATCCAAAAATACGTGGACAAAGTACATAAAATTGCGCCTAAAGGAGCAGATCTAAAAAGCTGGCGTTACTAATTTTTAACCCCTAAAAAAATACTGCGTGCAAGTATCGAAACATTACTGTCACTATGTTTCCAAATTGGAACAGGACAACCCACATAAGGTGTACCACGATAGCCAATATGGATTTCAAATTAAGGACGATAACGAATTGTTTGGCCGACTCGTTTTAGAAATTAATCAAGCGGGTTTGTCTTGGGATATTATTCTAAAAAAACAAGCTAATTTTAGAAAAGCCTATGCCCATTTTGAGATTAAAAAAATTGCAGCATTTGATGAAAAAGAAATAGAACGCTTGAAAAATGATGCAGGCATTGTCAGAAATAGGCTAAAAATAAATGCCGTTATTTATAATGCCCAACAAATCTTAATGTTACAACATGAATGTGGATCGTTTAAAAATTGGTTGGACCAACATCATCCGCTCGAACTCGATAAATGGGTAAAACTATTTAGAAAAACCTTTAAGTTTACCGGCCCTGAAATATGCAATGAATTTTTGATGAGTACCGGCTATCTTCGAGGTGCCCACCTCGAAAGCTGTGCTGTGTTTGATCAAATAAAAAAAAGCAAGCCTCCTTGGCTAAAAAAAGACTAAAAAAAAGTGTTTACCCAATTCGATA
>CAJQQM010000216.1 GCA_905480485.1 uncultured Aureispira sp.
CCTGCCTCAGGTTATGTTTTTCATGTAAATGGAACGGGCTTTAACTGTACCGCTGAGGCGGAAAATCCAAGACCAGAACAATACAATCCTACCATGGGCTATATCGAACAAAACTCATCACGCAATATCCGATTTCAACGATTAATCAAAGATTATGATCAGTTGAGTTATGCAGATTTGAAAAAGATTAAATACGACCAACATCGCGATTTCCCTTTGTTTACTCGATCGATTCAGAACTGGGACTTGTTGCGTCACTTATCGCCCGAAGAGCATCCAAACTTAGCCGATATTATTGCCGTTTTTTCAAAATGGACAGGTGCAGGAGATGTAGACAACCAACAGGCAGCTATATTTGCTTTGGCAGGGAATTACATTTCAAAATATACCCAAAAGAATGGTATAGCAGATATCGAAGGCGTACTACCAGAAAGCGTTTACCCTAAGGCGATGGCCTATGCTAAAAGATACCTCAAAAGACATTTTGGTCGCTTAGAAATAGCCCTCGGAGACCTTCAAAAACACGTTCGTGGCGACAAAGTTTTGCCCATAGGAGGGCTGGCTGAATCATTGGCAGCTTTGTACGTTGTTCCTTACAAAAAGGGTATGAAACAAAGCAATTTAGGTGATTCGTTCATCCTGTTTGCTACCTACGGCCCTGATGGTGTCGAACGTATTGAATCCATCAACTGTTACGGAAATTCCAACCGGCCTGAAAGCCCACATTATAACGATCAGATGGAACTCTATTTGCAACAAAAGACAAAAGAAATCAGCCTCGACAAAACTAAAATCTTACAGGAGGCCTCCAAAATATATCAGCCTAAATAGTTAATTGCTAGTCGATTCTCAAAAACCCTTTATTTTCAAGAGAATGTTAAATTTTATCATAAGATTTTTTGTTTAGACCCTATTTAGCCCCTCTTTCTGTATTTTTATTTATTGATTTATTTACATAAGCACAACGGACCATGATTGCATACCTCAGAGGCAAACTTTTTCAGACAACCGCTACCGATGTTGTGGTTGAAACATCAAACGGCATAGGCTATATTGTTCATATTACGTTGGGCACCTATAACGCTATCAAAGATTTAAAAGAAGCTAAATTATTAACCCATCTTATTGTAAAAGAAGACAGTCACACTCTTTATGGTTTTGCTGATGCAGCTGAACGTCATATTTTTATTCAATTAATTTCCGTTTCAGGGGTAGGCCCTGCTACTGCAAGAATTTTGCTATCTACTTTATCTGCACAAGAAGTTCGGGAGGCTATTATTTCTGAAAATATAAACCGGCTTAAAAGTGCCAAAGGGATCGGGCCAAAGGCTGCCAAAAGAATTATCCTTGAATTGAAAGATAAACTATTAAAAGACAGTGGAGAACAAAGTGCAGCGATTGCTCAAACTTTAACAGTTGATAACAGTGTCAGAGAAGAAGCTTTATCTGCTTTGATTGCGTTAGGGTTTAACAAGTCACAAGTACAAAAAGCACTTAACAGTCTTTTGAAAAGCAACAAAAATTACCAAAACTCTAGTTTGCTTATCAAAGAAGCACTCGGAAAGCTATCCTCTTAACAGAAGGCTTGATTCAGCCATAAATTTGTAGTTTATAGACAGGAATTTTACGTATTTTTATTATTGAAATGGGCTTAGATTGGGCATTATTTGTTAAATTTTGACATTTATGCTTAGATATCTATTGTGGTGGTTAAATTCTTTGCTTTTTAAACAAAGAAATCGACGAAAAATAGATATTTTTGCTTTCCTTTTAAAGACAATAATTCATTGTGGATAAGCCCCCTGTGAACATGAACATAAACGACCTCAGCTTTGCTGTACGTTCGTTTCTATAATTATGCAAATTCTATGAATTTTAAATTTTGTAAATTCTCCTTTATCTTCTTTTGTTTTGCGCTAGCTAATCAGGCTTTTTGCGATTCAGGTGATCGTAATTTTTTGAAGGAAAATTATTGGGCCAATACGGATTTTATCCAACTAGATACCCTTCCGCCTCTTGTCGATAGAAACGGCGATTTTGTCACGGACCCAAATTCAAATCCCTTTGATTTAAAGGACCCCAAGATTATTGAAAAAAACGTAGAATACGATGCGGAAAGTGGGTTGTATATCATAACCGAAAAAATCGATGCTTCCAATTTCCGTTCCCCGATGTACCTAAGCCCCGAAGAATATTTCAAATGGCGGGCAGCACAAGAAGACAAGGCCTATCTTAAAGAATTATCCAAGATGAACAAAGTGGGTAAAGTGGGCGGCGACCCTATTGTCCCCTACCAAGACCGCATCAGTAGCAGCTTGGTGGAACGGCTTTTTTGTGGGTCGACGATTGATGTGAGACCACAAGGTAATATCGGCCTTACTTTTGGATTCGATTATCAAAAAATAGCCAACCCAATCCTCACAGAACAACAACAACAGCAAGGTGGATTTGATTTTGACATGAATATTCAATTGAGTGTGGTGGGTAAAATTGGTCAAAAACTAAAATTATCCTTCAATTATAATACGCAAGCAACCTTCGATTTTGATCGCCAAATTAAAGTAGAATATTTGAGCGACACCGAATGTTCAGAAGATGATATCATCAAAAAAATAGAAGCAGGTAATGTTAGTTTCCCACTTAGCACATCTTTAATTCAAGGGCGCCAAAACCTTTTTGGATTTCGAACCGACTTGCAATTTGGGCGTCTAAAAATGTCTCTAGTAGCTTCACAAAGTCAAACTAAACGTAAAGAAATACAAATTCAGGGGGGGTCTCAATTGCAAGACTTTGAAGTCACCGCTGATAATTATGACGAAAATCGACATTTTTTCCTTTCGCACTACAATCGAAACGCATACGAACAAAACCTGACCACTCTACCGCAGATTAATTCTTTATTCAACGTTACTAAGATCGAAGTTTGGGTGACCAATGATCGAAATGTAACCGAAGGTGTTCGAGATATTGTGGGCTATGCCGACCTAGGAGAACCCGACGTAAACAATATGGTTAGTGGCAATGATTACAATCCTGCCACTGCACCACAACAAGGTATTGACTTACTTAATCGACGCCTGCCCGACAACAATGCGAACACCCTTTATGCCCAATTATTAGAAAGTGAAAACGGCGCCCCTCAGGCAAATGCTAGAGGGCTTCAGACTTCGATATCTGCCCTTCAGAATTCGCCTTTCAACATGAATGATGCTGAAGATTTTTCTAAAATTCGAGCTCGAAAGCTTTCACCTTCAGAATATACATTTGATCCAAAATTGGGATTTATTTCTGTAAATGTATCCATAAAGCCTACCGATGTAGTTGCCGTTGCTTACCAATACACCTACAATGGGGACTTGTATCAGGTGGGGGAATTTGCTCAAGATTTGCCACTCGATGCAGATACCCTCAATGTGATGCACCTCAAACTACTCAAGGGAGTTCGTACCCGTGTGGATTTGCCAATATGGGACCTTATGATGAAGAATATTTATTCTTTAGGTGCTTATCAGATCAATCAAGAAGACTTTATGCTTGATGTGTTTTATCAAGACCCGGGTGGTGGAGAAAAACGTTTTATACCAGAAGGGCCGGTAGATGGGCAGCCACTCATCACCATGCTCAATTTAGACAACCTAAACCGTGCCTTAGACCCTATTCCTGATGGTCAATTCGATTATGTACCCGGCTTGACAATATTGCCGCGAAATGGTCGAATTATTTTCCCAGTTTTGGAGCCCTTCGGCAGTTCTTTGGCCAAACAGTTTTATACGGTACCTAACGACCCGGCTAGCATACATCCTTTATCACAAAAATACCTCTACCCACAACTTTACGACTCGACGATTACGCGTGCTCGAGAATTTCCTGAATTTAACCGCTATATTATTCGCGGTCGCTACAAGTCGAGTATTTCATCGGAAATATCCTTAGGTGGTTTTAATATCCCAAAAGGTTCGGTGGTGGTTACTGCCGGAGGGCGCACACTCACAGAAGGCACTGATTACACGATTGACTATAATTTAGGTAGAATCAAAATCTTAAATGAATCTTACCTCAATTCCGGACAACCTGTTCGGGTTGCTTTTGAAGATAATTCAACCTTTGGCTTTAATCAACAAGGCTTTTTTGGAACTCGATTTGATTATTTTATTAGTGATAAAATTAATTTCGGAGCTACCTTCCTTCATCTGAATGAGCGTCCATTTACTCAAAAAGTTAATTATGGTGACGACCCAATTTCTAACAGTATTTATGGCTTTGATATGCGCTACAGCGGCGATGCCCCTTGGCTAACCCGAGCAATAGACAAAATCCCTTTAATTAGTACCAAGGCAATGTCTAACATCTCATTTACTGCAGAATTTGCCCACCTTATACCAGGTTCACCCAATGTAATTAATCAAGGGGAAGATCAAGGAGGTGTCGTTTATATTGACGATTTTGAAGGATCTACTAGCAATTTCAATCTATCAATTCCAAGCTTAAACTGGATTCTTTCGTCTACGCCCAAAAGCGATCAGGTCGCTCCTCTCTTTCCTGAAGCAGAACTATCTAACGACCTAGAATACAACAAGAACAGAGCTAAAATAGCCTGGTACAATCTAGAGCCTCAGCTAGCAGCTACTTCTTCATTTCAAAGTATATACACCCGAGAAATACAACAACAGGATGTTTTCCAGAATGTTCAATATACCGGACTAACGTACCAAGGACTGCGAACTTTCGACCTTACCTTGAACCCGAAAGAAAGGGGGCCCTACAACTTTACTACCGAGGGGCTTAACCCGGACGGATCTTTTACCAATCCGGAAGCTAAGTGGGGTGGGGTCATGCGAAGTATTCAAAACAGTGACTTTGAGGCCTCTAACATTGAATTTATAGAAATATGGGTCATGAGTCCTTTCAAAGAGGGCCGAGGTGGTGATGGTGGTGATTTATACATCGATCTTGGCGATGTTTCGGAAGATGTTTTGAAAGATTCGAGACTCTTTTTTGAAAATGGGATACCGGATGCCAATTCTAATACACAAACTGACTTAACGGCTTGGTCTAGAATACCACGGACACAAGCAGTAACAAGAGCCTTTGACAACGACCCCACGATCAGAGATCAACAAGATATTGGCTTGGATGGATTTAATGATGAAGGCGAACGTCAGCATTACAAAGATTTTTTGGATAGTATCGATCTTATGGTAGCCGCCGGTCAACTCAATGCCTCTGTCGCTGCAGCTTTACAGAGTGACCCCGCAGGAGATAATTTCCGCTATTATCGAGATGCATTTTACGACGACCCCAACAATATTCCCGCCGGGACCAATGATGTTTTGTTTCGCTACAGCAAATACAACAACCCTCAAGGCAACTCAACCAATGACCCCGATGCCTCTACCGGAACGACTCAGGCTATATCCACATCGACAAACATCCCCGATACCGAAGATTTAAACAAAGACAATACGCTTAACGAACAAGAGTCTTATTTTCAATATAAAATTCCGATTCGTCGTGAAAACGGGGACGAAATGTCCTTTACTCAATACACCGTTGATTCGGTACGAATGGATTACCTAGATGGCAATAATCAGTCAGAATCTGTTTATTGGTATCAGCTAAAAATACCTATTGACAAATTTACAAGTCGCGTTGGAGGTATCTCAGGTATTCGTGCAATCCGTTTCATGCGTATGTATATGACAGGCTTTTCAGAAGAGACCACCCTAAGAATGGCGCGCTTGGATTTAATTAGAAACCAATGGAGACGTTATTTCCGTTCCCTGGTACTACCCGGAATGGTGATCCCTGCTGAAGACCCTAACAATACAACATTTGATGTCAACGCTGTTAATATTGAGGAAAATGGGTCTAGAACGCCCTTTAATTATGTCCTTCCTCCAGGTGTTGCAAGAGAACAAGTGATTGGTTCTGTTACAAATGCACAACAAAATGAACAGTCTCAATCGCTAAGGGTTTGCAATTTGGAAGATGGTGATGCTCGAGGAATTTATAAGATTGTAAATTTAGACATGCGGGTGTATGAACGTATGAAAATGCATGTACATGCCGAAGACCTAGGTGATATTCACGAAAACGAAACCGGTGACATGACACTTTTTATGCGCCTTGGTAGCGATTTTGAGAACAACTATTACGAATACGAAATTCCCTTAACTATGTCGGATATTTCGGGTGGGAATGCGCCTGAAAACATTTGGCTCGATGACAATGAATTTGATTTCCCCTTGTCGCTACTACGTGAGATTAAAACGCAACGCGATGTTCAAGGCTTGGCAATTGGTGATTTGTTTGAAATTCCCGATGGTGCTAATCGTGTTAAAATTATAGGAAACCCTACCCTAGGGCAAGTTAAAAGTGTCATGATTGGGGTGCGAAACCGAAAAGATGACGGTTTGGCTCGTTGCGTTGAAGTTTGGGTCAACGAACTAAGATTAACTGGATTTGACGAAAGAGGTGGTTTTGCAGGATTGGCAAGGCTTGATGTTCAATTAGCCGACCTTGGTCAGTTTACGGCTTCAGGTAGTTTTCAATCAATCGGTTTTGGCAACATTGACCAAAGTGTTGGTGAACGTAGCCGAGAACAAACCATTCAATATGATATTTCAGGTTCTCTAAAACTGGATAAGTTCTTTCCCAAAAAATGGAAATTGAATATTCCTTTTTATGCTCAATATTCTCAAGAGATTAGTACGCCCGAATACGATCCTTATCAATTAGATGTTCCACTTGAAGAACGATTGGCTTCCATCGGGGACCTAAACGAACGCAAAGAAGTTCGGGAAGCTGCTAGAACGGTACGTACTATTTCAAGCTTTAACTTTACCAATGTCAAAAAAGGACGCACTTCGAAATTTATTGCACTTCCGATTGATTTCTCTAACTTCTCTTTTACTTATGCACAGTCAAGTAATGTTTTCCGTTCACCTATTATCGATCGCGAAGAACGGACAGAACACAAAGGAGTTATTGACTACAAGTATTCTCCCGGACTAAAGACCATCTACCCCTTCAAAAAATTAATTAATAAAATTAAGGATAAAAAACTTGTCAAATGGTTGGCATTTATTCGCGATATTAATTTTAATCCACTTCCCAATAGCATTAGTTTCAGAAACGAACTGCGCCGAAATTTTGGGGAAACTATTTATCGTTTTACAGGTGGTGTAACAAGCACTTATTATGATAAGAAATTTAGTTGGGACCGAACCTACGCTGTTCAATGGAATATCTTCAAGGCACTTAAATTTAATTACAACGCTACTAATTTTGGACTAATAGATGAACCCGAAGGGAGGGTTGATACACAAGGCAAGCGGGATGAAATGTGGGACAATATCAAGCGTTTTGGACGGACCAAAAACTACCAGCACAATATTGGTATCAGTTACACATTACCCCTTAAGAAAATTCCTATTTTGGATTGGATTAATGTAAAAGGCCAATATAATGCAACTTATAGTTGGACGGCAGCTACCTTAGGGCAAGACAGCCTTGGGCATACTATTCAGAATTCTCAAAAAAGACAAGTTACGGGTGATTTTCAATTCAAAAAATTGTACGACAAATGGAAGTATCTCAAAAAAATAAACACTCCTAAACGACGCAATGCAAAAAAACCACAAAAAATAACGCTTCCCGAAAAGCCACAATTTGATCCTCTTCGCAGTATTGAGGACGACGAAAAGCGTGCAGAAGAAAAAGTAAACCGTAAAGATGAATTGAAAAAATGGCGTAAGCAAGTTAGAAAAATACGTGAAAAACGGCAACCCTCAGATGCAGAAAGAGCTTTGATTCGTCCATTTATGCTATTGCAGCGTGCCCGAATTACGTACAACGAAAACTTTACGACGGTGCTGCCTGGTTTTGTTGGTGTGTCTAAGTACCTTGGTCAGGATTATACGGGGACTCCTACAAATTCGGGCCCTAGACCTGGATGGGATTTTATTGGAGGTATACAACCCAATCAGACCTGGCTAGATAATGCCTCTGAGAGTGGCTGGATAACTTCAAATATCTATCAAAACCAACAAATAATTCAAACGCATACGCAGACTTACTCTGCGAAAGTAACACTTGAACCCTATCGTGGATTTAAAATTGATGTGGACCTAAACAAATCAATCTCTGAAAACTATTCAGAATTATTTAAAGTTGAAGACCAATTTAGCAATAATGAATTTTCGCACCTCAATGCTATGCAACGAGGCAATATCAAAATGACCTATCTGCCCTTAGCTTCTTTCTTTGACAAGCAAGGAACAAAAGGCGTTAATTCTTCGGTCAATTTTGAAACCTTTGAAGCCAATCGTCTTATAATATCTCAGCGTAAAGGTATTGGCGAACATGACAATCAAGAAATTAATCCAGGCTTTACCGAGGGATACGGCCGATATCAACAAGATGTATTGATTCCTGCATTCTTAGCTGCTTATACCAATAGAGATGCAGCTAGCGTAGATTTGGGAGATATTAGGAATGCCCTGCCGATGCCTAATTGGAAACTAACGTACAATGGTTTGGCCAAAATTAAAGGCTTAGACAAAGTATTCTCGAGTTTTAGTTTGACACACGGATACAAGTCAACCCTGTCCGTTAGTAGCTTTGTAACAGATTTGGATTATGCTGCGACCCTCAACGTGAACGGTACAGATGGCAAAGATATTAACAGCCAAAATTACTACTCAAGTTTTGAGATTCCTAATCTTATTATTTCGGAATCTTTCAATCCTCTGATTGGCCTTGATATGCGCTTTAAAAATGATTTATCTTTGCGTTTTCAATATAAAACAAGTCGTAATTTGGCGATGAGTTTTATTGATTATCAGCTTAGCGAACAAAATACAACAGATATTACTGTTGGCTTTGGCTGGAAATTCAAAAACTTTAAGTTTAAAAAGCTAGCGAACTTTTTTAAACCTAAAAACAAGCGCAATAAAGATGACAAAACAAAAACCAAAATGAAAGTTGGTGAAATGGATTTCAATTTTGATTTTGGAAAAACAATTGCAAAAGATGAGCTAAATTTGAAATGTGATGTTTCATTTAGAGATGACAAAACAGTCAATCATATTTTAGACCAAGACCAATCGGTCGCAACAAGAGGAATGAAAACAATCCGTATTTCACCTTCAATTGAATGGATACCGAATAACAGATTAACCTTCAGGTTGTTTTTTGATTATACCCAAACAATACCTGCAGTATCTACCTCATTTCCTATTACGAGCGTAAAAGGAGGCTTGACAATACGATTCTCGTTATCTCAATAAACCTTTTTAACAATGTTTTTTAAACGACAAACAGCACAGTCTAAGGGCTGCCCAATTATTTGAAATAAACCAATCGAACATGAGTGATAACAAAAAACAACCGAACGAAATAAGTATTGAACTTCCGGAAGAAATCGCCGAAGGAGTCTATGCCAACTTGAGTATTATATCGCATTCAAATACTGAATTTGTTTTAGACTTTATCCGACTCGTACCGAATGTCCCTAAAGCAAAAGTGAAATCTAGAATCATCATGACGCCTCAGCAAACTAAGCGTTTGATGCAGGCCCTGAGAGAAAATGTGAAACGATACGAAGCCACTAATGGACCAATTAAAGAGTCAGACAGCATGCCGTATCCCATGAATTTTAATGCACCAAAAGGTCAAGCTTAAATCTCTAAGGTGGTACGAATGCAAATAAAAAAGGTTGAAGTCCCTAAACTTCAACCTTTTTTATTTATACTTTTGGACGTATGGTTCGAACAAATCTAGGTTTAGGAGGTCCGTTATTAGGGTCGTCATCGTCACCCTTCTCATCATCGTCACCCTTCTCATCATCGTCATCCTTCTCATCATCATCGTTATCGTCGTCCTCATCCTTATCGTCATTATTCAAACGATCAGTATCTTTAGGTTTTATGGGGTTTTCAGCAGGTTCCGATGATTCTTTGCCCGTTCTATTTTGTGCAATTCTTTTGAGATTGAAACGCTCTTCTTCTTCGCGTTTGGCGTCAAGGACTAATTGAAAATTATTAACAATAGCACCGACAACTAAATTAACTAGCAAGTAAGCGGCAATTACCATCCAAGAAACATGGAATAATGTTACCACCCAATTTGAAATTGGCGGCACCGAATGCATTTCATCTACCGCCTCCGGCTCAACAGAAAAAGCACCTTTTTTTTCTTTTTGAGTATACTCGTTCGTCAACAAATTATAACGCAAATCGGTCCAATCTTCGCCTGTTAAAATCCTAAATAGCGTAAAGAAAGCTTCTCCTAAATCACCATAAGGGTCTGGATTGCTCATGGTTAACTCTAAGTTCTCTGAATGATTGTATTGCTGATTTCTAAAAAGGGTGACTCCCGTTATAGCATATATATACATAATGAGTAAAAACAAGACAGCAATATAGGAAAGGGATTTGATAGACCGCAACAAGACTCCTATCAGGACTCGAAGTTCTTCAATAGCTCGAATTGAACGAGTTAGTTGGACAATTCTTAGCACCCTCAGCGTTGCAAAAATCGAATTCTGACGTGGGTCCATGTCAGGAAAAATGATTCCTGCTACTTCGGGTACTATGCCCACTAAAAGAATAAATACATCAAACCAATTCCAACGGTCCGCTAAGTATTCTTTGGTGGAGTTACGACCATGCCAACGTAGGGCAACCTCGACAAAAAAGACAAATAGAATACAAAGCTGTATGACTTGAATCGAACTCGGCATCCCATCATAAGTCTGCACCCCTATTAGCAATCCGTTGAGGACAATCAAAGAAAGTATAGTCATGTTGAACCATGTACTATTAATTATCTTCCTTGATTTTTGTCTTGATGCAGACTCCACATTTCTCATGATTGAAAAAAGACTAGTTGGGAATT
>CAJQQM010000217.1 GCA_905480485.1 uncultured Aureispira sp.
AGGCGGCATTAGCGAAGGGGTCACACCTTTAACCATTCCGAACAAAGAAGTAAAGTCCTTCAGCGCCGATGGTACTGCCCTAGGGTGGGAGAGTAGGTCACTGCCTTCTTTTTTTTATTACAATATCTTTAAAGAGCGATAGTATCCGTATGGATAGTATCGCTCTTTTTTTTTGTGCTTAAATATCTCGATATTGTATCAAGTTATGCCTCAAAAGCTGTAAATTATGTTGCATAAACAAAATTATGAATAGAATAGGCATACTACATCAATATTTCTTGGATAACGAAATGCAATATGATCTACTTTCACTAGCGAAGCGGAAGATGCTCATTAGTTTGTGTTTGGTGTTTTTTTGTCTTTCTTTTTTGGTTTCCTTCGTTATTCTATTTGTCAATCCAGACCCACTCACCTTCTTCCTACGCTTCCATGTTAGCCTATTGATGGGAGGCTATCTCTATCTAATCAGGAAAGGCTATTCTATTCCTTTTGTTTCCAATCTATTTATCGGCCATTTATTTATTTTGCTATCCTTTCTTTGCTATTTCGTGGTAGATGGTAATTATACAGCAGGCCTGATGTTTGTCCTTTTAATTTTATTATCCAATTATTTATCAGGCAATTATTTTCCATGGTTAATATTTCTGATGGCATCTGCCGTACTTGTCAGTTCATTTTTATTTCAAAAAAAAGGCTTATTACCCCAATTACATTTACTTCCCTTACCTTTTGAACCGCAGGTGAATATCCTATTTTTTATCATTGTCCTGATGTTTTTTTCCAATATTCTAGAAAAAACAACGCAGCAAATAATGAATGGATTAAATAGTTCACTGTCGATTCGATTAAAGGAAAGAGAGACCTTTTTAAAAGAAATTCATCATAGAGTTAAAAATAATTTACAAGTTATCATGAGTTTGATAGCCTTGCAAACACATCAGATAGATGACCAGGAACTTGTCAAAATTTTAAATCAAAGTCAATATAGAATTGGGGCGATGGCAGCAACACACGAAATGTTATATCAGTCCAAAGATTTTGGTAATCTAGAGTATGCAGTATTTTTGAATGCTTTTGTAAAAAATTTGTTCCAAACCATGCAAATAGACGATTCTGAAATACGTTACAGCATTGAAGCGGATAATATCTATTGCAACCTCGATACAGCGGTACCTCTAGGTCTTATCATCAATGAAATACTAACCAATTCTCTGAAATACGCTTTTAAGAATGTAAGTGACAGATTCATCTACATCAACATAAAGCAGTTGACCTCAGTGCGTGTAAAAATGGAAATTGGAGACAATGGGATTGGTATTGACAACAGTGTACATCGTCCAAATTCTTTGGGGAGGAGTTTAATCAAAAACTTAACACGTCAATTAGAAGGGCATATGTCTATGGACACTAGTCGAAAAGGGACACATTATGTCATCGAGTTCAATCGGGTCAACTAATTACTTGATAGCATTTACCGAAATGACTTCTAGGATTTTTTTTGTAACAGAAGTTCTGATAATAAATACTTCCTCTTGTCCCTTCAGCTTAAACAAACCTGGTACGAATAACTTTAGGCTTCCTTCCTCTTTAAATTCTACTATATAACTGTTTTGTTCTTGTTTTAAGCTCAGAAATACATCTTTTCGTATATCTAACTTATTGCTTCGGATATCCGGAATCAAATTACTCAGCTTGTACACGGAAATCCAAAAAAGTATAAAAAAAACAGCAAATACCTGAAGTATAAATTCTTTCATATTGGAGTATTGCACCACAATAAAGGCCGAAACGCAAAGGGATATGATTAGGCTAGCGGAATAAATCCATATTTCATATAACAATTGCTTCCTGTATTTCTTAATAGTATCCCTGCAACTAGGGGAATAGGTAATTTTTTTAGTAAGATTTTCATCTAAAATTTTCATGGACAATTTTTTGCAAGCGTATATCATGCTTCTTATTCCTCAATAATAACCAATTTTTAGGGCATAATCCAGGGTCATAAACTAACCCAAATAATCACTTTCATATATCTACACACCACAATAGGTCTTAGCTGCATCTAATTAAGTATTCCAATTGGGTCCGCTTCAATTTTATAATTTAAAATTAGAAAAATATGACTAGAACATCAGTATTGCAAATGGCATTTATATTCGTATTGCTTACAAACGCCTGCGAACATTCCAAAGACCTCAACTATTCGGGGGCAACTTCAGAGGATTCTTATTACGACTACGTTACTGTAGAAAAATCCCGTGCTAGGGCTGAATTTGAACCGATGCCACCTCCGCCACCACCGCCAAACTTAGATGATATTCCATCGGATGAAATGAATACCGAAGAATACGATAAGATTGTGGAAAATACATTTAAAGGTGTCAAAGAACAACCCGTATCCACTTTTTCTATCGATGTCGATAATGCTGCTTACAGCAATGTACGTCGTTTTATTAATCACAATAATTTACCGCCCAAATCGGCAGTGCGCATAGAAGAAATGATCAATTATTTTAATTATGATTATCCGCAACCCACAGCTGAACATCCTTTTTCAATCAATACCGAAATAGCAGCGGCACCCTGGAACACTCAACATCATCTGATTCATATTGGTTTGCAAGGCAAAAATCTGGGCTATGAAACCAAAAACCCATCTAATCTTGTTTTTCTAATCGATGCATCAGGTTCTATGTCTAGCGACAACAAGTTGCCTTTGCTCAAAAAAGGCTTGAAAATATTGTTGGATGAGTTGGATGACAACGACCGAGTCGCGATTGTGGCCTATGCAGGCGCTGCAGGGTTGGTATTGCCTTCCACCAAAGCATCTAACAAAAATACCATACTGTCTGCACTTCAAAGTGTAGAATCTGGTGGTTCAACGGCAGGGGGAGAAGGTATTGGCCTCGCCTATAAAATTGCCAAAGAAAATATGTTTGAAGGGGGCAATAACCGCGTAATTTTAGCCACCGACGGAGACTTTAACCTCGGTGTTACTTCAACAGGTTCGTTGGTAGAACTTATCGAAGAAAAGCGTAAAGATAATAT
The DNA here is from genome assembly GCA_905480485.1 of uncultured Aureispira sp. Classification (GTDB taxonomy): domain Bacteria; phylum Bacteroidota; class Bacteroidia; order Chitinophagales; family Saprospiraceae; genus Aureispira. The sequence continues at coordinate 3,049 of CAJQQM010000217.1, forward strand.
TTATCTGACCATTTGTGGCTTGGGAATGGGCAACTACAAAGATGGTCGCATGGAACAAATTAGCAATGCGGGCAATGGCAATTATTTTTACATCGACAATATCCTGGAAGCAGAAAAAGTTTTTTCGAAAGAAATGCAGGCCAATCTATTCACGATTGCCAAAGATGTAAAGATTCAAATCGAATTTAACCCCAATACGGTCAAAGCCTATCGTCTTATTGGTTATGAAAATCGTATGCTGGCCAAAGAAGATTTTGATAACGATGCCAAAGATGCGGGCGAATTAGGGGCTGGGCATACGGTTACGGCTATTTATGAGGTTATTTTAAATGGTTCAACATCTGAACAGAAGATTCATGAGGCAGCTGACTTGAAATACCAAACAGTCGTTCAGGCTACGAACAGTGCAGATTTGATGACGGTCAAATTCAGGTATAAAAAGCCGAAGGCTGACAAAAGTGTTTTGATAGAACAAGTCTTGACAAAAGGTAGGATACCTGCTTTAGCGGCAACCTCTGATAATTTCAGATTTTCAGCTGCGGTAGCCGGATTCGGTATGTTGTTGAGAGATTCAGAATTTAAAGGCAACTGTACCTATGAAACTATGATTGACTTGGCCAATGCATCAAGGGCTGAAGATAGCAATGGCTATCGTAGTGAATTTATACAGCTGGTTAAGAAAACAGCAATGCTGTCAAAGTACGATAAGGACACAGCAGAAAAATAAGGAATAAAAAGTCGGATATCCTTGCGATATCCGACTTTTAGTCTATTGGTCCAATACGGTGGTAAGGACAGTATAATACTGCGCGGCTATAAAATCGGCCCCAAGTTCATTATAATGTACTTCATCGGCCAACAAATTGTCGCCGAATCCACTCAGCATATCAACCACTAATACTTGCGAAAGACTATCTGTCTGATTACTGGCAATGCCAGGAATATCCTGTTGTAATTGATTGAAAAATGAACTAAGTTGTGGCGTCATAATATCTGAACGACCTGGAGCTAACTGTTCAATAATTATTTTTACGGTAGGATTATTGGCCTGTAATATATCTATTATAGCGTTTATATTACTGATGGCCTGATTGTAAGGTAGGTTTTGAAGCGCATCATTACCCCCCGGTGAACTAAACAAAACAATATCAGGCGCGCCAGTTTGTTCGAGCCAATTGATTAGCTCATCTAAAATCTGTCCGGATGTCCATCCTCCTCTACCTTCATGGTCAAGGTCAAAGCTGAGGTTGTTGTAAATGGGGTAAGTTGCTTCGTCTGTTTGTGTACCAATAAAGTCAAAAGTCCAGTCATTATCTATTAGGTCTTTCCACAATTCGTATCGAAAACTTTCGTATTCGGGCCGGTTGCCCTGCACCCTTGAGGCGCCAAGTGGCATTATTTTATTGATCGATGTCGATTTGGGTTTAACTAAGTCGTTTTCGTCGCAGGATGTTGAGCAAAAAAAGAATAAAAAAATAAAAAATGAGTAGAGATTGGCCTTTTGTGAAGTCAGTTTTATCATAGTGATTGATTTTTTTGGATGCCTTATTGAATCATGAAATAATAGCATTACACAAACCCGAAAGCCTAGTTTGTTAATGCTCCATGCCATTAAACTATTAACAATCTGTTGTCGATTTTAGTATGCATAGAGCCCTTTTACGACAATAAAAGGGCCTAAAAGTAGTTGTTTTTACAAATTTGTGAGGCTAGTACTTGAAAATAATTTGATAATAAGACTTAGCGAAAGCAGCGTAAATGAAACGGCAAAAAAAGCGGTAGCTATATCAAAAGTATCAGCAAAAAAGCCAAACACAAGAGCAATAAGGGCCGTTAAAATTGTTTTGAGTTGTGATTGTGCCGATAATACCGAGGTAAGAATAGGGTTAGGTACATTATCTGCTATTGCGCCTGTGAGAATCGGTTTGCGCAAGCTTTCAATTACAAAAACAACGGCAAAGGCCACTAATGCGAGCCAGTAAATATGCCAATACCAACTAAAGGCGCAAACAATTCCTGCGGCAAAACCAATAATTAAGGTATTGAATGCTACTATTTCTTTATTTTTTTGATCGAATAGACCAGCTTTTCGAGAAGCGGTAGACGTCAGTAAGTAAATGATAAAGTAAATAGCGCCAATGATTAATGCATTTTTTTTATTGGCTGGCATTTTCAACATCCAAGGTACTAATAAGGCTACCTGTACCATAAGCGGTTGAATATAATCTTTTACTGCTTTTAGATAAGCTGTATGAAAAGCGGCGGTACTCATTATTTTTAGGACACCAGGTTGTCGCAGTATTCCAAAAAAAGAACGGCTTGTAGATTGTACTTTTTTTATTGGGTTTTTAGTTGTCTTTGAGGTGTAATTAAGTTCAGAGGGGTACGAAAAAACCAAGAGAATGTTGAGTAGATAAGGAACTGCCGAAAACAAGAAAATACTGTTGTAGTCGCCGTTGAAAAAAACGAGTGTGCCAGCGGCAAGCGCAGATATAGCAGATCCTTTTTGAGACCACGACCTTGTATGCCCATAATAAGACACCTTTAGCTTTCCTTGATTTTTTATTTGAAGGTATCTCATAATCATACCTTTGTGCGTCCCTGAACGAAAGGCTTCTCCAATTCCATACAATAGAAAAGCAATCAGAAATACCCAAAAGCCTGTCGAAATATAAAATATAACAAAGGAAATAATGTAGGCAAGGAACGATAGAATTAGTGCGTTTTTTCTGCCAAAGCTATCGGCGGCAATCCCGGAGGGTATTTCTAGAAGATTAACAATGATTTCCCTAAAGGCGTACAAAATCCCTATTTCGGTGTAGCTTAAGCCCTTATTGACTAAGAAAAGAATAAAAAATGCATCGAAAAAACGTAAATTTTTAAGAAAGCCGTAGCTGCAAAATTTATAATATTGAAGGTCTTTTTGAATAGACATACATAGGCTAAGTTGGACAAACATTAGATGCTACAGAGGTAGCTCGATGATAGGACGATATTTGTTTTCATCGAGCGCGAATTTAATAACTCGTGCATTCGGTCTTCTACAGCTTTTTTTATAAATGTAGTCTAATTGATCAATGATGGCAAACAAAAAATCATTTCTTTTAAAGGAAGGTAACTATTTTGCGAACACAACAAGTAGAGGCGCTAAAACGGACGTCTTTCTTCTGCTTGTCTAAGCTTAGAACAAGATTAAATATTTAAATCGAAAATCTTTTTTGAGCTTTCTTTTCTAGGGCTAAAATACCGAATTGTCCACGCCATAGATGTCAGTGCAGTTGTTATAACGACAACGGTCATCAACGGATTTGTATGCCAATCATTAAATAATATAAATGCTAATGGCAAAAAAAACAAACGCATTAATTCAGAGGCAATCAACCATTGCTTAGATTCTAAAATGCCGCTCATATTTACTACAGAATGCCACAATAAGGCGGCACCAATCCAACGTTCCATACTCGTCCACGGTGAATCTGCATTAATGATAAACAGCATTAGTACTAATGTCAGTATCATATGAACGATTAAATAATCTTTAGCCTTTGGAAACATAATGGTTTGATAGCGAACTTGATTTTCTAGTGTGATTTCTTTTATGGCTTCTTTTGGAGCCAATCCACGGGGGCGCCACATCAAGGGCATAAACCAAATACGTAGTTTATCCCACCAATAAGGTGCGGCAACTGCATCATTCCATAATTGTATATAATAATGAAAATTAATTTTGATAGGGTTCCAGGATTTTGGACCATTATACATACCATAAACCACCTTTTCATGTTCCTCTTCGAAGGTCCCAAAAATACGATCCCAAAGGATTAAAAACTCAGCATAATTTTTATCTAAGTATTGTAGGTTGACCCCATGATGTACGCGATGATGCGAAGGCGTATTAAATACATATTCTATCCATTTCCAAAACTTTGGTAAGGCCTCTGTATGATGCCAATAGCCAATAAACAAATGCACGCCTGTCATGATGTAGATGTTGATTGGGTCAAATCCAAGAATAGTTAAGGGCCATAAAAAGAAAAAAGAGAATAAACGCTGCGTAACGCTAGCCCTTAGGCCAACCATCAAATTCATTTCTTCGGCCGAATGATGCGGAGAATGCGCTGCCCAAAGAATATTTATTTCATGCCCCCAACGATGAAACCAATAGAATAAAAAATCAATTCCAACCAGCAAGAACAGCCAATGCCACCATTGATGCATATCCACATCAAAAATGTGAAAATTATTCCACAAAAAACCATAGGTAACATATACGAAGACCGCAACCAAGATATTAGTGGTCTGATTGCCTAGTGCTGTCCCGAAGTTAGCGACGGACTCTTGGAAAGTATAATAATCTTTGCGCGCCAACCAACAAAAAACAAGCTCCAAAATAATTAGGCCTAGTGCTATAGGTGTCAGTAGGCTATAAATATTTTTTTTGGTGTCCGATAGCACTGCAGTATTTCCAAAGTCTGTCAATAGATAAACGGTGAGTAATCCTCCTAAAATAAGGAACCAAATATAATGTGCCTGTTTCATAATTCTCATTTAAATAGCTGGTTTAATGACAAGTACAAAATTAAGCTCCAAAGCATTCTTATCCATTTACATATGTAAAGAAATACATCATTGAGTCATTTTTTTTCGAATTCTACTGAGCTGAGTTGGACTCACACCTAAATAGGCGGCTATTTGATATTGAGGAATGATTTGTTCGAGTTCTGGAAATTCATCTCTAAAAATTTGGTAGCGTTCAGCAGCCTCAAGCAAAACTAACTGGATTTCTCTGTATTCTTTTTGTACCAGAAACTGTTCGGCTAGGCCCTTGAATAACCAAACCAACTCTGGATAGCTATTACTTAATTTAATTACTTTAGAATAGCTTGCTTCGTAAATAACACAATCAATTAATGCTTCTTGCCCAATTTGTGTTGGGTTTCCTGTTACTAAGGAGCTATAGCCACCGATGAAAGCAGGCGACTTGAAAAAATGCTTGTTGTATTCAGTTCCATCTAAATGACGGTAATAACCTCTCAGATATCCTTCATCTAAGAAAGCAATTTTTTTGGCATAGCTGCCAATTTTTATAAAATGTTCGCCTTTAATTAAGTTCTTTTTAACAAACAAAGGGGCTAGTACATTCCAAGTGGTTTCTCCGATTCGATGTACGGTGTTCAGGTAATTTTTTAGACGATTCAAATCCATGGTAAAATGAAGTTTAGGATTTTTGAGTAAAATAAACAAATCTTTTTATCAAAGAAACTACCTTGAAAGTATCAATTGATACTTATCAGAGTCCTGGGTTGCTATCTGTAGTCTTGACAAGTTTACAACTATAAAACTAACGTTCAAGATAAAAACAAAAAACGGTATTTTGTATCTAAATCAATCGAATAGTTTTAAGCATACTCGTCCATTTTTTTCAAGTTTGATGTAAAGTAGCTAACTATCTTTCGCAAGCATTCTTGCGAAAAATAAAAGATATAAGTTGTATAGTGAACTTTCGATAATGTAACAATACGCCAAAAAAAAGAAGTAAATCAAGCTTGAATTTAAATAGTTTGTTATTTTTGAAAGGTCTTAAGCTCCCTTGTAGTAAGACAATTTTATAATACTTTAAATACACGCCATACATGTTTGATAAATTAACAGAAAAAGCCAGACAATCTATTCTAAAAGCACAAGAATACGTACGTTCTAAAGATCAGCAAGATGTTCAGATTGCCCACTTATTGAAAGGGATGATGGATATTGAAGAGTCTGTCGTGGTTTTTCTCTTGAAACAAATGTCTGTAAACGTAGGCGAACTCAACAATCGTTTGTCGCTGATAACGGAAACATATCCCAAGGTGTATGGGGGTAAAAACTCTGGTTCTCATTTATCTAAAAGCGCTTCTAAGGCTATACAAAGTGCTCAAAGTCTAGCCAATGATTTTGGTGATGAGTATGTAGCCTTGGATATGATTTTTGCAGGTATGTTTACCGTCAAAACAGATAAGGCAGTCAAATTATTGACATCGATGGGCGCCAACGAAAAAGATTTAGGAGCTGCAATAAAATCGTTACGCAAAGGAAGAAATGTTTCGAACGCAAACGGAGAAAATGATTTTGATGCCCTTAATAAATATGCGGTTAATTTGGTAGAATCGGCTCGGGAGGGGAAACTTGATCGGATTATAGGACGAACAGACGAAATCAGAAGAATTTTACACATCTTGTCGAGAAGAAAAAAGAATAATCCGATTGTAATAGGCGACCCCGGAGTTGGTAAAACAGCTATAATAGAAGGTTTGGCATGGAGAATTTTAGAAAATGACGTGCCCGACAACCTCCTTGGTAAAAAAGTATTTTCATTGGATATGGCGGCTTTGGTTGCTGGGGCTAAATACAAAGGAGAGTTTGAAGAACGGTTGAAAGCAGTTATCAAAGAAGTGGTTACTTCAGACGAAGTTATCTTATTTATTGATGAAATCCACACGCTTGTTGGTGCAGGCGGTGGTGGCGGTGGTATGGATGCGGCTAATATTCTCAAACCTGCCCTTGCTCGGGGCGAATTGCGTACGATAGGAGCGACGACGCTAGACGAATACCGTAAATACATAGAAAAAGACAAGGCCTTGGAGCGTCGTTTTCAAAAGGTAAAAGTTGAAGAACCTTCAGTAGCTGAAACGGTTGCTATTTTGAGAGGCTTAAGAGAACGATACGAAGCACATCACAAAGTTCGAATTTTAGACAGTGCATTAATTGCGGCAGCAGAAATGTCCAAACGCTATGTGGCAGACCGATGCTTACCCGATAAAGCAATTGATTTAATTGATGAGGCCGCAGCAAAATTACGTCTAGAACTCAATTCTGTTCCTGAGAATTTAGACGCAATGGAGCGTAAAAAAAGTCAATTAGAAATTGAACGTGAGGTAATAAAAAGAGATGGAGCTAAGAAAAAACTAGATGCTGTTAACAAAGAAATAGCAGAATTGGGTGAAGAGTTGGTCAAACTAAAGTCAGCTTGGCAGTCTGAAAAGGAACTAATTAATGTTATACAAGCCTGCAAAGAACAAATGGAAGACTACAAAACAGCGGCAGAAGAAGCACGACGCAACGGCGATTATGCAAAAGTCGCTGAATTGGAATATGGAAAAATTAAAGAGCAAACCTCTATTTTAGAAAATGCCGAAAAAGAATTGGATAAATTGCCTGCAGACAAACGAATGACAGATGGAGAAGTAGATGAAGGAGATATAGCGGATGTTATTGCACGATGGACGGGCATCCCGGTGAGTAAAATGATGGAATCCGAAAAAGAGAAATTGCTCAATATGGAAACCAAAATTGGAGAACGTCTGATTGGGCAGGTTGCTGCCGTGCAAGCGGTATCAGATGCCGTTCGCCGTTCTAGATCGGGTTTACAAGACAACAAAAAACCCATTGGGTCGTTTATTTTTATGGGAACTACGGGGGTAGGTAAAACAGAATTAGCCAAATCTCTTGCTGAATTTATGTTTAATGATGACAACGCAATTACTCGAATAGACATGAGCGAATACATGGAAAAACATGCAGTTTCGCGTTTGGTAGGCCCGCCTCCAGGTTATGTAGGTTATGAAGAAGGAGGTCAATTGACCAATGCTGTCCGCGAAAAACCCTATTCAATTGTATTGTTGGATGAAATCGAAAAAGCGCATCCCGATACGTTCAATATATTGTTACAGGTGCTCGATGATGGCCGTCTGACCGATAATAAGGGTCGCGTAGCAGATTTTAAAAACACCATAATTATCATGACAACAAATATGGGTTCGGATATTATCTACGATAATTTTGATGGCTTGGATGATGTCAACGATGAAAAAAGACAAGAAATTATAGATGCTACTCAAGAAGAAGTAGTGGAAGCCCTCAAAAATCACATGCGTCCCGAATTTCTAAACAGAATTGACGAACAGGTAATGTTTACGCCGCTTAACAAAGCCGAGATTACAAAAATAATGTTGTTAATGTTTAAGTCGACGCGCAAAAGGGTACAACGACAGGGATATGATATAGAATTGTCTGCCAAAGCGATTATACATTTGGCTGAGTTGGGGTACGACCCACAATACGGAGCCCGTCCAATGAAACGTGTCTTGCAGAAATATGTTGTCAATGAGCTGTCGAAGTGTTTGTTGGCAGGAACGTTTCAACCCGGTGATACCATTGTAACTGATGTGGACAAAAATAAAGTGCTAAAATTCACGAAAAAAAAAGTAAGAAGAAGTGCCAAAAGAACAACTAAAAAATAAATAGGCGGTGTTTTTTAGTGGGTTTAAAGTGTAAAAAAACAAGATGTTAAAAAATATGACAATTTAGCTAAACAAAATTTATCTTTTTTTGTTTAATTAGTAGCATTAAATTTATCATTTTTAAACCCACTCAACAATTGGCGACTTATTCAATAAGAGATTTGGCAGAATTGTCTGGCATTAAGGCCCATACTATCAGGATATGGGAACAGCGCTACGGCATTATCGAGCCCAAAAGAACGCCTTCCAATATTCGGTACTACAACGACGATGATTTAAAGTTTTTGATGAATATCGCTTTTCTGAATCGCAAAGGTGTTCGAATTTCGAAGATCGCCAAAATGTCCAAAAACCAGGTGCTACAACAGGTTAGTCAGTTGTCTAAAACGGATGCCGAAGATTCCGATCATTTTCAAGGTTTGGCGATTGCGATGCTTGAAATGGATGAAGTTAAGATCTGCACCATTTTAGAAAGTTGTTTTAGAAACGAAGGGGTAGAACAAACAATTCTCAAAGTTTTAATTCCTTTTCTGGAAAAAACAAGTTTGTTGTGTTTGGCGGGGTCGGTTACATATATTCACGAACAATTTGTAAGCAATCTCATACGTCGCAAGATACTTAACGCCACGAATGCAGTTATAAGTAATACTGAACCGCCAAAATACAAGGTTTTGCTTTACCTTCCGGATGCGGATCAACAGGAACTCTATTTATTGTTTATCGAATACATACTTCGAAAAAGGAATATTTTCACTGTTTATCTTGGCACAAATGTAAGTGTAGAAGATTTGGTTCTAGTCAACTCCATACATCAACCCGATTATATTTACACTATTATATCCGAACAGCACAAGCGCTTTGTGTCCGACGATAACATGCACAAACTTAGTGCGGTAGTAGGTGCAACTCAATTTTTAGTGACCGGTATACAGGATAGCAAAAAAGTATCAGTCCAGCAAAATAACCTTATTTTTATTGACGATGCAAGTGATCTCATCACCTTTTTTTCCTAGAAATCATCGGTATATTTACTATTGTCCTCACAAAGCTTTATTTTGGGTATTATTGCCCATCTATTATACGGCCTCATGGATCTAACATCTTTCAATAATTATTTGGAGCACGAAAAAAGGTATTCGAAACATACTATTACTGCTTACAAAAATGATATAGAACAATTTTACGAGTTTCTGGCCAAACAATTTGAGCTCTCCGATTGGTCCAAAATTAAGTCCCTACACTTAAGGTCCTGGGTGGTCTCCTTAATGCAGCAAAATTTGAATGCAACTAGTATTCATCGAAAAATATCATCCCTCAAAACCTATCATAAGTTTTTATTGCTACGCAAAAGGATACCTACCTTAACATTCCCACAGGTCTTGTTGCCCAAAAAAGCAGAACGCTTGCCTGAATATGTAGAAGAAACTCGAATGGCCAAGTTGCAAACCGATATTGTATTTGAGGATGGGTATTCTGGCCTAAGAGATTATTTATTACTCGAAATTCTTTATGCTACCGGGATGCGTCGAAGCGAACTTATTGCACTAGATTGGCAGAGCGTCGAATTGCAAAGTGCGACAATGCGTGTTGTTGGGAAAGGTAATAAAATGCGTTTGATTCCTTTTAGCAAAGAACTCAAAAATACGCTTATCAATTATAAAAAGCTGCAGAAAGATACCTTTAAAAATCTTACAAATGATTTAGTTTTACTGACAGACAAAGGTAAACCTATGTATCCCAAATTTGTTTATAATAAGGTGAAACGTTACCTTTCGCTCGTTACAACTGCCAAGAAAAGAAGTCCGCATGTCTTGCGTCATTCTTTTGCAACACATTTGTCCAATAATGGAGCGGATTTAAATGCAATTAAAGAACTTTTAGGGCATGCGAATCTTGCTGCAACCCAAGTATATACGCACAATTCGATAGAGCAATTAAAAAAAGTATACCAACAAGCGCACCCCAAAGCTAAAAAAAAGCGATAATGGAATTAAACAGTAAAAAAAACCTAACTAAATTGACCATGGAGTTGCTGTGGTGGGTCATTACAATCATCGTAATAGTATTAACCGTACAGCCAATTTGGCCCAATTTTGCTGTCAAAGACTTTTTGTACGAATTGGTCTTGTTTCAATTGATATTTATTACTTACACTAGGTATTTATTTGCCTTAAAAAATACTTTTTTGGCGGATGCTCAAAAGCTCAAAGTACTCTTAATATTTTTGAGTTTGCCTTTAGCTTTTTATCTAATTCAAATGTTTTTCAACTATCAAGATTTCTTAGACAAGCAAAATGAAGGTATGCAAGAGTTTGATCAGTTTTTTGTCGAGGGGATTTCTTTTGATACACACAACAATACAATTCAGTATCTAACAAAAGTGTATTTATTTTTTGGATTAAGTGCCATAATTTCAGTAATTGTATCGCCTTTTAGGTTGCTATTATCTTATTGGCGCGTCTTTAACAATACCGGAACTGTATAATATGGAATTTCCTGCGAGAGAAGAATACACCGATTATTACCACAATTATGTCAAATTATTAAAACCTGATAATCCTCTACGACTGTTGGAAATTACACATCAATACGTTTTAGAGATACTAGAGTCTTTAGAAGATTCTTTTTTTGATTATCGATATCAAACCGAAAAGTGGTCGGTCAAACAATTGTTGTTACACCTTTTAGATTGCGAGCAAATTTTGTCGTACAGGGCCTTGCGCTTTGCTCGAAACGATTTCGCCGATGCTTTGCCTTTTAGCGAAAACGACTATGCTCAAGTTGCTGATTTGAAGAAAATGGATAAACGTTATTTGCTAAAATCTCTGACACTGATGCGTGCAAACACTCAACACATTTTTCAGGGTTTTTCAGAAAGCGAAAGTCGATTAGGAGGTAGTCCTATCTTTGACAATAGTGTTCGTGCCATAGCGGCTATTATTTCGGGACACGAATTGCATCATATTAGGGTCTTGCAAACCCACTATCTTAAGCAACCGCTTCAAACGATTCAGTTCTGATTTATTGGCAAGATACATATAACTTTGTCAAAAAATTGACAGCAAGAAGGCTATGGAACGCTCTTAAAGTGTACAGTTCTTTTTATTTGAGCCGACTTATAAAACGTCCTGTACAATGGGGAACTCCTTTTTCAATTTCGGTCGAACCTACTACCGCGTGTAATTTGCGTTGTCCGGAATGCCCGAGTGGTTTGAGGGCCTTTACTAGAGATACGGGTAATTTGAAAAAGGATTTTTTTAGTAAAATTATTGATGAACTCGGTAAAGAACTGTTTTATCTAACTTTTTACTTTCAGGGAGAACCCTACATCAATCCTCAATTTTTGGAAATGGTTGCCTATGCCAACAAGCGTGGGATATATACAGCCACTTCAACGAATGCGCACTTTATCGACGACGAAAAGGCAAAGCAAACCGTTGAGTCGGGCCTTGATCGATTGATCATATCTATTGATGGCACCACTCAAGCTGTTTATGAGTCGTATCGTAAAGAAGGAGAACTAGCTAAAGTGCTCGAAGGTGCTCGAAATATGGTTAAATGGAAACAAAAGCTAAAATCATCCACACCACACCTGATTTTTCAGTTTTTGGTGGTTCGTCCAAACGAGCATCAGATTGATGAGGTTTATCGATTGGCAGATGAAATAGGGATAGATGAAGTCAAGCTGAAAACAGCCCAAATTTATAATTATAAGCATGGGAACCCTTTAATCCCTGTGCAAAGCAAGTACGCCCGTTACTCGAAACAAGCTGATGGCACCTATGTAATTAAAAATCAACTTTTGAATCATTGTTGGAAATTATGGCATTCTTGTGTAATCACCTGGGACGGATGGGTGGTGCCCTGTTGTTTTGATAAAGACGCTAGCTATAAATTAGGAAGCTTAAAACACGATGATTTCTTATCGATTTGGCATTCAGAAGCCTATTCTTTTTTTAGAAAAAAGCTAATGAAGGGCAGGAATCAAATCGATATCTGTACCAATTGTACGGAGGGCTGTAAAGTGTGGCACTAATCCATTCTAGCTCAAATTACGGAAGTAATCAGCCACAATCTGTTGGCTTTTTTCACGAAGATAAGGTACTAGTAAAATTTGAATTTGCTGATAAAGGTATTCTAAAATAAGTTGGTCAAGCTGTTTGTCCAATTGCAACGATGCATCGATTAGCCAACTACTTTGCAGTATTTGTGTTGCTTGTTGAACTGCTTTTAACTGTGATGGGCTGAGCGCTTGTTTAAATTGGCTTTGTTGCGCAAAGCTTTGATAGGTTTTGATAATTTTAGCATTTTCTTCTTGATAATGCAGTACATAAAAATCTTTTATGCCTTCAAACTTTTGTAAGGTATCATAAAGGTTTAAATAAAAAAACCGGTAGTGATATTGGATGAGCATAATAGCTTTACGTTGGTCCAAATATCGAATAATACTGGCGGTTTCGGCACTAGAGTCGATTGATTCGAGCGCTTGAATCAAGCGGCTGAATAAGTCGGTGCAAAGTCGCTGAATACTAGGGTAGTGGTAAGAAAAGTTGCCTGGGCTGATGGATAAATCTCGACAAATATCTCTTGAAGAAACATTGTAAAGTCCCTTTTGATTGTACAATCGAAGTGCAGATTGTATGATTTTTTCTTTCGTCTTCATTTAAAGTATTTTGAACTGAAATCAAAAATTAGTACTACTGTACAATATAATTTTTTTTGATTGAAATGTCAAGTATCCTCCTATGCGCTGAGGCTACAGTACAGTGAATGAATTTGAATATACCGTTTTTATTGAAGTAGCGGGAAAGAGTATATCTGAATAACGAAACAATAACCTGCGCCTGTACGTACACTAAGTTTATTTAGCCTATTAACGCCTATATTATGGATAAGAAGAAACTGAATTTAGTTGCGACTTTAGCTTTTGCTGCTGCTGCAGGCATGTTTATGATTGGTTCTACGAATGGACACCTTACTGAATTGTTAGACTTTTGTTGGGTGCCTGTGCCTTTAGGTGTTGTTGCACTTTTTGCTGCATCCAAAAAAGAAGAGTAATTCTAGCTGTTCTTTGGACATCCCTTAGTCGCAGTCAATAGGTTCTCCCATTCGATTCCAGCATTTTCTAGACTGTAAGTTTCCAAATTTGCCAAAAATCGATTGTTCTCTCATCTGACCACTTTTATACCAAAAAGTAGTTTTGTGAGAAGTCCACTCCTGCATTTTATTGCCATTCATCCACCATCGCTTGCGTGGCCCTACACGTTTTCCTTTCTTATAAAATTCTACTTGAGATAATTGGCCATTTCCATAATAGTAACTGTAGCTACCTTCTAGCAGCCCCCCCTCTACCGAAAATAGGATACGGTAGTTGCGAGGGTATTCTTCCCCAATGTTTTGTTCGACTTTACCGTTTACCAATGTTTGGTCTGTTTTGTATCGATATTTTCCATTCGTCAATATTATAGTTTCGAAAGGAATATTTGATTGGCAATAAACTGAACTTATAAGAGTAAAAAATAGTAAGAAGAATAAAGAATGCATAATGAGAGGGTTTAAGAAGCCATCTAGACTCGCCCAAAAAGAGGGGGTATACGAATCAAGTACTATCGAAACAAAATATAAAAATTTAAAAAAAAAAGAGCCCGATGAAGGACTCTTTTTATTTGCGTGGGATTCATTTAGCTATTTGCCACCTTTGTTAATAGGCTTTAGCAAAAATAATCCTCCTTTTCGAGGGCTTACCACTTAAGATACAGGTGCCTTCACCATCGTCCTCAAATTGAGGCAGCGGGCTTAGTGGAATACACCGGCTAGTTGCCTTAGTTAATTCTTTTATTTTTAATTCAGTTTCGGTGCTGCCATCCCAATGACAGTAGGCAAAACCTCCTTTCTCAATAACGGATTCAAACGCCTCCCAGCTATCTACTTTAAAGGTATTTCCATCTCTAAATTTTTTTGCACGATCGAAAAGGTGTTGTTGAATATCCTCTAATAATTGTTCGACATATGTGCTGATGCCCTCTAAGGGGACACTGCTTTTTTCTTTGGTATCTCTCCGCGCTACCTCTATCACTCCATTCGCTAAGTCGCGTTTGCCAATAGCCAAACGAACCGGTACGCCCTCCATTTCGTATTGAGCAAATTTAAACCCTGGTCTTTTTTTGCGGTCGGTATCGTATTTGACCGAAATACCTTTTGACTTTAATTCGTCCATAATTTGCTCCACTACCTTATTTATTTCATCGTTGGCTTTAGGAACGGGAATTATGACCACCTGCAAGGGGGCTAGCTTAGGAGGTAGTACCAATCCTTCATCATCAGAATGCATCATAATTAAAGCGCCCATTAAACGGGTTGAAACACCCCACGATGTGGCCCATACATGCTCAGATTTGTTGTGCTCATTCAAAAAAGTAACATCAAAGGCTTTGGCAAAGTTTTGACCTAAAAAATGAGAAGTGCCCGACTGCAAGGCTTTGCCGTCTTGCATCATGGCTTCGATTGTATAGGTTTTGTCGGCACCGGCAAAGCGTTCATGTGCTGTTTTCTCTCCGGTATACAGTGGTATAGCCATAATATCTTCCACAAAAGAACGATACAATTCTAAAATCATCACAGCTTCTGCTTCTGCTTCTTTGCGGGTAGCATGTGCCGTGTGTCCTTCTTGCCACAAAAACTCTGCAGTCCTCAAAAAAGGTCGAGTACGCATTTCCCAGCGCATTACATTAGCCCATTGATTAATCAGCAAGGGCAAGTCTCTGTAAGAGTGAATCCAATCTTTGTAGGTATCCCAAATAATGGTTTCTGAAGTAGGTCGAATAATTAATTCTTCTTCAAGACGTGCACTCGGGTCAACCACTACGCCGCTGCCGTCGGGTGCATTCATCAAGCGATGATGTGTCACCACCGCACATTCTTTAGCAAAACCTTCTACGTGGTCGGCTTCCTTACTTAAAAAGCTTTTGGGTATCAACAGCGGAAAATAGGCGTTAACATGTCCGGTTTCTTTAAAGCGACGATCTAAATCGGCCTTAATTTTTTCCCAAATAGCAAACCCGTAGGGTTTTATGACCATGCATCCCCTTACCTTAGAATTGGAGGAAAGGCCTGCTTTATTGACAATATCAAGATACCATTGAGAATAATCTTCAGAACGTGAAGTGATTTCTTTAGCCATTGATTGGTATGTTTTTTGTTTACTAATTAATAATTTAAAAGTCTTTTTTTTGTGAAAAATGAATTTTTAGGCGGCTGTTTTTGTTAAAATAATACAGAGAAGCACCTTATTCGTCGGTTTGTTTCACAAAATGCTGTATATTGTATACAGCAGCGACACAAATTTATGTTTTTTCTAAAACATATAGCTTTATTTTGTGATTTCTTTGCCAATATAATTTAGTTCATCTAACCATTTAGTTATGAGAATCTATTCATTCAAACGTCTATTCATTTTGTTCCTACTTTTCAACAGCGCTATACTTTTCGCTCAAAATGAATCCACGCAATACGATGATATTTATTTTGATGGAGTGGAAAAGGTGCAAAAAAAAGCAGCTAACCCTGCAAGTGGTGCTCAAGATAGGATAGAGGATGAGCTTTTTGATGACGAAATTGCAGCATCAGAAACGGTACCGGAAGGTACGATGCCGGAAGAATATTATATTGACGAAAACTTGGAACCCCACGATTATGAATATGCATCAAGGGTCCGACGTTTTCACGATGCAGCACCAGGTTTTTCATACTACAGCAATTATTACACCGATAATTACTGGTACAACAACAATCAATCTCAGTACTACGGGTCTAATATTTATACCAACCCTAATTATGGTCACTATTATGGCTGGGGCAATAGTTATTATTCGGGCTGGAACAATCACAATCAGTTTCATCAGCCTTATGCCTTTGGGTACAACAACAACTGGGGCTGGAATAACCCTTATTGCTCGTACAACAACTATTACGGCAACAATAACTCTAATTGGAATAACTACAATGCTAATTCGAATTATTGGTGGTATAATTTTGCCAATTCAAGCCCTAATGCTGGCAACTATGTTATGCAGCGCAGTCGTCGCGGTTCGGATGTAGTTCGCAGTAATACCGTGCATTTGAGTCGTCAGCCCGATAGCCGAATGACTACCGAAAGTATTCGTCGTAACAGAAATGCCGTCAGTGGTCCACGTCCTTCTGCAACCAATATTACTGCACCTTCTACAAATAGCACTAATTCTATTCGCAATACTCGACGCCCAAATGTAGCGAATAGTGGTCTCAACACAACCGGTGTACGAAGCAATACGGGCATCAGAACCAACACGCGCAACAGCTACAATTCAAGTAGTTCGTCAGGGCGTGTGAATACCCGTACGAATCCTTCTACGAATGCGACGCGATCTACGAATACAACTAGGACCTATCCATCCACGCCTTCTAATTACGGAACGCGTCCGCGTAGTACTTATACACCGAACAAATCGAATTCCAGTAGCAGAAGTTCCTCTTCTTCAAGTCGCTCAGGATCTAATCGTTCCAATAGTTCAAGTAGTTCAAGTAGTCGTAATAGCTCAAGGCCAAGATAATAAGTTCTAGTAGTTCTATAGCTGTTATTTTGGGTAGAGTGCAATAGCTGAAGCAAAAACATAGTATCTCCTATGCGATTTTTTCTTATTCTTTTTTGCAGTTTGTGTCTAAGACCTACTGCCTATAGTCAACTTACTTCCGATGCTTTGCTTTTTGGGGCGTCTAATCCTACTATTAATGCTCGTTCGATGGCACTCGGCAATGCATTAGGGGCATTGGGAGGGGATTTGTCCACAGCGTCATTTAATCCTGCAGGTCTAGCGATTTATCGGCGTTCAGAAGCCTCTTTGTCTATCGGTGGACTTTTCGAACAGATTCAAACTGATTTTTTGGGAAGTAATACAAGCGACGGAATGGCACAATTTTCTTTTGGGAATTTGGGCTTGCTTGTGGCCAATAAAACGTCAAGAACCGGGACTAAATGGAAATATATTAATGTAGGCTTTACCATCAATAGACTTAGTAATTATGCAGAAAATTTTAAATTTTCTGGACTGACCACGGGCTCTAGAGTTCAAGCTTTTGCAGCAAATACACAGGGGTATCCGATTGCGCAACTCGACCCTTATGAGGGCTGGGTCGCTTATAATAGTTATTTGATAGATTCGGTTGCC
>CAJQQM010000218.1 GCA_905480485.1 uncultured Aureispira sp.
AGTCGCTTGAAAAACAACCTGCTGCGTCAGTGACACTTAAGTGGAATGTTTGATTGCCTTGCACCCACCAAAGTGGGTTTGGGCAGTCGCTACAAGATAATTCATCTGCCGGTGACCAAAGGTAATTATAGTTGTTGCTTAGGTTGTTTGCCAGGGCTATTTCATCTCCTATTATTGCTATTATCAGGCTATCGAGTTGAACTACAGGTGGCGGTGAAACTGTAACAGTTGAGACACTTGAGTCTGGGCCGCAAATGTTGCCGCCCCACACGGTGTATTGTAGGCTAAACGGGGCAGTGGTTAAGGGGGATTGTATACTATCGTTTGATAAAAAATCGGGCGGAAACCAGTGATAGCCAATTTGACTTCCAAAGGCCTCTAATGTTGCACTATCACCAGCACAATAGGTGCTATTTTGAACCTGAATAGAGGGGGGAGGCCTGAGCTTGACCAATATACTATCCTGTCGGTTGCAAGAACCAATCTCCACTTGAACAAGGTATCGTGTATCTGTGCTTGGGAAAACAATTGGGTTATTTAATAGGGTAGAATTGATGGCATAATTGGGAGACCATTCAACAGGGAGTCCTGCATGACCGCTTACGCTTAATTGGAGGCTATCTCCAAGACAAATCGAATCAGATCCTAAAGCTTCGAATTGGTTTAAGTCAAAAACACGGATTGCTAAACTATCTAATGCAAGGCAATTATTGCTGTCGTAATAAACCACAAAGTAGCTACTTGAATCGTACGGATAGGCCAAGGGGCTTGGGCAGCTGTCACAAGATAAATTACTGCCGCTCCACACTATTGTATTCCCATTGACAGGGGGTAAATAAATAGAATCGCCCAAGCAAATGCTAAAATTGGGTAGACTATCGGATAAAGTAGCGAACAATTTGACGTCAATACTAGCTGTGTCAACACAGTTGTTACTATCGGTTACCGCAACCATAAAATTCGATGAACTATCTAAGATTGCATAGGGGTTCGCAATGCTACTGTCCGATAGATTCGAACCAACTAACCACTGATAAATAGTGCCACCGCTTGCCATCAGTTGAACGGAATCACCACGACATACAACACTATCGGCTATAATAGCAGCTCCCTGGTGTTGGACAGCCACCATCAATTGTGCGCTGCTATCTCGACAACCAAAATTATTTGCGACAACTAATTGTATCAAAAACGAATCCGCTTGGGTATATCCAATCGTGGTGTCTTGTACATTATTAGCCAACTGACCGTTTCCAAAGTTCCATTGCCAACTATCTATGTATCCATCTAAAGTACTTGAACTATCTGATAAGGTTAGGTCAAATGGAATACAAAAATTAGAGGATAGTCCAAATTTTGCGATCGGATTAGCAGGGATGTATAGGTAGTCGTTTGCTATCATGCTGTCAACACAAGGGCCGTCAATCACGACCAGTCGAATATCAAGGTTTCCTGTATCTGCAAAGTAAATGACAGGGTTGGCTAAGGAAGAACTACTCGGCTGTCCGTTTTCGAAGAACCAATTGTAAGAATATTGGCTACTATCATTTAGTTGAAACGCGATGCTATCATTCAAACATGCCAGGCTGTCGGCCGTAAATTCAGCTTGAGGTGTTGGTAGTATTACAATGCTATCTTGCTGATAGTTTATTTCACAACCCATGCCGTCATTTATAACTAAGGACGGTGAGTATGTACCTGCAGTGGTATATGTATAGTTAGCAGTATCTGAAGATAAACTGGAAGTGTGTATTACAAAATCCCCATTGTCGAATAGCCAGGTATAGCTAGCAACATTGTTGCCGAACCCAATCAATTGGCTGCTGTAAGGGGCGCAGCTTTCTACAGGAGGCATATAAAAAAAACCGCTTGGCCCGCTAATTTGAATCATTTGTTCAATAGTATCGATGCTAGAACAGCCAGGAAATGCGACTAGTTCTAAAATAACATCATAAAACCCAGGCGTAGAATAAAGATGTATGGGATTGGGTAGGTTAGATACAGAACCGTCTCCGAAAGACCAATTCCAAACACTACCCGGAGCAGCAAGATGACTGAAACTAACGGCTAACGGTGGGCAAGAAGAATAAAAAGTATCTGCCGTAAACAGTGGCGAAGGGTCGTGTACCTCCACCCAATTGGGCCGACAAAAAACAGAACTACAACCCAAAGAATCAATGACTTCAAGGCAGATATCAAAAACGCCTGCTTGATTATATAAATGTGTGATTGTAGTATTCGTTGTTGTATCCTTTTGGCCATCGCCAAAGTCCCAAATCAGGGTATAGGGTTCGTAAGCATAGGTGTTGGCAGGTGCATTGAGAATCGCAACGGCTGCCATAGAACTGCCAAGGCAAATCTCAGTTGGAGCACTGAAATTAATAAACAATCCCCCTATATTTATTGTATCTATCAAATCAAAATGACAGCCCCAATCGTTGGTCAGGCTAAGGGGCATTTCTTGAGGTCCGGGAAAAATATAACTCTCACTGCTCGTCGTTTGTGTTGAACCATTGCCCCAAAGCCAAGAGATGATCGGAGATAAAATACCTGTTGAGGAATCGGCAAATACGACCGTAGTTGGACGACAAGCTGGCTGCGGCAAGTGTTGAATGTTTTTGTCTATACCAGCGACAGATAGGTTTCGTTGAAAAGTATCAATACAGCCATTAATATCGTAGGTGAATAATCTCACGGTGTAGATTCCCGCCTGCTCATAATATAATTTGGTGTCAAAATTCAGGGCCGTCACCGAATCGGCATTTGGGGCACTCCAAAACCAAGCTACACCATCAATCGATTGGTTTTGTGTAAATAAATTAGCGGGAGTACAGACCGAATCAGGAAGTTCAAAGTAGGAATAGGGTTTTTCTAAAATTACTAATTTACGTAATGTATCGGTGCAGTTAGTACTATCGTTATATACAATCAACATTGCAATATAGACTCCTGTGTCAGGGTAATTATAGCTCGGATTTTGTAATGTAGAAGTGTCGGTAAGGCTACTGCTATCCCCAAAATCCCAATACCAATGATGAGCGCCTATGGATGCATCTATGAATTCTACCATTAAGGAATCACAAGAGATTAAAGGATCAAAATGAGCAATAGGAGGATATATATAAAAGCTATCTAAAGAAGTGGCGGTATAACAACCTCTAAATCCAGCAAGTAAAATGCCTGAAATATAACCTGTATCCTGAAAAATATGATTACCAATTTGTCCAATAAATGAGGAGGTATCTTCAAAATTCCAAATCCATTCATCCGTATACGAACTACCCAATGCACCAAATTGAATACCGGTTATTCGACAAACAAAGTTGGTATCACTGTAAATACTATCAATGACAGGAGGAATTCCTATAAGCATGGTTCGATTAGAGGTATCCATGCATCCAATATTATCGGTCGTAATGACAGTAGATGAATATAGGCCAGAATCTGGGTAAATAACGGTTGCAAGGTTGTTGTTTGTCGAGGCTAATCCATTGGCAGCCCATGTCCAAGCAACTGGATAAAAAGAGGGTGAAATATTATAGGCGCTAACAGACAGGTTTAAGGTATCGGGTGCGCAGATATTCGTTGGGCTAGTCAAAAAAGTACTTAGATTGGAGACATAAATCAATTGTGTATCAGCGGCTGTACAACCCTCATTATTGGATACAGTCAGTATGATTGGAAAAACACCGTCGTTATAGTTAATGCTATCCTCGGTCTGATAGCTTGTATAACTGTAATTTGGTTGGTAAATATTAGATACACTACCATCTCCGAAATTCCAGTTAAGACTGGTCATACCGCTGCTGCTATTGTTGATGTTTGGATTAAATGGGAGGGAGCAATTGGTAGAATCGCTTACCGAAAATTGTGCTACCGGAGGTACAGAAACTGTAATACAGGAAGCAACGGTAGCGGAGGCAGAACAATAGCCATTCGAAACGGTTAGGGTGGGGCTGTAGCATCCGGGATTCAAGAAGTTTTTTAGAATAGAAGCGCCTGTTGCCGATGTTCCATCATTGAAAGACCAGGTAAAAAGTCCCGTAGGAGTATTGCTATTCCCACTAAAATTAACTTGGGCAGGTAAAGCGCATTGAAGGTAAGCAAAATTGGGACTGATAGAAGCGCTTACCTGAGGACTTATTGTAATCAAATTGCTAATCAATAAAGAAGCATCGCAGTGATTGCTGTCGGTCACCACTAGGGTAACATCAAAGTTGCCCACTGTATTATATAAATGCGAAGGCTGCTGTTGAAGGCTGTCGATATTACCATCTCCAAAATCCCAGCGCCAAGAATCGATAGGAGCATCGCCCAAGGTACTTAGGTCTGTAAAAGCTACACTTTGTGGGGCACAGCCACCCAGATTATCTGGACTAAAATCAGCAGTAGGCGATTCGTAGCCAGTAATGTAATTCGTTAAGCAAATTGAATCCGTATTGTTTAGGCCGTCCCATACTTTTAGACAGATATCGTAATTGCCCGATACATTAACAAGATAAGCAGGGTTTTGTAGTGTTGAAAATACAGCGCCGTTTATAGACCATTCCCATTGAATGATTGGAGAAAGGCTTGATACTGAACTGTCAGAAAATTGAATGATGGCTGGGGTGCATACTTCTTGATGGTCAACATTAATGTGCACATTAATTTGAGCAGTGGCAGTAGTTACTAAGATTAGCAAACAAAAAGTCAGTATATGTAGGCTCATTCAGAAAGACGTTTTGTACAAAAACGCAGCCTATAAACAATTTGTCTACTGTGGCAAAAAAATTAATAGTTTTTGTAATACGGAATAGCATCGGGCCCCATTTGGGCCATTTTGGTGATAAAAAATCGAATGTCTTGCAGCTGCTGATCGGACATACGTTCGTCTGTATAATGAGGGGGTGTTGGCTTGTTTGCTTTTGAAGCGGGGTGATACCGATGCGCATCGTACATAGAATGCATTGAATCATCGTCAAAGTGCTTTTTCAGAAGCTCAAAACTTTTTTCGCCACTATCTAGCTGTAAATGAGTATAACGCCCATTTTGATGGCAATACAAACAACTCAATTTATATAGTTTCA
>CAJQQM010000219.1 GCA_905480485.1 uncultured Aureispira sp.
TCCCAAATTATAAGTTTTACTCTAAAAATTAGTTTTTTTGCACTAAAATATAATAGCATTACTATTATATTTTTGGATGTCGCTTTTTTTTCACATTTTTCTGACAAAAAGAACAATTGAATACATCAAATAAATCAAACAAATTTTATTTTACAGCTTAAATGTTCTAAGTTTAAATCTCATTCCAAAATTTATTAATTATGAAAGTCAAAGCGAGTCAGATTGCTCAATTAGTAGGAGGGAAGCTCTTCGGTGATCCCGATGTTTGGGTTTCTAAACCTGCAAAAATTGAAGAAGGTAGCCCTGGGTCAATTAGTTTTTTAGGCAATATGAAATACGAATCATATCTGTACAGCTGTGCCTCCTCGGTTATTTTGGTGGCCCTTGATTTTGAACCAAAACAGCCCATTACTGCTACCTTGATAAAAGTGGAAGATGTCTATTCTTCATTAGCGGTATTGATGCAGCATTTTGGCCAACTACAACAAACAGTACTTCCGCCTAAGATTGCAGCACAAGCCTATGTACATCCCGAGGCACAGATAGGCAAAGGCGTTCGTATTGATGCCTTCGCCTATGTTGAGAAGGGGGCTATTATTGCCGATAACGCCGTGATTTATCCACATTGTTACGTAGGCGAATCCGTAGAAATAGGTGAAGAGACCATCTTACATTCTGGCGTTAAGATTTATCGTGCCTGCCAAATAGGAAATCGTGTCATTATTCATGCCAATACGGTTATTGGTAGTGATGGCTTTGGCTTTGCCCCTCAATCGGATGGTAGCTACAAAAAAATCCCACAATTAGGGAATGTCATTATAGAAAATGAGGTAGAAATTGGAGCGAATACGGTTATAGACCGCGCAACAATGAATGCCACGCTTATAGAACAAGGGGTTAAATTGGATAATTTAATTCAGGTGGCGCATAATGTTAAAATAGGTAAAAATACCGTCATGGCTTCACAGGTTGGAGTAGCTGGATCTACTCAAATTGGCGCCTCCTGTATGATTGGTGGACAAGTAGGCTTTGCAGGCCATCTTAAAATTGCCAATAGAACCAAAATACAGGCTCAAAGTGGTATTGGGCAATCAGTCAAAAAAGAAGACACCGCTATATGGGGGTCTCCTGCCATTGATTACAAAAAGTACTATCGCTGTGCTATCGTTTTCAAAAATTTACCAGAATTACAAAAGCAGGTGGATAAGATTCAAAAAATATTGGATAAACGTCCTTAAATAAACGATAGTTTTGCTTTAAAAGTGCCTGCTAATTATAATCTTAACCGAATTAGTTTATCTTTGTGGGGCAAACAGCAAAAATATTTTGACGTTCGATAAACGCCAATTTTATTTACACACCATTATCTCAAAATATTCAATATTTTTATGAAACAGTCTACTATCAAACAGTCCGTTGAACTGCAAGGTAAAGGATTGCATACCGGGATACAAGCCCATCTTTCCATTCATCCTGCTGACAAAAATCATGGAATAGTTTTTAGAAGAACCGACATCGAAGGACAGCCCCTTATCAAAGCCGAGGCCAATTTAGTGGTTCAAACACAACGTTGTACCGTATTAGGCAAAAAGGATGTTACTATTTCTACGGTCGAACATATAATGGCAGCCCTCAAAGGAACGGGTGTTTCAAATGCTTTAATTGAAATTGATGCCGATGAAATACCTATCTTAGATGGTTCTTCCTTGCCTTTTGTCGAAGCAATTCTAGCAGTAGGAACCGTCGAACAAGATGCCGAACAAAATTATCTTGAAATACCAACTCCTTTTGTCTGGAAAGACGAAGAAACAGAGGCCGAATATTCAATTTTTCCTTCAGAAAAATTTCAGCTTACAACCTTAATCGATTTTGATTCGTCTGTTATAGGTAAACAGTTTGCAAATTTAGAGGATATAGCAGATTTCAATACAGAAATTGCGCCCAACCGAACCTTTGCTTTTTTGCACGAAATTGAAGCGATGGCTGATGCCGGACTCATCAAAGGCGGGGCACTAAACAATGCGTTGGTTTTTGTAAACGAAATACCTGAGAACAGTCAGCTTGATCAGTTAGCGGCCAAACTAAATATTTCAACACCCGTTAAAGTTGAAAAGGAAGGCATCTTAAATACGACCGAGTTACGTTTTCAAAATGAAGCTGCCCGACACAAATTGTTAGATGTTGTGGGTGACTTAGCATTAACGGGTCTAGATTTACGCGTCAAAATTATCGCAAGCAAACCCGGACACGCTGCCAATACAAGATTGGCAAAAGCACTTTTAAATAAGTACAAAAAAGAACGCAAATTAAGGGGGATACCAACCTATGACCCAAACAAAAAACCGGTCAATGATATCCACGAAATCAGTAAAAAATTACAGCATCGTTATCCTTTTTTGTTAATTGACAAAATTATTGAGCTATCTGACCAACACGTGGTGGGCGTCAAAAATGTTACGATGAACGAACCGTATTTCACCGGACATTTTCCTGACAATCCTGTAATGCCAGGGGTTTTACAGATAGAAGCAATGGCCCAAACAGGGGGTATTTTAGTAATGGAAAATGTTGATAATCCACACGATTATGATACGTTTTTTCTACGGATAAAGAATGCCTTGTTTAGGCATCCTGTTTTGCCAGGAGACACTATTCTTTTTAAAATGGAATTAATTAGTCCCATTAGAAGAGGATTGTGTGAAATGTCTGGCAAGGCTTATGTTGGTAACAAGTTGGTATGTGAAGCAGAATTATTAGCACAAATTATTAGAAGATAAATCGAATGGAAGAAAATGTCACCAATATCTATCAACACGCTGCTGTTCATCCGGATGCACGCATTGGTAAAAATGTAAAAATTGGCCCTTGGGTTACCATAGAATCCGATGTCGTTATTGGCGACAATACAACTATATCGGCCAATGTATGTATCATGTCAGGTACCCGCATTGGTAAAAATTGTCAGATATTTCCAGGCGCAATTGTTGGAGCAATTCCACAAGATTTAAAATTTGATGGAGAAGAAACGACCTTAGAAATTGGAGACAATGTCATCATTCGAGAATATTGTACCCTTAACAGAGGTACAAGGGCCAACTACAAAACAGTCATAGGGAATAATTGTCTTTTGATGGCGTATGTGCACGTAGCCCACGATTGTGTCATCGGAGAACATTGTATTTTAGCCAACAACGCTACTTTAGCAGGGCATGTTGAAATTGAAGAGCATGTTATAGTAGGAGGGATGACAGCTGTTCACCAATTTGTTCAAATCGGGGCGCATGCTATGATTGGTGGTGGAACTCTACTCAACAAAGATGTTCCTCCCTACGTACGAATTTCTCGTTATCCTGCCTCATACATTGGCGTCAACACCGTTGGTTTGCGTCGCAAGGGCTACAGTTCTGACGAAATTCGCGATATTCAGGATGTCTATCACCAATTATTCGTTGAGCATCGCAATATTTCAAAAGGCCTTAAATTTATCAAGGAGACCATGGAAGATTCCGGTAAATGTCAGCGTATTTTTGATTTTGTAAGAGCCTCCAAAAATGGTATTATCAAAGGTCTAAACCGAAGAAAATAAACGATATCTTAACTATAAAAATAGATCTTGCGTCATTATAAGCCTTGTTTCGATCTATTTGAATGATAATCTAAAGAAGCTATCCAAATTAGGGATGGCTTTTTTATATTTGTACCATGAACATCAATTTAGAAAATATAGCTAAACGTTATCGCTACGAATGGATCTTTAGAAACATAGATTTTCAGTTCGAGGCAGGAAAAGCATACGCTGTTGCTGGCTCAAATGGTGCAGGAAAGTCTACCTTTATGCAACTACTATCCGGTCATTTGTCTCCCTCAAGGGGCGTTCTGCGCTATAGTATCAAAGAACAAACAATCGAAACAGGACAACTGTATCAACAGTTGGCTTTCGCAGCGCCATATATTGAGTTGATTGAAGAATTTAGCTTAATAGAAATGATTGATTTTCATCTTCAATTTAAAAGAATGCTTTGCAGCAAAGAGGCTTTAATCGATTTATTACAATTTTCAAAAGCAACCCGATCAAAAGCGGTTAAGTATTTCTCTTCAGGGATGCAACAACGTCTTAAGTTGGCTTTGGCTATTTGTAGCGATACTTCCTTGCTTCTTTTGGACGAACCCACCGTAACCTTAGATAGACAAGCTATTGAGTGGTACGCAAGCCTGATGAAAGGCTATGCCCATCATAATCAACGTACGGTTATTATTGCCTCGAATGTCGCCTCCGATTTTTTAGACCAATCAATTCATTTCGATATCAGTGACTACAAAAAAAAACGTCCTGCTTAATGCCGGCGAACTTTTTTGTAAAAACGAATCCCCAGCATCAATAAAAATGCAAAGGCAATAATTGCGCAAAAGGCTTGAACAAATAATAGACTGTTCTTAAAAACCGCTAAAAGTAGTATTGCCAGAAGGAAAATAGTCGGTACCTCGTTGTACATCCTCAATTGAGTAGGGCTCATAACTGCTGCATCTTTGGCAAGTGCTTCCATGGTTTTTTTGCAATGAAAATGGTAGACGACCAAAATGAACACAAATCCAAGTTTCCAATGTAGCCAATCACTCACCTCTAAATAATCCCAGCCCATCAAATACAACATCGAAAACCCTCCAATAAAGGTAAGTAACATAGCCGGGGTCATGATTATATGATAAAGGCGCCATTCCATAATTTTGAATTGTGCAGCCAATATTTCATACGATTCTTGGGGCTTTTCCATGGCTTCTCGATGATAAATAAACAAACGTGGCAGGTAAAATAGGGCAGCAAACCAGCTCACAAAACCGAGCATGTGTAAAACTTTAAAAACAGATATTAAGGTACTTGTAGCCATATTCTTAAACTTGTCGATTAATTAACGGTGATGATAGGGTTGATTGCGCAATATAGACATAGCACGGTAAAGCTGTTCGAGTGCAAAAAGACGCACCATTTGGTGTGAAAATGTCATTTTTGAAAGAGATATCTTGGCATTCGCCCGTGCATAAACGGCTGGACTAAATCCATAGGCCCCACCAATCACAAAAATAAGTTTTTTGTAGCTTTGTTGTAGCTTGTTTTCTAGATATGATGCAAATTTTACGGAAGACAACTCTTTGCCATTTTCATCCATCAAAATCAAACAATCTCCCGAATTGACTTTAGAAAGCAAGGCTAAACCTTCCTTTTCTTTAAGTTGTGCTTCCGATAGGTTTTTAGCCTGTTTGATATCCGAAAATATCTTGTATTCAAAAGGTAAGTAATGTTTTAACCTTTTTTCGTAAATAGCAGTCCCTTCCTTGAGGTAAGCAAAGGAAGTGTTACCGAGTGCCCAAAATTCAACTTTCATAGCGTAGGTGATTGTCTAAATAGCAATAAAAATATTCAATTATATAAAAAAATAAGCACCAGAATGGGAAATAATCTAAACGAATATAACCCATAAAATGCCAACCTTTAGTGTACTCCTAAGGGCATTTGCCAAGTAGTTGTTCGAGTACAAACGCAATTATAAATTCGACTACTAGAACTGCAAGTATAAACCGTCAAACGAAAATGCAAAGGGTAGGAGGCAAGCTTAGCTATCAAAGGCCCTGCAAAAAACGGAATTAGGGTATAAATAGGCAGCATCCAAAGATGATTTTTGCCGGTTAACGACCACAAAGCTTCGTTGCAAAAAGGACGCTGATTGATTAAATTACCTAAGGCAACAAAAGCTATTGCACAACTGATTCCAAAACAAGCAAAAAACAAACACAAGAAAATATTTTTAGGCATTTTCACTAATTTATACGTCAAATTAAGCCTTTTCGAGTGTAAATGTTAATCAAAAGCAAATTATTCGATGATTTTTAGAACATATACCCTTTTGGTACGGTTGTTATTCTATAGTTATCAAATGAACAAAATTAATTAAAAAAACTCTAATATTATGAAAGGATTATTCTTCTTGTCCCTACTTTTTGCTTGCACATTGAGTAGCGTTTTGGCACAAAATATCAATGTATCTGCTTCTAAGATTAGTTTTAGTGTAATGAACAGAGGTACAGTTGTAAACGGTACCATGCTTAATATGAAAGGAACCGTTTTATTTGATGCTAAAGATTTAAACGCTTCTAGCTTTGAGGCATCTATAGACCCCTCTACGGTCAATACCAACAGTGCAGGTCGTGACAAACATTTGCAAAAAGATGACTTTTTTGGGGCGAATAATTTTCCTAAGATAACCATTAAATCTTCCAAAATATCGAAAACAGCTAATGGCTTTCTTGCACAGGCTAGTTTGCAATTAAGGGATATTACAACCCCGATAGAGATTCCTTTTACGGTCAAAAAGAATGCTGACAATCAACAAGTTTTGGAAGGTGAATTGCAAGTTGACAGAATCGATTATAAGTTAGGGGAGAAAATCGACAAAAAGTCGATTGGTTTTGAAGTCGATGTACAAATAACCTGTGTTGTTGATTTATAAGCCCTGTGGGTCGGATTACTAAAAAATGCTGGGCTAACTAGTCTTCTTTTGTGCTTTTTGTTGTCCCTTTTTATAAATAAAGGATATTTTTTGCTAAATTTAAGGTCTACAGCAAAAGATAAATGTATGATACCCACACAATACGCATTTTTATTTTTCTTTTCATTGTTTCTTGTTGCCACAAAGGCACAGGTAGACAGCTTAGCCACTCCACCGTCTTCATCTAGTAGCAAAGCATTGCCCGAAGACGCACAATACCAACAAGACGAACAACGACTCTTGAGCTATTTGGATGAAAAAAAGTACAAGTCGCTGATGCGTCTTTCCAATGAAATGGTACACAAATACCACGACAAAGGGCTGCCTAAATACGCCTATGCCATTGGTTTGTATGCTTTGATGGGCGAAAATAAGCAATTCAAAAAAACCTACGACAAATACCGCTTACAGTATTGGAGAATGATTACTATGATGCTTAAAAATAGCAAAAAGAGTGGTTATGATATTAATCTGGTCAAATCTTCTTGGACAACCTTAGATGAAATACAGACAAGTTTGTATGAAGTAGGGGCTTTTTTCCTTAAAATAGGCAACGACAAAAATACGCTCAATTATTTGAGCATGCTAATGCAAATATTTGACGACCGTCAGGGCCTTTACAAGAATCGATTTCAATTATTAGTACAAGACAAAATATTTGAGCGGGCCAAAGGGCATTTTGAAGAAGGACGAATGGACGATGCTGATTTCTTCTTTAATTGGTTAGATAAGTTTTATTTCAAAAGTAAATTCCCCTTCAAATATGCGGGTTTAGCGTCTTTCAACTATCAAAGCTATCAATTCGATGCTTGGAGTCATTCTAAATATTGTTTGGCCAATACTGCAGCTAATGTCAAAGGGATGTCTACCGACGAAAAGCAGCTAATCTTCCTACAAAACTTGCTGCGCATGAATCCCACCCTCTTTAAGAATACTTTTCTCAAGCGCTACCTCGAACAACATCCCGAACTTACCGGCAATAGTCAAGTTGCTTCTTTGCGGTCTACATTAGATGGCAAAACACCACTTCCCCTCCTCTATGCTAGTGAACAACTCAATCAGTCTGCAGCAGAACTCGTGCAGCAATACAGTAAGCCTGACCAAACATCTTGGTCGAGTACAGATGATCACAAGCATGCTTTTCTTCAAACTAACAAAGGAGAGGGTAGCCCGGAATTTATTAGTTCAAATGGCTACAAAGGCCCATCTATAAGCCCTCATGAGGTGGTTATGGCACTTTTAATCAACCAAGGAGTTACTGAACTCGAACAACGCAAGGTATTGCTTAATGCCAACATGATTCAACTAGGGGTCTCTAACTACGAGTCAACTGACGGCACATCGATAGTAGCCCTCGATTTTTCAACAGGCGATGAAGAGGCCCGTAATAAAGTTGCCAAAGAGGTTAAAGCAAGGTCGGACGAAGCCGAAAGTAAAAAATCTCAGGACAAAGAAATACTAGCCAAAGCTGCACGAGACAAAAAAACACGTGATAATTATGCAAAAGATAGAGCCGTCCAAGAAAAACGCTTCCGAAACAACCGTAACAAGGACGTTCATTTAGGCTACAGCAAACGCCGTCAATAAAATTACCTATCTACTTTTAACAAGCACTTACCATCCATTTCTTTGGAGGTTTCGAGCTGCATCATCCCCAGGATTGTAGGGGCTACATCTGCTAATTTTCCGTCTTCGAGTTGCCATCCATCGGTATTGTTGGCCAATGCAAAACAAGGAACCATATTGGTCGTATGTGCTGTATGTGGGCTTCCGTCTTTGTTGATCATAAAATCGGAGTTGCCGTGGTCGGCTATCACTAAAATTCCATAATTTTTGTCTAGTAGTTCTGCGCAAAGGCTTTTCATACAACTATCAACCGTTTCGGCCGCTTTTATAGCTGCATCAAAAACGCCAGTATGTCCAACCATATCGGTATTGGCATAATTTAAACAAATAAAATCGGGGCATTCTGTACGGACCAAATCCTTGATTTTATGTGTTATCTGGTGTGCACTCATTTCGGGTTGCATGTCATATGTTGCTACTTTTGGCGAGGGTATTATTGCGCGTGTTTCTCCTTCGAAAGTAGCCTCTCTTCCTCCAGAAAAAAAGAAAGTGACATGTGGGTATTTTTCTGTTTCTGCTATCCTTAGCTGTGTTTTAGAGGCTTTGGCCAATATTTCACCAAGGGTATTTTTTAGATTTTCTTTTTCGAATAATACCGAGATATTTTTAAAATCAGCATCATAAGAAGTCATTGTAAATATATTCAAGCTATCGATGACCGTCATGCCTTCTTGAGGCATATCCTCTTGGCAAAGTACGCGTACAATTTGTCTGCAGCGATCGGTTCTAAAATTAAAAAACAAAACGACATCACCTGCTTGGACAGTGGCATCATTACATCGAATAGGTTGTATAAATTCATCACTGATTCCTGCCTTATACGATGCACGTAGCCCTTCGATAGGGTCTTGATAATATGTTCCTTTCTGATGGACCATTAAATCATAGGCCAATTTGATGCGTTCCCATCGGTGGTCTCTATCCATTGCATAATAACGCCCGCATACAGTGGCCAACTGAATTGGGCTAGCTTCTATATGGTCAAGCAATATTTGCATGTAGCCTAAACCGCCCTGTGGGGCAGTATCACGGCCATCCATAAAGGCATGTATATGCACATCATCTAAGCCAAATGTTTGCGTTGCATCGCAGAGGGCTTTGAGGTGGTTGATATGCGAATGAACCCCACCATCAGATAACAAACCAACTAAATGAACTGATTTCTGCTGTTTTTTTGCATAGGTTAAAGCACTTATTAAGGCCTTGTTTTCAAAGAAAGACTGATCTTCGATGGCATTATTGATACGCAAAAGTTCTTGATACACAACCCTTCCGGCACCAATATTTAGATGGCCTACTTCCGAATTTCCCATTTGCCCGGCAGGCAAACCTACAGCTTCACCAAAAGTGCGCAATTCGCTGTGTGGAAATTGTTGATACAATCCATCAATAAATGGAGTTTGGGCTTGTGCAATCGCGCTTACTTCGGGCTTTGTACCATGTCCCCAACCATCAAGAATGAGTAGGGCGGTACGATCAAATTTAGGTATCATGCTAAAGTTAGTTGTATAAAAAGATGCCCAAAATTACTTTTTCTTTTTGAAAAAAAGCCCAAATGAAAAGAGAATTGTATAAATATTATAGACCAGGTTTGACAAATCTATTACAATGCTCAAACGAAGTTATAACAAATTAAAAGTAGCGCTCAGATTTACGATTCTCAAAGTGGTTGCTTATCTTTGCTGCCTCATTTGGTTCAGGCATGTTTTTTTTGGTGCCTTGTACCTTTAAGCCTATCTAAAACATGCAAGCTAGCTTCAAAGACCGTCTTAAATACAAATTAGAACGCTTCTTGAGTCGGGGAGGTGGCTCCATTTTTTTGAGCTTAAGCCTAGTATTTGTTGCAGGTTTTTTAATTATAATTAGTCTGCGTTGGCTTTTATTCCTTTTTTTTCCAGAACTAAATTATTTTGATAATTTCTTGACAGATATTTGGGTTGTTTTTTTGCAAATGACCGATCCTGGCAATATGAATCAAGACAATGAAGCTCCCTTTTGGCTAAAAATAACCAGTATTTTAGCGGGCTTACTAGGAGTGATATTACTGTCGATGCTTATTGCTTTTATTACCACAACCCTTGAAGCTGTTTTCTATGAATTCAGGAAAGGACGTGGCCGTGTTTTGGAACAAAACCACACCCTCATTTTGGGATGGAATGAGCGAGCTGTCGATGTAATACGAGAGCTTATTATGGCCAATGAAAGTGAGAAAAAAGCCTCTATAGTGATATTGGCAAAAGAAGATAAAGAGGTGATGGACAACAAAATTGCCAAGCGTTTGCCGCAGACCAAAAATACCACGATTATTACGACTACGGGTGATTATGCGAATGTCAACGAACTACGTCGTGTGCATGTAGCAGGTGCGAAGTCAGTGGTGCTTTTGGCCAACTGTTCAGAAAGCGCTTCAAAAGCAGACAAAGAAATATCAGATGTTCAAGCTATAAAGTCAATTATGGCGATTATATCCTGTCAGCAAGGACAAAATCAATTGCCTATTATTGCAGAATTATTCAGCCCTGAAAAAAGAGCATTAATCAATTTTTTTGATGACCCCCAAATTATAGCCCTCGATTCTTGGAATATCATGGGTAAATTACTCGTACAAACCTCGCTTACCTCTGGATTGGAGGTGGTCTATTCCGAGATTTTTTCGTTTGATGGCTGTGAGGTTTATTTTTATGAACCAAACGATTGGAAATCTGTCGAGTTTTATGCAGCAAGCTATCAGCTTAGAGACGGTATTCCGCTTGGGATTTATCGTGCGGACAAAGGCCTTCAATTACGTCCAGCCAAGGGTACTTTATTGCAGCCGGGCGATCAAATGCTTATTTTAGCCAACGATGATTCTACCATACAACTAGAAGCGGTTCCCTTTTTTCAAGCGCAAGATTTGAGGCTGAACGGTGGAAGAATCGAGCAACAGCAAAAAAAGATTTTGATTTTGGGTTGGCATGATGTCGCCAACATATTTATCCGAGAAGCAGCAGGCTATCTTTTGAGTGGTTCTAGTTTTGATATCCTTTTTGATCAAGCCAATGAACATCTACAAAACAGCATCCAAGTATTGCAAGCTGAATATCCCGACTTTGTCATTCGATTAATTAATGCCAACCCGATGACTCTTGAGGCCTTGCAGCAGCAAAAACCCTATGACTATCATAATATAATTGTGCTTTCTCAAGATTTGAGGGAACAATCCGTGGATAAAATAGATGCCGATACTCTAGTAATACTTTTGTTGCTCCGAACAATTGCCAAACATACTGAAAGTCATCAGACCAAAATTATTACGCAAGTTTTAAATTCAGAAAATCAAGAAATAATTACGCAAACAGATGTAGACGATTTTATTATCAGCAATCGTTTAATTACCATGATATTGACGCAGCTGAGTGAAAACCCCTTGATTAAATTATTTTACGATGATATATTTTCAGAGGAAGGCTCAGAGATTTACGTCAAGCCTGCACATTTGTATTTTAATGAATTTCCAGTTCAATTGGCTTTTGGTTCTGTGATGCATTTAGCCAATCAACGGGACGAAATATGCCTAGGAATCCGAAAAGGGAAGTGGAGTAAGCAAGCTTCTGAAAATTTTGGGGTTCAATTAAATTTAGCTAAAGATACCTCAATACTATTAGAAGAAAACGATTTTCTAGTGGTTCTTTCCGAAGATGAATTATAAAAAATTATCAATGAAATACTGGATTATAATTGTAGTTACTACACTTCTATTGGTTAATAGTTGTACAGAATCTAAACAAGAGTTAAACCCCCAAAAAACGAACCTGCCTTGGTTTTTTCAAGTAGATTGCAAAGGTCAGGCCTTTGATTCCTTGCTCAATTACAACGATTTTTTAGCGCTATTTGACACAAACAATACGCTGTTGACAGACAATATTAACGTAGCAAAAAGCAGCAAGATTGTTTATAGTTTTGAACAAAATTTGGGTGATGTAATCTTAAGAAAAATATCGGACAAACGCTTCGAATTACTCGAACGTTATATTATACCTATTGGTTCAGTTTACGGAAAATTTGCCCTCATACGCTATGTTTTGGATGTTCAGCAAAACAGTTTTGAAATGGATACCTCCTTTGTACCACAATTAGGTATTTATAAATATTGGTCCAATCATGTAGTGAAAGAGTACGATAGCTACCTAAGTGACCCTAGCTATACAAGTACTGATTTGGATGCTGTGCCACACGGTGCGCTCGAAAATATTCGATATTTGATGTTTAATTTAACCTTAGCAGCTGTCTTAGAAGACTGTACACCCTGCCGTTCGCGTATGGCTACTATAGAGTCAGACTTTCCGATGGTAAACAAAAAAGAATACCGACAAAACAAAGATGTGTGTAAAACTATCTTGCGTAAATTTCATTAATTTAGAACTAAATTATCCTGGAAATTTAGAATTTTGTACAAAAAAACTTATTTTTCGGATGTAATAAGATTTTATTCAATTAAAAAATATTTTTGAAATGAGCAAGTTTGATGAAAAGGTAGCAGGATATAAAGCTAACATGGAAAAATTAGGGATTAAATACGATGAAGATAAGTTAATCGCTTGTACCAAAGCTTGTGGTCCATCTATCTATAATGCTGATGGAGAAACTGTATCAGGTTCTGACCAATCAGAATTAGATACTGTCAAGAAAAACTACTTAATCAAGAAATTAGGTCTTTCTGAATCAGATGATTTAGACGCTGTTGTCAACCATGTTATTGAAAAAATGGGCAAAAGTAATCGCAACAAATACAGAGCGATATTCTACTATCTATGTTCTGAAAAAGTGGGTAAATTTCCTTCTTAATTTTAATGATCCGACACATACGAGAGCTATTTCATAAGGATGAAATAGCTCTTTTATATTATATGAATAATCTAACTAAACATTTGGTGCCTTCCTCTACGCACAAACAACGTATTTCAGATTATTTGGTGGGGGTTTTTGATCAATTACCTTCAAAAAGTAGTGTCAAAAAAGCGATTAAAGCCTCTAGGGTATGGCTCAATGGAACGGAGGCTACTACCGCCGATTGGGTAGAAGGTGGATCCGAAATTGTATTGAAAGCAGCAATCATTAAAACAGAACAACGGCCTTTTTTAATTGATATTAAGATCTATTTCGAAGACGACTATATTGCTGTGGTTCATAAACCTGCTGGGATAGCTGTTAGTGGTAATTTTTTTAAAACCATTGAACGTGGATTAATTCACAATTTGTCAAGGTCTACTCAAGTGGATGCATTAGCCTTCCCTTTGGTGGCGCATCGCCTGGACAAAGCCACTGCAGGCTTGCTATTAGTGGCCAAAACACAGCGTGCTAGAATAGAATTAGGAAGGGCTTTCGAAGCAAAGACGATTCAAAAAGGATACCTAGCCATTGTTCAAGGGATGCCCCCCGAACGAGGAGAGATAACAGTAGATATTGAGGGTAAAAAAGCCTGCAGTTTTTACCAAAAAATCGAAACCGTCCCGTCCTTGCGCAATCAATTTTTATCCTTGCTAAGTTTGCAGCCTATTACCGGACGTACGCATCAGCTTAGAATCCACCTAGCATCTATCGGACATCCTATTGTCGGAGATAGCTTATATGGACAAAAAGGAAAGGTGCTGCTACACAAAGGTTTATTTTTGTTGGCGCAGAAAATTCAATTCAGCCATCCTATTACGGGGGCAGCTTTGATTTTTGAAATCGAACATCCACACAAGTACACAGCCTTATTGCAGCGTGAAGCAAGACGCTATCATAAAATCAAGTTTAATCTATAAGCCTTTGCTCACATATTGACTAGCATCGTTTTTTTTATTTTTTTGCATATTCAAATTCTAGCATACTCTTTGCATTATCATTAATTATTATTCAACAATTCAATACTACTATGATGCATTTTAAATATTATAACAAGCTTTTCCGTTTCCGGACCTTGCTGATAATTCCCTTTTTTGCCGGGGCTTTTATAAATAATACAAACGCTCAAAACGACGATCCGAACACCCCTTTTAATGATCAGCAATTACGACTCATCAAAAAAGGACCTAAAATTTTTGCAGCCTATCAAAAGGCCTATCAAGTAAAGAATGGGGTTTTTCCATCGATTAACCTTAGGGAAGCTCCTTTAGCGGGGGCCGATTTGAGGGGTATGAATTTAGATAGCGCCGACTTTAGGGAGGCCGATTTAAGAGGCGTACGTTTTGGAGACAAACCTGCCAAAAAAAATATAGTACGTGATAATGAGGATCGAATTATAAGTGGTGCTGCCACGATTGCAGCTTCAAGTTTGAAGAATGCCGATTTTAGGGGGGCTGATATTGGAGAAAATGATATGATAGTGGCAGATTTAAGCTTAACAGACTGCCAAGGGGCTAATTTTTCAGAAACAGATTTGACAGGAGCAAAATTTATAAAAACAAATTTAAAAGGAGCCTCATTAGCTGAATCGAGTTTGATTGGTGCCAATTTTAGAAAAGCAGATTTAACAGATGCAGATATTAGCGAAGCGGATATCGAAAATTGTACCTTCGATAGAACCATTCTTATTCGCACTCAAATGCAAGGGGTAAATGCCGATGAGGCCTTGATGAAAGCGGTGATTTTAACCACTAAAGATTTAGAAGCTTATCTAAAAAAGCAGCAAAAGGGTGACAATATATACCAGGATTAAACCTACGGCACTTCTTTGTTGGCCTCAGCAATCTTATAAAAGCTACTTCTCTTTGCAGAAAGGTAGCTTTTGTGCTCCAAAAAAGTACTTAAGCTTATGGTGTTTTGTATCGTAGGCCTTTATCCGTTCTAAATCGATGCATAAGACTTGTCGTCAAGGCAAAGATATCTTATATTTAGGTTCATTGGTCGAAAAAACCAATATTTGATGAGTCGCATTCTTAAAGGGTTCCCGTAATCCTCTATATTGAAACCTTAACCAAAAAGCTATGCAACCGTATATTTTTATTTTAATATTAGCTGTTTTTGCCTTACAGTCCAAGGCTCAGGTAGATTATCTGACGCCCAAAACAGCCCCCAAAAAAACACAAGAGGCCTACAAAAAGGCCTATGCTTATGTTCAACAAAATGAATTGGATTTAGCAATACAGTCTTTTCAGAAATTGATTAAAAAGACACCTGAATTCATCAATGCATATATTCAATTAGGATATCTATACGAACGGCTTCAACAAAACGATAAGGCGCTCTTTAGTTTTAAGCAGTCTTTAGAAATAGCTCCTGATTATCACCCTAAAGTACACATGGCGATCGCTAGAATTGCTATGAAAAATAAAGACTATTCTTTGGTTGAAAAGCATTTGACCACTTTTTTAGCGTTCAAAAATCAACATCCTAATTTAATAAAAATTGCTAAAAAACGGTTAGCTGATGCTCTTTTCCGTCCGCAAGCCCTTCAAAACCCCGTACCCTTTAGTCCCCAAAATTTAGGCTCGAATATCAATACCGCTCAACGTGAATATTTCCCTTCGATAAGCCTTGACAACCAATTGGTCTATACGGTTCAATTTGGGCAGGGCAATCAGGCACAAGAAGATTTGTATATCAGTAGTTATGACAAGGGTACTTGGCAAAAAGGACGCGGCATTGATCAGGTTAATACCTCCGAAAATGAGGGCGCTCAAACTATCTCTGCGGATGGCAACTTTTTAGTGTTTACCGTTTGTAACCGACCCGAAGATTATGGGAGTTGTGATTTGTATTATGCACAAAAAATTGAAGGGCAGTGGACTAAGCCGCGCAATATAGGGCCCCCTATAAACAGTAGTCAATGGGAATCTCAACCTAGTATAGCGTCGAATGGAAAGGCCCTTTATTTTGTTCGGGGTGCAGCAAGAGGACAGGGACACAAAGATATCTATGTATCCAAACGGCAAAAAGACGGTACATGGGGAGAACCATCTAATCTTGAAGCAATTAATACCTTAGATAACGAATCGTCTCCCTGTTTACACCCCGATGGAAAAACCCTCTACTTTAGTTCGAACGGATGGCCAGGTATGGGGGGATATGATTTATATGTAAGCAGAAAAGAAGGGGGTATATGGACTAAACCACAAAATTTGGGTTATCCAATCAATACCAAGGAACAAGAGGAAGCTATCGCTGTAAATCGAATAGGATCTATTGCTTATTTGGCATCAGATCGATCAGGCGGCTTCGGGTCATTAGATATTTATGGTTTTGAATTGCCTGATTTTGCTCGACCTATCCCCGTGAGTTATGTCAAGGGGATTACACGACATGCTATTGATAAAAATCCTTTAGCTGCTTCGGTCGAAATTATTGATTTGAAGACTCAAAAAGTGCATGCGAGTTTGACTACGGATAAGGATGGAACGTTTATGATAGCGATGCCCCTAGGGGCCTATGCACTGAATGTATCCAAACAAGGTTTTTTGTTTTATTCAGCCAACTATAACTTGACAGATGCCAACAGCCTGGACAAGGCTTATCAGTTAGAGGCACTGTTGCAGCCAATTTTATTGAAAGAATCGGACAGTATTAGCAATATTAGAGAACCAATTGTTCTAGAAAATGTTTTCTTTAAAACTGGTTCTTTTGTCTTGGAATCAGATTCAAGAGTCGAATTGGATAAACTGTATACTTTATTAAAAAAATATCCCTCTATACACATACTAATTAGCGGTCACACTGACAACGTAGGACAAGATAATGATAATCGTAGTTTATCAGACAATCGTGCCCGTGCGGTCGTTGATTATTTAATTTTAAAAGGCATTGCCTCTGATCGTTTATCGTTCAAAGGGTTTGGGGCAAGCCAACCAAGATTTAGCAACAAAACAGAAGCAGGTCGGGCAGGAAATCGAAGAACAACCTTTCAGATGCTTAAATAATAATATATGATGCGTACTTTATTTCTTTTACCCCGTATTTTTTTTGAAAGTGTTCGTCAGGCCCTACAGCAATTGAGTGGCAACAAGCTGCGTACTGTCTTGTCTTTGTCCGGTATAACTATCGGTATCTTTTGTGTCATTATGGTCTTGTCTGCTGTAGATTCACTAGAGGCGAACATCCAAGACAGTTTCAAACAGCTAGGCGATGATGTGGTCTATATCAGCAAAATTCCGTGGGGAGAATCGCCTGAAGAAGGGAATTATTGGAAATACATGCGGCGCCCTGAATGCAGTTATAGAGATTATGAAGTAATTAAAAAACAAGTTACGACAGCAGATATAAGTACCTATACGGTATTTATTGGAGGTGGTACCGTAGAGTACGCAACTTCTAATGCAACAAATGTGTTTTTTATTGGTGTAACCCCTGACTATAAAGATATGTTTGGCTTGGAATTTTATAAAGGGCGTTATTTTACCCCTGCCGAATTTTATAGAGGCACCAATCAAATTGTGATAGGCTACGATGTAGCGCAAACTTTGTTTAGGTCTAGCGAAGACCCTATAGGAAAATACATTAAGGTAAGAGGGCAACGCCTTCAGATTATTGGAGTTTTACAAAAAGAAGGTAAAGACTTGATTAATCCGCTCAATTTTGACCAAGCTGCCCTAATTCCGTACAATACTGCCCGTAAATATGTCAATCTCAAAAAGGCAGGTTTTAATCGGGGGCGTACGTCTATTTCTGTAAAAGCTAAAGAAGGGGTCCGTCTAGAAAATATGAAAGTAGAATTAACGGGGGTTTTACGTACAGCAAGATTATTAAAGCCAATTGAAGACAATAATTTTGAATTGAATACGCTTTCGATCGTTTCTCAGATTTTTGAAAATATCTTTGGAATCATACGTATAGCAGGATATATAATTGGTTTTTTTGCAATCATTGTTGGTGGATTTAGTGTTGCCAATATTATGTTTGTTTCGGTCAAAGAACGCACTAAGCTAATCGGAATTAAAAAAGCTTTAGGCGCCAAAAATTACGTAATCCTTATGGAGTTTTTGGTAGAAGCTATTATATTGTGTTTAATCGGGGGAATGGTAGGCTTGATTTTCGTTGTCCTCGGTGCAAAAGCAGCAACGGCAATTGCAGAATACAATATATTCTTATCACCAACTAATGCTATTCGAGGATTATTGATAGCCTCTGCTTCAGGGGTGGTGGCAGGAATTATACCTGCTTACAGGGCCTCGAGAATGGTGCCCGTTGAAGCGATACGTGCCTAATAAACCAAACCTACATCTCATGGCCATGAAAATTTATAATTTACGCTTATCAAATACTACCCAAACCTTAGAAAAGAAACGAAAGGTTGAGCACCTACTGATTAAGCATTCAGCAGTCAAAATTTCTTTGGGCACTTCTATCGATTTAATAAGTGCGGTTGAAGCAGGTCAGGCTTCTGAGGTGCTTTTCAATAGTCATCAAATTGAATCCATCACTACAGCTTTTGGTCTGCATCAAGTGCTTGTCGAACCCAAATAACGTATTATTCCTTATAATTATCCTCGAGAAGGATAAATATATTTACTTATTTTCTCAATATCATCTCATCCAAATTATGATTTTACAGCTCAAAAAATGGCTCATCAAAAAACAACTATCGAATCGTGAAATTCTCACGCACAACCCTTTATCTATAGAGGCTAAGCATCAAGAAGATCGTCCATATTATAATGATTCTTCTTATTTTAACGGTATCGATCAGCAGGGTAATTTTTTTCTGTGTCGTATGAGTTTCAGGTACCAAAGAAGCAATGAGCATTGGTTAGAGTTTTATAGTCCTCAACATGGTTTATTACGTAGATTAGCCCCTCTAGGTGAGGAGGGTGAAGGTTTTCAGCAGGGTAGCCTGCGTTTTGAAGTGCTAGAACCCCTTAAGAAGTGCAAGATTTATTATGAAGGGGAGATGGCATCAGCTCAAAAAGTGCATCAAGTACGGATTGAACTATTATTTACCGCCCATACACCTATGGTTGATTTTCAGGGTGCCATGATACTCGAGGAAACGGCTGATGCAATTGCCAAAGAATCTTGGACTGCTTCTTTTTTTGACCAATTGAAAGAAATCAAAAAAATGCATTTTGAACAAGGAGGCAAATTGACTGGAACAATTTCAATTGACGGTCAGGTTGGGCAATTTAACTTTTACTCCATGCGAGATCACAGTTGGGGAACGCGTCGTTGGGAAGATTGGAAACGGCATTGTTGGATATCTGGAATGCTCGATAATGGAGATTGTATCAATTTTAGCATGATAAAATATCGATTTTTGGGTCAATTAGCAGCTGGTTTTTATATAAAAAATGGCCAGATTAATTTTTTGAGAAGCCATCCGGATTTTGATAGTTTTGCTTCAGATCCTCTTTTTCCCCAAAAAGGGTCTGTTCAACTTGGCTTTGAAAACAACATTAATGTACAGTTAGATTGGAAGCGTAAACATATGGTTCCATACAAAATGGATCAAGGCAATTATCAAATATACGAGGGAATTTCGAATGGGAATGTGGGCAATAATCAAGCCTTTTTAGTTACTGAATTTGGTTTTAATCCCGAAAAATATGCACTCAATTTCTAAGACTCACGAGGGTGGAAAAGCTCAAGGTTTGCGTATGTTGCAAGCCAA
Organism: uncultured Aureispira sp.; assembly: GCA_905480485.1. GTDB lineage: Bacteria > Bacteroidota > Bacteroidia > Chitinophagales > Saprospiraceae > Aureispira. The sequence continues at coordinate 19,729 of CAJQQM010000219.1, forward strand.
AGGTTTTAGAGTGCCCGACTTTATAGTGGTACAATCAAACACTGAATTAGCAACGATAGCTCAGTTTATTCAACAATATCCTGAGGTATCTTTCGCTGTTCGGTCAAGCAGTCTTCAAGAGGATGGTGTAGACCATTCCTTTGCAGGTCAATTCGAAACTTTTTTAGAGGTTCGGGGTATTGAGGCTGTTGAAAAAGCGGTAAAAGCCTGCTTTGTAGCAGCCGATTCAAATAGGGTAGCGGCCTACACCAAAGCAAAACGATTACAAAAAGATGCTCAAGATGCAATGGCTGTCATTATTCAAGTAATGATACAGGCGGAATATGCAGGGGTAGCCTTCTCGGTGGACCCGGTTCAAAATAGGCGAGATCTTTGTCTAATACAGTACGTCAAAGGTGCAGGGCATCAATTGGTAGACGGCCTTGCTAAAGCAGCCTCTATAGTGTTGTCCAAAAAACAAAAAATCGATTCTACAGAGTCCCCTATACCTATTCACAGGCTTAAAGAACTACAAGAAGGAATGTTGCTATTAGAACAGGAATCCCCCTTTCCTGTTGACATAGAATGGGTTATAGACAAGCAAGGGCAGTTGTTTTGGTTGCAATTAAGGCCAGTAACCTCATTAAGCCCTTTTCATGTAAACGAACTAGATTCAAAACTTTGTTTCGAAGGTGAAACACTTACACGTGCTAATGTGGGAGAGATGATGCCAGGGCATATGACCCCTCTGACTATTTCTACCTTTGGCTGGGCCATTGAATATGGCATACAACATTTTTACAAAGAATGTGGAATTATAAATAAGATACAAGGAGAGCATCATTATATCAAGTTTTTTTACAATCATGGCTTTATTAGTATTGGCAACCTTTATAAAATAGCCGATATGCTATTGTTGCCAAAATATGAATATGTCGAATTTTCCTTGCTAGGCCGTTCTTTGAATAAAAGAATTACACCTGCAGAACCAGTTGGTTTTTTTAGACAATTGGTCAATCAAATCAAACAAATTCGGTACTTGGCAAAGGCTGCTAAACGATTGTCTATAATAGAGGATATGGTTGCTGCAGTTCAGATGCCTAATGGTCAAGATCCCCAACAAATATACGATTGGATTGATCAACACTTGCATCAATTAAATACCATATATGCCTATCATTATTGTACATCAGCCCGCTCGGGTACGCTTTATACTACTCTTTTGAGTATTATTAGCGGCGCGGCGATGCCTAATGAAGAATCTTTGCAAACCTTGCCTTATTTTCTAAAAAACATCCCCAATATTGAGGGTTTTTTGTTGATAGAAAGCTTGCAAGAAATACAACAGCTGCTAAACGAAGAATTAAAAGGCTTGAAAACCTACAGCGATTCGGCCCTCCTCGAATATTTGCAGCAATCTAAATCGGCTGCGTCTAATGCATTTAGCAAGTTTTTGGAACGACACGGACACCACTGCGTACGCGAAGCTGAATTATCAGAGAAGGATTGGTCACAGTACCCTCTTCAGTTGATGTCTAGTCTCAAAAATAGCAATGAAACTTCTTTCAAGGCCCGTGTTCTAGATGCTAATGAATTGCTCAAAAAATACCTGCCCGAAATAAAAGGCTTGAAGAAAAAAATATTTTTGCGATTTATTCGACAATCTAGAGAAGCTGTTTTTATGCGGGAACGCTCCAAATCAATGTCGATCAAATTTCAGCAATCGATCAAAAAGAATTATTTACAGTTAGCCACTTTATTGGTAGATAGTGCCCAAATAATCAATCAAGAGGATATATTTTATTTGACGCATCAAGAGATAGGGCAGCTTTTAAAAGGGGAATTAGACGATACTGCGGTGCGGATTAGTACACGTAAGTTGTTGGATCATCAATACGAACAGTTCTCCTTCAAAGAGTTGTATACTTCCTATCCCTTTCCGGTCGAAAAACACACGGTTTCTGATAAAAGTACCGGGTCGGTAGTTAGTCAAGGTAAAGTGCGGGGTAAGATACGCCTAGTACACAACTTAGAAGAAGCTCAATATTTGGAAACAGGTGATATTATGGTTTGCCAATACACTGATATTGGTTGGACACCGTATTTTTCACGTATTGCCGGATTAATTACTGAAATTGGTTCTGCTTTGAGCCATGGTGCTGTCATTGCAAGAGAATATGGATTACCTGCTGTCGTTAATTATAGCAATGCATTACAAGTATTCGAAAATGGTCAGCTAATAGAACTTAACACCCAAAATAATCCTCCAATCATTCTTTTAGATGTTTAAGTTTTGGCCTCTATAGCCTAACAAGACCTCTGTCTTTAAAATGATTGATTTCATTCGACTTATTGAGGGCGAGCCTGTTCGAATAAGAAAAGTTAGACGGACATCTATGCATTAAAGAAGGTGCAGAATTACCCACTATTGCGGCTCTTTTCGATTTATAACAGTTCTTAATGCCTTGATTTCGATTCCAATCTCAGCCAAAAGGTTTGAGCAACCGTCAAAAAAAGGCTCGAACCAGCTTTGTTTTTAAAATTCAACTAGCTGAAAAGCATATATGCTACCAAAGCACCGCCCAATCCTATTTGATTTGATTGTAGTGCAGTAAAAAAAAAGATGGAACGATACATGATTCTTTAGCCGTTTTTCATAATGTCTTTTGATTTCTAATTCGTTTTTATCGGATTAGTTGCTTTAGAAACTTTTGAACTTCAGCGGCTCCTTCGATGTTTAATAGCGTTATATAAGGGTTTTTTTCGTCGTTCCAATAATTATAAGTATCAAAATTTGGTGGATGATGCGTTGTAAGATACAGGGATTTATTGCGGCCAATCTTTCGATTTATTAGCACTTTTTTTATGTTGGACAATAACAAAAAATCGATGTGTATATGGTTTTTGTGCCACTGAAAAAAAATAACTTTAGATTCAGTTATAATATATTCGGTGATCGCTCTTTTGGTCCGTCTATTTTCTTTTTTTTGTGATTTGCTGTAATAAATTACAGCTAAGAAGGTGACTACGGCCAGAATTATTTTGAAAACCAAAAAAAATGATCCGCTAAAACATAAGGCTAATAAAAATAAAAATAAATAAAAAGCCAGTTCGAAAGGAATGTCCATGTTTCTACTAATTTTTAAATTAGAAAGCATCATTTTTCCACGCCAAAGCACTTTTTCTGTTTCAGCTATTGTTGCTTTATAGGCATCCAATAGATTTAGTTCATCTAGGCTTAAACGCATTTTCCTTAGGTTTAGAGCGTTGCTGCACGATGATGATAAAGCCTGCCAATATCATAGGCAAACTTAAATACTGTGCCATGTTTAGTAAGCTTTCGTCGGCAAAAACATAGTGTCTTTTCAGAAACTCCATTCCAAAGCGTAATGTCCCAAGTAGGACAAGAAAAAGTCCGAACAAATAACCGTCGGCAAGGCGAGATTGATGGCGTTTGTAATAATAAAAAATAAAAATAAATAGGCTTAGATATAACACAAAGCCATACAATTGAACAGGATGACGCGGAAGCATGTCAACGGCCGGGAAAATAATAGCCCAAGATACATCCGTCGGAGCACCTACAATCTCTCCGTTCATAAAATTCCCCATTCGTATGCAAGCCAAACACAACGCAGCTACTAATGCTGCTTTGTCCAAAAACCACCACATCGAAGGACTTGTACGGCGAGAAAGCAACCAATATGATGCAAGAAGACCCAACATAGCACCGTGACTCGCCAAACCTCTAAAACCGGTAAAATGTAATTCGGGTTCGAACTTAACCGGCAACAATATTTCGAGCGGGTGCTCCGAAAAGTAAGCAAAATCATAAAACAGGCAGTTCCCGATGCGTGCCCCCAAAATAGTACCAATAACAGAATACATGAGCATTTTGTCGAGTAAATCATCGGGTGCACCTTCTTTGATGAATTCTCTACGAAGTAAAAAGAAACTAAGGATGAACCCTGTCGCAAATAGAAGCGAATACCATCGCAGGGCAAAACCAGCAATTTCTACAATAATTGGGTCGGGGTTCCAAGTTATAATTCCAAACATAAATTGAGTTGATTGCATTAAAATTTGAGAAAATCCATCACCTGACTTTCCAGTACATTCCGTGTGTTCTCATCTGTGATGTGATGCGTATCCAACAAACTTTCAACCGACGAAATAGGTAATTTGTTGGGGAGCACCTGAATGCTTAAATAATTGAGAAATCCAGTCATATATTCCATCCCCCTAAGACCGCCCGAACGTCCGGATGAGATACCGACAAGAGCCGCTTTTTTACCTCCTTTAAAGGAGGCATTATAGGCTCTAATCGAACAAGCATCAATAAATAACTTGAGTATTCCTGGTATGCCTCCGTTGTATTCGGGGACCACAAAAAAGAACTTTTGAGCCGGTATTAGGTATTGGTCTTGAATTTCAGCCAAGGCTTTTGATTGTTGGGCAGCTTCGTACATATTTGTATGCAGCAAATCGTTGGGTAAATCTTCGAGTTTTAGCAGTTGTACCGTTTCTTCGCTGTGCAATCTTAGCAATTCATAAATATGAGTAGCAATAATGGCTGAATTACTGTTTTTTCTGTTGGTTCCTGAGAATACCGTAATCATGAAATTTGGTTTTGAAGTCGTTCTATCGACTGTATAAAAATTACAGTGAACAACCTTTGAAATTATTATTTTAAAATTTTATATTTATAAATAAAATAATTACATTCCATAATTGTTCAAAATCGCCTTCAAAAGTAAGCTAATTTATGAGAATTACATACTATGGACATGCCTGTTTTTTGGTAGAAGTCGGAAATAAAAAATTATTATTCGATCCCTTTATAAGCAACAACCCGAAAGCAGCTGAGGCTAAAATTGATATTAGTCGTATTCAAGCCGACTATATTTTACTATCACATGGCCATGAAGATCATGTTGCAGATGCCCTACAAATCGCACAACAATCAAAGGCCACAATAATTGCTGTTTATGAAGTACAACAATGGTACGAAAAGCAAGGTGTTTCGGGACATGGTATGAATACCGGAGGCCAATATAAATTTGATTTTGGTACTGTAAAATTGGTGAATGCTATTCATTCGTCGATGTTGCCGGACGGTTCTTACGGCGGCAATCCGGTTGGATTTGTGGTATCTAACGAAAACGATGGCACCTTTTATTTTGCCGGTGATACGGCACTGACTATGGATATGAAACTGATACCGATGACTTGTTCACCACTCGATTTTTCGATTATGCCTATCGGTGATAATTTTACAATGGGTTACAAAGATGCCGTGATTGCCAGCGATTTTGTTGAATGTAATACCGTTATCGGATGCCATTTCGATACCTTTCCGCCAGTAGAAATTGATCATGAGGCTGCCAAAAATGCCTTTGAGAAGGCCAATAAGACCTTGTTTATGCCCGAAATAGGGATGTCTTTTACTATCAAAAAGAAATAAGTTTTTATAATGGGCTTAGTTGTCTTTTTTAGCAATGCATATTGCTTGGAGGTGGCCTTACAGGAATGCACGAGGGGTATTTTATTTCCTTGGTGCATGTTGTCACCCGATGAAGTTTTACCTCCCGCCTACAGCAATACAAATTTTATATCTTTTCAGGAGAGTCGATATTCAACAAACAATAGATAATTGTTAATCTCAAAAACACTGTAAAAGCGGTTGTTTATTTTGTTCAAATCCAATAAGATAGTGTTTTGTTCGTCGATAATGTATTGGTTGTCACGGCTTGTTTTTTACTAAATATAATTGCGGATATCCTTGGTGCTGTCACTACTGTATATGATTTGCCATTGATAGCAACTGTAGCTGATTTGTTCTATGTTTAAGGCCATGATATGATAGCTTTTAGTCCCATTTAAGTTCCTAATTTTAAGCCGGCCCTGATGCTAACCCATCCAATTGTCGAGGTTTTGACCTTTGCAGCTACTGCCAATAAATAAGGTTAGATAGTATTATTATATAAATTAATTGCATTCAATAAATTTTTAGTTTATCCGATAAGCTTCTAGTTCTCTATAAATGACAGTACTTCCTGAACCGTTGTAAAATTCGTTTTGCACCATACCTATACCTTCTGCAAAATAATAGTGTATATTTGGCCGCTGTTCAATGATTGTATCCACCTGCATACGCATGTTACCTTCCCAATCCAAGCATCTAAATTGCCCTGCATTAGTGCTTACCGAATCTTCAGCACCTGAAGTATGGTATTCTGTTATAAACAACATAGAACTAAAATAATTGCTGTCGGTGTAAACAACTGCTTCTGAAACTGTTGTTGAAAGCAAAACACCACCATACTCATTGACAACTCTATCGCCCGATAGGCGTACTAATGTGGTATCCGAAACACAGGCCCCTACAATACAGGTATTGCTGACCAATTGGAAATATTTATGCCCATTGAGCAAGCTATCGCCTATGATGTACATG
>CAJQQM010000220.1 GCA_905480485.1 uncultured Aureispira sp.
GAAGCCATCAATGTAAGAGGAGGTTCCTGAAGTAGTTGCCCCTTCTGCATTTGGAAATCCAGAGGGAAGTAAATCTACACGTGACCAGTAGTTATCGGTAATACTAAAGAAATTAGTAATAGTGTCAGAAGCAGGAATTTCATCTACACTATCTTGGTAAATGATGTATTGATATCTGTAATCGTTAACAGCAACCCAGCTTGTATCCGTAATATCTTTGATGACTACTTCGATAGAATCAGAGGCAATATCACCAAATTGAACGGTATCCGTAAAGACAGTATTGTACACGCCAGGACCCGCCATTGTATCTATGCTTAGACGAGCATAAACATTAGTAGCTGTTTGAACACCTTGGTTTCTTGCCGTAATACCCATCATCATTTCAGACGATCCCAATTGTTGAATTGGAGAGTTTTTATCGTAAACAGGCTTAGCATAGTCAAATTCCCAACCATTAGGGTCTGAATATAATTCACCAGCTGCTAAGTTATATTGTGGTGGAGATATAGCCGTAAAGCTGTAAATAAAGGTTGGTGTAGCATTACCCGGATCGTTTGGTACCCAATTGATACCTTGCGATGGACAAGAGAAAGACCCGCCTGTACCAGCAGGCCAGAATGCATCACCATAATCATCGACTAATATGATATCATATTCGTTTCCTATCGTCAGACAAAATCCGGTGGTGCCGGTGTCAGGATAAGTAATAGTGGTAGAACTAGGAATAACGACAGGGTCACTGCCGGTAGCAATTCCCTGATCACCAAGACAACCTACAATTGGGTTACCTGCTGCAAAAATAGTAGCAGGTCCACCGCATGAACTGTCTTTAGGGGCTAATTCCCAGTACATTTCGTACCCCCATTGATCGGAAGTAAGGTCGATAAAAACTTCTACTTCACCAGTACCACATTGTGCATTGATGGCAGAGTTAATACCCACAATTGCAAGAAAACTCATCGTGAGTTTTGTCAAAATTTTTGTAAGGTTTTTCATTTTTTAGATTTTGTTTGTTTCATTTTACTTTAATAATATTATAATCTTAAAGTTAATAAATTTTTTTGACGAACGCTGTTAAAGTTTAGAAAAAATGTCTTTACGGTTGATTTTTACAACATTTTTAATAATTTTTGATTTTCTGTAACAAGAATACTATACTTTAGACGGCAACAATTCTACCTTTTAAAGGGTGTTTAATTCAATATTAACGAATTTAAATTCTAATCATGCAACTTACATTTTGTGGAGCAGCTAGAGCTGTAACAGGGTCTAATTATCTAATACAACTCAAAAACGGTCAATCAATATTGTTGGATTGTGGTTTGTATCAAGGAAACGATGCCGATATGCAAACTTTTAACAACAATTTTCCTTACTACGATCCAAGCAAAATTGAATTTTTAATCATTTCGCATGCGCACATAGATCATATTGGTCGTATCCCCAAGTTAGTCAAAGAAGGATTCAATGGACAAATTTTTTGCACGCATGCAACTCGTTCTTTAGCAGCATTACTTTTGATGGATGCAGCCAAAATACAAGAAAAAGAAGCAAGTGATGCATTTCCACCCTTGTATACAGCAAAAGATGTCCGAGCAGCTTTAGCCTTGTTCACAGGCCTTAGCTATGAACGTTGGCACTTTGTAGATACCGAAATCGAGTTGTTTTTTAGAGATACGGGGCATATTCTAGGTTCGGCTAGTGTTACCCTTGAAATTAAAGAAAATGAGCAAACTATTTTATTGGGCTTTAGCGGGGATATTGGTCGTCCCGAACGGCCTATTTTAAAAGATCCTATTCCAATGCCTGCTGTTGATTATTTGATTTGCGAATCAACTTATGGTCACAAGGAACACCAAAACTATACGGCAGATATCAACGATCTTTTGTATATCGTTAAAGAAACTTGTCTTTTAAACGAAGGGAAGCTGCTTATTCCAGCTTTTAGTGTTGGCAGAACACAGGAATTAATTTATATGTTAGATCAATTGGAAACAGCTGGTAAATTGCCTAAGATACCGGTTTATGTTGATAGCCCGCTTGCTATAAATGCGGTGGATGTCTTCAAAATGCATCCTGAATGTTATGATGAACAATTGCACGATTATCTTCTTGTCGATCCCAATCCCTTTGGGTTTTCGGACTTAAATTATGTCAAACGTGGAGGATTGGCCAACCGTTTGGCTCAATCCAAAGAGCCTTGTATTATCATTAGTTCGTCGGGTATGATGACATCCGGGCGCGTAAAAAGGCATTTGTTCCATCTTTTGGGAGATTCAAATAATACAGTTTTAGCGGTTGGTTACTGTGCACCGAATACACTTGGAGGGCAACTATTATCTGGCCAAAAAAAGGTCCATCTTTATGGTCAAAATATTACCGTAAGAGCTAGGATACAACGTTTGGTTTCATTTTCAGCCCATGCAGATCGTCGTGAAATGCTCCAATTTTTAAGTTTACAACAGGAGCTTAAAAAAATATTTCTTGTCCATGGAGAATACTACGCACAACATCAATTTCAACAGTTCTTGGAACAAAACGACTTCCGTGATGTTGAGATACCTACTCTTGGTAGTTCGTATACGCTAGGAACGGATTAGCCGGTAATGACTATTCTTTCTTTTGCTAGCTTTTTTGTTGTATATTAGCAGCCTATTATTTTACCGTCAAAAGCAGCAATCATGAAGGCTTACAGCAATGTCAAAGGTACGTCAGTTTTAATGGGCTTTTTTGCCTTTTTAATCAGTTATCAAGGTTTAGCACAGCCTAAATGGATTAGGGCTACCTACCGAGATGATCCCTCTACAACAATATCGATCGGGTGGTCCGGTGCTGCCGGAACACTCTATTATGACACGATTAATCATGGAACGAACTACGCAGCCTATGCCAATTCTAAAATAGTCGACCGTAGTACTAGCCATAAAAGCGAAAGTCATTTTTTTGTACGTCTAACAAATCTACAGCCGGCAACGGTTTATTACTTTACGGTTGAATCAGGAGGGGCTGCCGTTGCTAGTTATCATTTCCAAACCCTTTCAGACGATTCTAATCAGCCACTTTCTTTTATTTCGGGCGGGGATTCTCGTAAAGACTTATCTTTTTTGGGAATAGGCGACCCTCCGTGTTGGGGGAACGGATGCCGGGAAACACGCCGTGATCTGAATACGATTATTGCTAAAATAAGACCAGATTTTATTGCTTTTACAGGGGATTATATCCGCAATAATGATATAATTTTTGTGGTTGATAGTGAAGATGACTGGCGAGATTGGTTTGACGATTGGGATTTTACCGTAGCCGCAGACGGACGTATTACTCCTATGATTCATGCTTTGGGTAATCATGAAGATGCTGTTGATTTGGATTTAATGTTTGATGTTTCTAACACCGATATCTATTATGCAACCAATTTTGGTGGCAATCTTTTTAGATTGTACACCCTTAACTCAGAAACAGACGCTTGCACAGATATTATCCAAAAAAACTGGCTGCTCAATGATTTGCAGCAAAATAGTACCCCCTCTAATACTCCATATTGGAAAATTGTTCAATACCATCAACCGATGGTCCCTCATGCCAATTACACAGCACGAACTGATTTAATCAATTGTTGGGCCTCAAATTTTGCAAGTTATGGTGTGCGTTTAGCTTGCGAATCGCATACGCATGTGCTCAAAACAACCTATCCCTTAAAGTACGATGCCAATGCGGCTACAAGTTACAATGGTTTGGTCCGTGACGACAGTGTTGGGGCAGTTTTTATTGGAGACGGTTCCTGGGGGGCACCACCAAGGACCGCTTATGCACCCATAGCTAATGTTACGCAAGATGTCGAGCAAACAGCGGGGTATTTTCATATCAATATCAATCGATCCCGTATTCAAATTAAATCAGTTGTTCCTTATCCAGATTCAATGCAAAATGTTCCTACATTGACCGACAATGACTTAGGTACAGATTTGCCAGCAGGGGTGCCTTTGTGGCGCCCAAGTAATGGGTCGTCCTGTATCATTAT
>CAJQQM010000221.1 GCA_905480485.1 uncultured Aureispira sp.
ATCACCTAGTTCTAGAATGTGGTGGCAACGGAAGAAGTGAATTTAATCCTGGGGCAAAAGGGAATCAATGGTCCTTGGGGGCTGTGGGCTGTAGCAAATGGACGGGCGTCCGACTCAAAGATGTATTATCGGATGTAGGCATCGATTCAAAAGCTGTATACATCGGGTACTACGGTGCCGATACGCATTTGAGTGGAGATAGCAAAAAAGTGGTCATTTCTAGAGGCGTGCCCATAAATAAAGCCCTCGAAGAAGAGTCGCTTATTGCCTGGGCTATGAACGACGCACCCTTGCCTTTGATGAATGGCTATCCTTTGCGTTTGGTGTTTGGGGGTTGGCCCGCTTCGACCTCTGGCAAGTGGCTTAACCGCATCGTTGTTAGAGACCAAGTGCACGATGGACCTAAAATGAAAGGCTATTCTTATCGTGTTCCCAAAAATCCGGTAGCACCTGGAACGAAAGTAGCCGAAGAAGACATGAAAATTATAGGTTCAATGCCCGTAAAATCACTAATAACCTATCCCAAAACAGGCGCGATTGTTAAAGGTGCTCGGGTTTTTGAAGTAAGAGGCCAGGCTTGGGCTGGAGATAATGTGGTTGCAAAGGTTGATATTTCTATTGATTTTGGCGCCACCTGGATTAGCTGTCAACTCGAAAAGGCCATCAATCGGCTGGCTTGGCAACGATTTAGTTGTCAACTAAACTTACCCAAAGAAGGGTATTACGAAATTTGGGCCAAAGCTACCGACAATCAGGGGACAGCACAGCCAATGGTCGTTCCTAATTGGAACCCCAAAGGTTACCTCAATAACGCTTGTCATCGAATTGCGGTTAAAAGAGTAGAATCATGAACAAAAAGCACGACAATCAATATGGCTTTAAACCTTCTTCCAAGTGGTTGTCGAGGGGCTTTGATGTGTCTGCAATGCTGCTGCTTTTTTTGTTTGTCGGCTTGTTTTTATATGCTTTTCAATTTTTGCCAGAGGCGCAAGTTTCTTCATCCAATCCCAAGATAGCAAGACAGACAGAAAAGCTTGTTGAAGATGGGATTCACCTTAAGTCAGGGTTGATTGTCGACAAAGGATATCAACTTATTTTAAATAATTGCGGCGCATGTCATAGCTACAAATTAGTCACCCAAAACAGTGCTAGTGCCGAAGGGTGGACAGAAACCATACGATGGATGCAGGCAACCCAAAAACTGTGGGAATTGGGCGAAAATGAGGCACTCATTGTAGCCTACCTAGCCAAAAATTATGGCGTCAAAAAAGCGAGTCGACGTTTACCTTTAGACAAAGTAGAATGGTATGAACTTTAATAGACATTCAGATATATGAAATATTTAGGCCTCTTAGTATTGTCGATAATTTTGTGCTTGCCAGCCTTTGAAAATGGGTTTCCTTTGATGCACCCCGATACAAGTGCCTATTTAATTGCTGGCTTTGATTCGGTGATTGGGGAGGGACGAACCTGGCCTTATGCAGGGTTTTTGCGACATATAAGTTTATCAGAATCCCTTTGGTTGGTTGTCTTCGTTCAGAGTAGCTTAATGTTAGGGTGTTTGGATCTTTTTTTTAAAGCTTTTTTTGATGTTACTGAACTACGTAAATACTTGTTGCCTTTCTATGTTTTCGTTGTAGCTGTCCCAACAGCGCTATCCTTTCACGTAAGTTGTTTGATGCCGGATGTATTTACACCTATTATGCTACTTAGCTTTTTGATACTTCTACTAGCGCCAAAGCAAAGTAAAAAAGAAAAAGCTTGCACAATAAGTCTTTTTTTAATGGCGCTTGTGATGCACAATACTCATTTGATACTTGCCCTTGTATTCATAATTTTACTATGGATTAGCTACCTTATTCCAGTTTTTCGGCATCGATGGCAATCGGCTTTGCTTTCCAGAAATAGATTGATAGGATTGTCGGGCTTGCTAGTGATTGGTTTGCTAACCTTGAGTAGTCTTCATTATATGGTAGGCGGCGAATTTAGAGCCACTAGAGGAGGGGGGGTATTTCTTTTTGCCCGCTTGTGTGATTATGGTATTGCACAAGATTACCTTAAGGTGCAATGTCCTGATAGTGACTATTTTTTGTGTCAGCAAAAACATAGTCTTGGGCTTGGGCGTCACTTTTTGTGGGACCGTAAAAAGGTATTTCATCAACAAGGAGGTTGGACGACACAAAATGAAGCCCTGTACGCACAATTGTGTTTTGATATTTTAAGTCATCCCAATTATCTAAAAAAATACCTGCTCAAAACTACGATAGCCACCCTAAATCAGTTCTTTTGTTACGATTTTAGCCCTCTAGACGAAAATCATCATTCAAAATGGTTGGCGAATGAAGTTTCAAGACGATATCCAGATTCGATAAATGAGGTACAAAATAGCAAACAGTATTTAGGGCTTTACCGACCCGAAATGGCGGACAACAAAAATAATTTTCAACATCTATTAATACTTTTTTCCCTTTTCCTAATTGGTATTTATGGTTTTGTTAGTCGGTGGAAATTCAATCGATTTTGGTTGTTTACAGGGGGCTTGCTATTCGGTCTGTTTTTGAATGCTCTTTTGTCTGCAGCAACATCAGGGGTATATCCAAGGTATCAAAGTCGTTTAGCCTGGATGCTTACATTGCCTGCTTTTTGGGTAGTTTGTCAATATATGCCTACTCAGTGGATATCGCGCAAAGGATAATTTCCCTTTTCGTTTTCCTGTCCTTACGTCTAATTTTATCCATACATTAATCAGAGGTTGCGCAAAAAAAGAGAATTCGTCCTTGATATTCCATAAAAATCCATTAAATTTGACTGTTTATTTAATTTATTAAAAAAAAAACCAAATATGGCTACGATTACTTTCAAAGGGAATCCTGTGAAAACCTCCGGCATTTTGCCTGCTTTAGGTACAAAAGCACCTGATTTTAAGCTAGTTAAAAATGATTTAAGCGACAGCTCTCTTGCCGATTATAAAGGTAAAAAAGTGATTCTAAATATATTTCCAAGTATTGACACGGGAATTTGTGCAAAATCTGTTGTTGCTTTTAATGCAGCAGCAGCAAGCTTAGAAAATACAGTAGTTTTGTGTGTTTCCAAAGATCTACCATTTGCACAAAGCAGATTTTGTGGAGACCAAGGAATTGAAAATATTTTTACTTTGTCGGATTATGTAGACGGGTCATTCTGCCTAGATTATGGTTTGTTGATGCTTGAAGGTCCACTGCACCATCTAGCTTCTAGAGCAATTGTAATAGTAGACGAAAACGGAACTGTTGTATACACAGAACAAGTGCCAGATATTGTTCAAGAACCTAATTATGAGGCTGCTTTAGCTAGTTTACAGCCAGCCTAGTCTGTTCTTGTTCTCTTTTTTTGCCAATGTTAATCCCCCGGTTGCATTGGCATTTTTGTTTAAAATAGGTATATGGATATTTCTAAAAAAAAACCAGCATTTCCAATCGCTGAAACCCTGCGGAGCTATTTACATCAATACGACCGTACGGCAGCCCTACCCATTAAATACGAAGATTTATTGAATTGGCACGACGCTGCTGCAATCTTTGATGCCAAAGGGAATGACACCCTGTGGGAGGCCGTTCGGTATCATCCCTCTTTTCAAGACGAAATAGAAGCAGCCCTAACCTACATTTATGGCTTGTTAAAAACAGGGGGGAATATGAAGGTTATTGAACACCTTCGTGTAAGTAGGATAGATTATTGTTTGTTTGGTAATTCCAAACCATTTCGGATTCGTATCATCAATAGCCTCAATGACAACCACGATTATTTCTACATCAAAAAGGCGGATGCTACACGTGTGTACGGACTAGAATTTGAGCACCTTCTAAGCCCTAACCGATTGGAGTTTTTAGTTGATGAAAACACCTTGATTGAACAACATATACCTGGGATTCCTGGCGATGCTTTTTTAGATTATTATATACAAACGCCCAATTTTTTAAAGAGTTATGCAGCTAAAGAGTTTGTGAAATTTAACGAACGCTGTTTTGTAATGCTCCTAGGAGATATGCGTTCTTATAATTATGTTGTTGATGTTACACCCGATTTCGACAAAGAACAATACCGCGTTCGGGCCATTGATTTTGACCAGCTTTGTTACGAAGGCCGCAAAAATAATTATTTGCCTCAGTTTTACAAAGAAAACTTTAAGATTGTAGAATTTTGTATGGAAATGTTGCCTCCTATAACGGTGGAACAATATAAGTTTGAGGAACGAACCTTAATGAAAAGGCGTTATGTGATGGAACACGAACGAATTAATCTTTTGTTAGAAGTGATGGGAAATGACCGGCTTTCATTGGACGAAAAGCGACAGTCTTTAAGCAAGGATTTGGATGCTTATCATCAAACAACCAAATTTTCGAGCTTATCGTCTATGGGGAAGATTCTGAAATTACATATGGAATTGATGCTCGATAAGCCTGAACCTCGAAAACCAAGTGCAAAAGTTACTTATCGCAAAAAAAACACTAAATAAGGCTTATAGTAGCTATTGGAAGGCTTATGGTTTCTATCATAATTAAATCATTTTTTATGTGTAATTGTGGAGCTCTCCTTTTTCTTATTTATATTTGTACATCAAAAAAAACAAAAAAATATGTCTAAATTAATGTATTTACTTGCTCTTGTCTATTTTATTTCTTCCTGTACGTCGAGCTCAAATGAGGTACAGGATCAAGAAGGTCAAGCACAACACGATCACGACCACGACCACGATCACGATCACGATCATGACCACGATCATGACCACGACCACGACCACGAATCTACCGGAGACGGTGTCCACTTTGGAGCTTCAATTGATGCCGAAAAGGCTGTGCAATTAGCGGATGCACTTAATCGGATAGAAAACGGAGAGGATGCATACGA
>CAJQQM010000222.1 GCA_905480485.1 uncultured Aureispira sp.
ATTGTAGCTTTGCCACTAAAACGAGGTTCAATACCAAAGTAAGTTTTGACAGGTTCTAACAGGCTATAGGTTCGTGTGGTATCTAATTTACCCGTATAGGGTCCTACCTGTTGAAACATAGAAAACCTCAGACCAGCATTGATGCTAAATACTTTACTTATTTTCCAATTGTCGGTTAGGTATACCCCGAGTTCGTGTGCTCTTTTTTTATCAGGGTCGATGATAAATGCTTCGTCCCCAGAAAATGCTTCAGCTCGATTCGGTGTAAAAGTATGATAGGTATAATCCAGCCCAAATTTTAGTTGATGCCTAGGGGTGGGATAATAATCAAAGCTAAGCTTACCTCCAAAATCTCTAATGCCAGAATTTAATTTGAATGAAAATTGTTCTTGTCCACCCGAAACAGAAAAGTCATAATCGTTGTAAACAAAAATAAAATTCATGAATAATTTGTCATCAAATATGTGATTCCATCGAAGGGTAGCTGTTGCATTTCCGTAAGGCATATTAAAGACAAATCCACGGTCAGGATTTTTTAGGTTGAGTACATCTCTCCCAAAATAGCCACTTAAAAATAGACGATCTTTTTTTGAAATTTCGTATTTCGCTTTTACGTTTAAATCATAAAAGTAATAATTGGTTCCATTAAAGGCCGTCTCAGTTAAGAAAGGTTGAGCAATATCAAATACATAGGTCCTCCTTCCAGAAACAATAAAAGAACCTTTTTTGGGGAAAAGAGGCCCGTGTACGGTCAACCTCGAAGAAATAATCCCAATACCCCCTTCTACACCAAAACGATCGTTGTTACCATCTCGCATTTGAATGTCTAAAACCGAAGAGATACGTCCTCCATAGTTAGCAGGCATTCCTCCTTTGATAATTGTGGCTTTTTTGATGGCATCTGAATTAAAGACAGAAAAGAACCCTAGCAAATGCCCCGCATTGTAAACAACTGCTTCATCTAGTAATATAAGATTTTGATCTACGCCTCCACCTCTCACAAAAAAGCCTGAAGTACCTTCACCCGCTGATTGTATCCCAGGCAAAAGTTGTATGGTTTTGAGTATATCTACTTCACCAAGCAGTGCCGGTAGTTTTTTGATTGATTTTATATCTAATTCAACCGTTCCCATTTTTGTGCTTTCAACATTCTCATTGCCTCGTTCGTCAGTTACCACTACGACCGAATCAAAAACAGCACCGACCGACATCGTAATATTGATAGTTGTATCCGATTTTAAATCAAGAACGAATTCTTTGTCTTCGTATCCAATGTAACTACAGGTTATGGTGTAAGTGCCCGGAAAAAGGGAAAGTGAATAAAATCCATATATATTGGTGGCTACACCATCTAGAGTATTTTCTTTATTGAATACATTAGCATAAATAAGATCTTCTCCAGAAAAAGCATCTTTTACAAAACCACTTAAGGTGACTCGCTTTTGGCCATAACCAAAGGTGGTAAAGCAGGCTAAAGTAGCAATGAGGATAATTCGATACATTCGATAAAGTTTGACGGTAAACCCAATAAAAACCACAACAAATATTGGCAAAGATTGTTGCCGTTTATATATGAATAAAAGGGGTTTGATGACAAAAAATACGAATTTATTGTACGATTAATTGAGGGAAGATTTGAAACTTTGGTATTCTACCGAACCATCTATTTCTTTGTCAATACACTGAGGATAATTTTTGACAGTATTGAACAAATAACTAGCATAAGAATTTTGGTTTCTAGGGAATAATTGGTACCAATGTAGGTTCTTTGATTGGTTGTGGTTGAACATATCTGAATAGCTTTTTATGTCGTATCCTAATTCGCATATTGTGTTTTCAGTTTCAACATCGACAACATTTACTAGACTACTATCGTAGGCAACTTCTTTGAGCTCTTGCAATACCAAATTAATATCCACCTCCAAATTACCGCCATCTGCTAAATCAATGACAAAGCTGTTAGAGAAACGTTCTTGTAATTTCGGAATTGATACTCTGTTGCGCGAGCTAAGTATTAGGTGGCTTAGAACGGCTGTAAGTTGTGCTTCAGTTTGAAGGCCTTGAAGTAATTCTTTGTAAAGATAAATATAACCTCCAGGAGCAATAAATGCGTGGCTTGAATAAGCCCTGTCAAAAATACGTAGTTGCACAGGGCAATCTACATTAGTTTCGGTGCCTGCTACAGCTATCAAATTATTGGAATTAACGATCCTATTTTTGATATTTCGTAGATAGCTATAAGCGGCTATAAATGAATCAGGCTGTAGGTACTCAATATTGTTAGAAAGACTCACGTAGTCGAGAATCTGTTCGTCAATTGTTTTTCCAATGACCGCATCTTCGTGGCCTTCAACTTGGTATCTAGCCGAAGGTGTATCTTCACAAGATGCTAGAAAGATGGTGATACAAAAACTAAAAAATAAAAAGCGTGTAAAGTGTCGGTTCATATTGGTATTGAATAGGTAAATGTGTGTGCAAGAATAGTTGTTTAGTTTGGGGCCTTAAATGTATTAAATTAGAAAGTAACAAGGGTTTTTGTGGATAGAATCTTTTTAAACAATTAGAAATTTTGACAGTTTATATATATAATTGCACTTAGTACAAACCCAAAGTCGTAAGTTATTTGTGTTATGTACCAATATTAAGCAAAAAATATACCATATCCCCCTTTTTATTAGCTAATTTTGCTAGGGTATGTTATTTTTAACAATTACCGGCAAAACACAATTTGATTAATTAAATGGATAATTCTCAGGAATTTATACAAATATTTGGGGCCAAGGAGCATAATTTACAAAACATTGATTTAAAAATACCTAGAAATCAATTGGTTGTAATTACCGGGGTGAGTGGAAGCGGAAAGTCAAGCCTCGCATTTGATACGATTTATGCGGAGGGTCAACGTCGCTACATGGAGACTTTCTCGGCTTATGCCCGTCAGTTTATTGGCGATATGGAACGTCCGGATGTTGAGAAAATTACTGGATTGAGCCCTGTAATTGCCATCGAACAAAAAACTACTAGCAAAAATCCGCGGTCTACGGTCGGTACAGTTACCGAGATTTATGATTTTCTAAGACTTTTGTATGCGCGTGCTGGAGAGGCTTATTCCTACAACACGGGCCAAAAAATGGTTCGATATTCAGAGGAAGAAATATCGGAGCATATATTTGAAAATTTCAAAGGGCGTGGGGGAATGTTGTTAGCTCCACTAATACGTTCAAGAAAAGGACATTACCGCGATTTGTTTGATCAAATGCGTAAGCAGGGTTACTCCAAAATGAGGATAGATAGTTTTATCATTGATTTGTCGCCGGGTATGCAGGTTGATCGCTACAAAATGCACGATATCGAACTTGTTGTCGATCGCTTAATGATAGAAGAAGATAGGAAAGATCGTTTTGGGGGTTCTTTGCAGACCGCCCTTCGGATCGGAAACGGATTTGTAATGTTTATGGATGCCGAAACCGAAGAAGTACATCAATATTCCAAGCATCTCATGTGCTCAGAAACTGGGTTGTCCTACGAGGAACCTTCTCCTAATAGCTTTTCATTCAATTCTCCATATGGTGCCTGTCCTAATTGCAAAGGCCTGGGTAATGTGCATGAAGTCGAGTTAAAGCGTATCATTCCGGATGATACAAAATCCATAAACCAGGTGGGTATACTACCATTAGGTGAAGTGCGCAATAATATGACCTTTAAGCAATTAAGGGCTATATCTAAAAAATACGATTTTACTTTTTCTACCCCTGTAAACGAACTTTCAGAAGAAGCTCTTCATGTTATTTTGTACGGAGGTGATAATACGTTTGAAGCACGTAAATTTGGTAAAGAGGAGTTCTCTCACAACTTGGCAAAGGAGGGGCTTATTCAGATGCTTAAACGCTATTACAAGGAATCAACTTCAGAAAAAATTCGACGTTGGGCGGAGGATTTTATGGTGGTAGCCCCTTGTTCAGAGTGTCATGGTACGCGTCTCAAAAAACAAGCCTTACATTTTAAAATCGCGGGTAAAAACATCTCTGAATTAGTCAATATGGATATCAAAAACCTGTACGATTGGGTACAGGATGTTGATCAATCTATGAATAAACGGCAGATGCTTATTTCGAAAGAAATCCTCAAAGAAATAAAGTTACGATTGGGTTTTTTACTTGATGTTGGTCTTGATTATTTAAGCTTGAATCGTCCGGCTAGAACCTTGTCCGGGGGAGAATCACAGCGTATTCGACTAGCAACTCAAATAGGTTCTCAACTAACGGGTATTACTTATATCTTGGACGAACCAAGCATTGGTTTGCATCAACGCGATAATGAACAATTGATCAGAGCATTGCGCGATTTGACGGACATCGGTAATACTGTATTGGTGGTTGAACACGATAAAGATATCATGATGGCTGCAGATTATTTAATCGATTTAGGCCCAAAAGCGGGTAAATTTGGAGGAGAAGTTGTTGCAGCAGGTAAACCGGCCGATTTTCTGACCCTAGACAGCATTACGGCTACTTTTTTAAATAATTCTCAAAAAATTGAAGTCCCTAAAAAAAGAAGAAAAGGAACCGGCGATTTTATTAACCTAACCGGGGCCACTGGGAATAATCTAAAATCGGTAGATATTAAAATTCCTCTTGGTAAATTTGTATGTGTAACAGGGGTTTCTGGTTCGGGTAAATCGACACTAATCAACGAGACTTTATACCCTATACTGAGGCAACATTTTTATAGAAGCCTCAAGAAACCAATGCCTTATCAATCTATAACAGGAATAGAACATGTTGATAAAGTAATAGAAATTGATCAGGCTCCTATTGGACGGACTCCTCGTTCAAATCCTGCCACCTATATTGGCGTTTTTGATAACATTCGGAAACTATTTTCGAGTACCCCCGAATCTAAAATAAGAGGTTATAAACCCGGTCGATTTTCATTTAATGTAAAAGGGGGGCGCTGCGAAGTTTGTGGGGGTAGTGGAAAACGCGTAATTGAAATGCAATTTTTGCCGAATGTTGAAGTGGAGTGTGAAAATTGTAGTGGAATGCGTTATAACAGAGAAACCCTTGAGATCTTATACTCAGGAAGGTCAATTAATGGCATCTTAGATATGACAGTGGATGAAGCCACCGATTTTTTTGCCAAAGTACCTAAGATTCATCAATATATTTCAACCTTACAAATGGTCGGTTTGGGTTACATAACACTCGGACAATCAGCAACAACTTTGTCAGGAGGAGAGGCACAGCGTATAAAATTAGCCAAAGAATTAGCCAAAAAAGACACTGGTAATACGCTGTATATTTTAGACGAACCTACGACAGGACTGCATTTTTCGGACATAAAATTACTTCTTGGCGTGCTTGACGAATTAGTTGATAGGGGCAATACTATCGTTGTTATAGAACACAATATGGATGTAATCAAAATGGCTGATTATGTAATTGATATAGGACTGGAAGGAGGCAAAAGGGGCGGGACAATTGTAGTAGAAGGTAGTCCTGAAAAAGTGAGTAAACATCCTCAAAGTCATACTGGAAAATACCTTAAACCAGAATTATAAAAAAAAGCCGATTGTTATTAACCAATCGGCTTTTTTTATTGATAACTTGCTTCAAGGCCTCTCAAGCCCATATCTACCACCTTTTCGCTGTTACTTGGGTTGGATGCATCGATATCAAAGTAGCCATTGTTATTGTTGTCCTCCCATTCAAAGCTTTGATTGGTCGAAAAAGACAAATTGAGTTGAATGGATTCACTTTCGTTTCCAGTTATTTGAAGTGATTGATCGAAAACACCCGTCACTAAACAACTACCTGCCGGAATAGGTGTACTACTGTTGATGGGGTTTACGACCGTAGTACCCTCCGACTGCCCTGTATAAATAGCATTTGCACTGTTGTAAGGGCTTGGCAAATTAGTTTCAAAAGCCCAAAAACCTTGAAGTTTATCGTCGTTAATTGTTTCTGTTAGCATATTTAGCTGTAACGCTTGTATATAAGTATTAAATCCAACAAAAGAGGCAAGGGTTCCTGTTTCATTGTTTAGGTCGATACTGCTACTGCCCAAGGGGATATTGATAAGATTGTATTTAATATCAAAGTTCTGATAACTAACAGATACTCTAATATATTCATAGCTGCCAGCAACAATATCCTTTAGGGGGATTTCCAACATTATTTCTCCGTTGTCCTTAATAACTGCTTGGTTAAAATCAATAGCATTAGCTCCGCCAAGCTGCGTTTCTGCGCCGTGGTATAGTATTGGGCCTGCATTAACAGGCGTAAAGGCATTCGCTACTAATTCGATTTTGTGAATACTTAAACCTCTAAATTGTGGATTCTGAGCTGCATTGCCCACAGCGATACCGCTGCTTTGACCCAATGCGTCTAGTCGATTTTGCGTACTGTCAAACTGTAAGCCAATAATCAATGATGGTTCATTAGCTGGTAAGTCTTTTTGTTGACAAGCTGAAAGAGATATTATTAATAAAATAAAAACGAAGCAGATGGCTTGCATAAAGCTAGTATTTAGGGGTGAATAAGTAGATTCTAAATATAAAATTATTTTTGCATTATTAAAAGAAAGAACTATTATGTGTACTAAAGGGTATACTTATTAACGTATTAATTCGTTATTATTGCATACCTATGCTTTCAAAAGGAAGTAGCTTGAAGAAAATAATTTTATCAAATTTTGTAGTATGAAAGCATTAATATGCGAAGGAGGAGGCTTTAAGACAGCCGTTACCACCGGAATTTTAGACGCTTGGCTTTGTTGTGGCTACGACCCCTTTGATCTTTATATAGGTGTTTCAGGAGGGGCTGTAATGTTATCTTCCTATCTTTCTAAGCAATACAAACGAGGGTGGGATCTAATTTCCAGATTGCAGCATGATGTTAGTTTAACTAGTTTTAGTCGATTTGTTAAAGGTGGCTATTATCTTGAGTTGGATTTGATCGAACATATCTGGGATCGAATTACACCATTTGATCACAAAAAAGCGCTGGAAATTACGCAGCATAAACGCGTAGAATTTTCATGTACCGAACTTTACACAGGCGCAGCTGTCTTTATTCAACCAAAATTAGAAAAGGACTGGAAGCGTTATCTTAGGGCAACATCTACCTTGCCTTTGGTATCTAAATGTCCTCTTGTAATTGATAATGTTGGTTTAGTGGATGGTGCTTTTGCGGCGCCGGTTCCGATACAGCGAGCTATTGATTTGGGGGCAACTGAAATAGTATTATTACGGACCAATAAAAATTCGATGGCAGGGTCTCGATGGAACCGGCTTATGTCCAATTATTTACTTAAAAATAATTATCCTGCTATCAATCATTTAATGCAAGAAGAGGATGCTATTTACAAAAAAATTGTAGCGACAATCGAATCTCCTCCCGATGCTGTTCGATGTCAAGTATTATTTCCGGAACTACTAAAAAGTACCATTTTGAGTAGCAAAAAAAAGTACCTAGAGGAAGATTACAAAACTGGCTTAGAAATTGGATTGGATTACCTAAACCATCAACCTTTCTAAACAAAAACATACTTGCGGTAGCTGCGTATGGAAAATTCTTTCTTTTGGGGCATTTTCTGGATAACTTGATCAATCATTTCAGTAGTAGGTAGGCAGCGTTTTCTAGTACTTAAATCGATCCAAGCACCGTGGATAACTACTCTTGCTGATTTCTTACCATTCTCTTTTCGAAAAATATGTTCGATGGTATAGTGAGAATAATTTTCGGTGACTGCACTCAACTCAATAGCAATACTAAGTTTTTCGTGCATCTTTACTTCACGCAAATAAATCAGTTCTTCCTTGAGTAAAATTGGACCGATCCCAATATGGGCTAATTGATCAATTTCTTGACCAGATTGACGAAAGAAATTAATTCTGGCATGGGTAGCAAATTCGGAATATGCTGTATTGCGCATATGACGATTTGCGTCTAAATGTGACCAAGTAACCACCATTTCTGTATGATACATAATTTGTATAATTGCTTAAATTTGGGGCTAAGGTGTTGGGGTTTATTTCAATAGACTTCGGTACGAATCGGCGTGTGTGCCATCTAGTTTAATCATGATATTATAGACTTTTCGTTTTGTTCCAAAATCAGCCACTTGAAAAAGGTTGATAATTTCGTCGCGTTTGGAATCAGCGAAAATTTGAACCCACATAGAACCTGGGTTGGATTGATTGGCAGCTTGGATGATTTCTAAAGCTTTTAATATAGATCCAAGCCCTTTTTCGACCTGATCTTCTTGGCCTATCCTATCCAAACCTAACATATAGTATTGATACATTGCCCTACGCATATCTTGCATACGGGCACTTAATAGATTTTCAATAACCCAGTACCTACTTCTATTCACTACACCATTGTCAGGCGTCCATCCGTCAGCGGTTCCTCTAGGTACTGTATTTAAAATATCTTGGGCTTTTTGCAATTGTTCGTTGCCACCTAACTCAGAGAAGGAATCAAAATCCATCCCCAAAATAACATAGGCGTAAAAAGCTAGGGTAGAAGTTAGGTTGGACGTAAATGTGTTTTCCGAAAAGTCGAGTCGTTCGAATTCACCATAGGTAAATTTAAGTTGTTTGTCTAGATTTTGAAACAAAACAGAATTGTACCCACTCTTATAAACTGGACGACTCGCTTGTATCGTCATTTGGCCAGCAAATTCTGTTTGAGACAATTCTTGGTCAATCGTGATTATTAAATTGAGTTCGATGCGTTCTTCCGGTTCAAAATCATCCTCAATCCAATCTCTGGTGTTCATGAATTCTTCAATGGCAGTTTTTAGGTTTTTGAAAATTTTAGGATCGACAGTTTGTATCTTGGGGGTATTAATAGTGACTTGGGTGTTGAAATCCTGTCCCCAAATAGTTTGCAGAAATGATAGAGAAAATACTAAGGGGAGTATTAATTTAAGATGTGTCATATTGAAATGGTACTTATGTTATAATCTTTTGCCGTTTAATTCTATCTAAAGAACGCTATAAGATCTCATTTATTTATTAATTTATCTGTATTTAACAGCCTTTTAATTCAATAATTTAAGCCTCTATTAGTTTAATGATATAATGAATGATGTCCTTAGCTACTTCTTTTTTTGACTTTAATTCAAAGTCGATTCGATCGTTCTTACGATTAATAAAACAAACTTTATTGCTATCGTACCCAAAGCCGGCGCCCTTGTCTTGTAGCTTATTCAAGACAATAAAATCTAGATTTTTAGATTTTAACTTGCGTTCAGCATTGGCGAAAGCATCATTGGTCTCTAGTGCAAACCCTACTAAAATTTGACCTTCTTTTTTGAGTTTGCCCATACTTGCAGCTATATCTTTGGTCCGTTTGAGTTCGATGTTTAAGTCACCTTCTTTTTTCTTTATTTTTTGAGTAGACTTATATTTCGGGGTGTAATCGGCAACAGCTGCAGCCAACACAATAATATCAGCGGTGTCAAAGTGACTTTTAGCAGCCTGATACATATCTTCAGCAGATTGAACCGATATTAATTGAATGTTTGGATGTTGCGCTTGAACGGGTGCTGGGCCGCTAACAAAATAAACTTGTGCTCCTAAATGCGCCATTTGTTCAGCAATAGCTGACCCCATTTTGCCACTAGAGTGATTGGTTATATATCGAACGGGATCGATAGCCTCTTGAGTTGGCCCTGAGGTAATCAGTACTTTTTTTGCCTTAAGGGGTTGAAATTCAGGCTTTGTATTTTTGAAATAATTGGCAAGATATTGCAGTATATTTTCTGGTTCGGCCATTCTGCCTGCACCTACCAAACCGCTTGCCAACTCTCCTTCTTCGACATCAATCAAATGATTATTGTAGGATAGTAATTGCTGACAGTTTTTTTGTGTAGCAGGATGTGCCCACATATCTAAGTCCATTGCCGGGGCAACAAAAACAGGACATCTAGCCGACAAATAAACGGCAGAAATAATATTGTCGCAGTGTCCATTGGCCAATTTAGCAATTGTATTTGCCGTTGCTGGAGCTATTATAAGGGCATCAGCCCATAATCCAAGTTCAACATGGTTCGACCAGCTTTCTTCTGAGTTAATAGTACTAATAACTGGATTTTTAGAAAGAGTTGATAAGGTTAGAGGACTCAGAAAGTGTTTGGCGGAATCGGTCATTAATACCTTTACTTCTGCACCATTTTTGATAAATAAACGGGTTAAGAAAGCCGCTTTATAAGCAGCAATAGAACCCGTAACGGCTAGAATTAGTTTTTTTCCACGAAGTGCAGACATGGTATTTATTTTTTGAATTTAGAGGCTAATTAACTATCTGTCAACGCAACGGATAGCCGCTTACAAAAAACAAGAAATCCTGATAATTATAATTTTATAATTATCAGGACAGTATCTAGTAGTGCAAGCTGCTGCTATTCTTCTGTTTCGTCTTCTTTAAAACGATGGTAAATTTTACCGTCAAAGAAATCATTTAGGGCGATGATACTTGGGTTGGGCAAGCGCTCATAAAATTTGGATATTTCAATTTGTTCTTTATTCTCATGAATCTCCTCTAAAGAATCTGTAGTAGATGCAAATTCATTCAATTTGGTATTCAACTCTTTTTTAAGGTCAACACCAATTTGGTTAGCACGACGTGCAATAACGTTCAGCGAGTGATAAATATTTCCACCGCTTAGGTCTGAAATTTCATCTAAGTTTCTGGCCACAATTGATGGGTTGATACCTTGGGCCTTTTCTTTGATTTCGTTATTTCTGTTAATATTCATTTCGAATTTTTTTGATTTTGTTGGTTGCAGATGCTAGAATGATTTCTATTTCTTTAAAGTATTTACTTTCTTGATGTCTTTTTTTGAATTTGTCGCAATGCTCCGATGTCTCTTCGTAGCGTTCAATTTGCTTGGATAAAACCGATTGTTGTGCATACTTAAAAGTAGATTTCACAATCATGTAACGGATAAATTCAGCTTCTTTGGTGTCAGGGTAACTGATCAACAGGTTTTTGAACGAATAAGAGGAAGCCTTGTAACGTTTGCGCCTGAAATACCCTTTAGCACTGTCAAAAGCTTTCAATTCTAACTTAGAACGAAGCTGATCGATGCGTTCGTTGCATTCGGCAACTTTTTCGCTGTAAGGATAGGTATTGATAAATAACTGTAGGCCTTCGACCGCACTTTCAGTGTCCTCTTGCGTCAGTCTGTAGTTGGGTGATAATTTATAAAAAGAGTCGGCGCTTTTAAACAATGCTTCTTCGGCATACTGACCGGTAGGGTAAGTATCTGCAAATTTTTTGAAATAATAAGAAGCAAAAGAAAAGTTTTTGAGATGGTAATGTGTGTACGCATAGTAGAAGTATACTTTTTCAGCATCTTTGGTCATGCGGACAGCACCAATTAAGTCCTCTAATAAATACTGCGCTTTTAGGTATTCAGCTTGTTCATAAAATTCGAAAGCTTTCTGCAATTTCAAATCCTTATCACTCGAAAGTCTCAACTTTTCATACTTTGTTTTACATCCTGAAAACAAAGCAATAGCAAGCACAATAAAACCAATGTATAAACCTCTCTTTTTTAGCATAACTGCAAATTTAAGCTTATTTTTCTTTTTTTTGTTATGAAATCAAATATATTTTTGTAAACGAGGACTAAATTTAATCCGTTGGTGTATTGTTCTTAAAAATCATCCTCATCACCTAATTCCATTTTTGCAGTCGCTAGTTCAGAAAGACTGTGTTTGTCTCCTATCTTTTGTGCAATTTCGATGCCTTTTTTGTAGGTGTTAAAGGCTTCTTTTAGGGCTTGTCTTTGTTCTAGCAATTTAGCAAGATGATAATAAGTGCCTACATAGTCGGGGTGGTCTACTGAAAGAAGCTTGTAGTATTTTAGGGCTTTGTCACTATCCTGCATTCCTTCATACTCTTTGGCAATGGCAAATAAAATAAAAGGTTCGTTAGGGCTTTTATCTAAAAAATTCAGTAATTGTTCTAATCGCTTTGTCATAGTTGTATTTTTTGCAAATATAAACTATTGATTTGGATAAAAAACTATATTAATGCTTGCTTTCTTTTTTTAGGAAAATGTTAAGTCTTTACATTTAATTTAACTAAGCGCTGTTGATTTTGGATATTAGCTGATTATGCTTAAATTTGTTTGCCTACCCTAGACCATTTATATCTTAAAAATAAAGGATTATGAAAAAATATATACTATTGCTGTTTTTTTGTCAGCTATCAATTTTGTTGGTGGCGCAAACAGCAACTTGGTCTACGTTCATTGATACCGTTACGACCTTTTCTTCCCCTCGGGCTGTACACCTTAATGCAGATACAGTTGCGGATTTTGTAATTGGTGCTGGGCTTGATGGTTCGGCACATGCCAATGGAGTTGTTGCAATAGATGGTTCAAATGGTGCTATTCTATGGACCTTTGCTACTCAAGAAGAAATCTTTACTTCAGCGCAATTTCAAGATATCAACGGAGATGGCATAGAAGATGTATTCATTGGTGGTCGATATGCCGAGTTTTATGCGATAGATGGTGCTAGCGGTCAAATGCTTTGGGAGTTTTTTAGCCCTGCGCCTACCGAAGCAGTTGATAGTGGATGGTTTAATTTTTATACACCTCAATGGATTCCCGATCAAAATGGAGATAATTATGCCGAATTATTAATTACAAACGGCGGCAATCATGCCTTGCCATCCTGGAATACCAACCGTGATCCTGGTTACCTTATGGTTTTAGATGCGAGTACAGGGGCTGTTTTGGCCAAAGATACGATGCCCGACGGGGAAGAAACCTATTGTTCTCCCGTGGTTGCTGATATTAGCAATAGCAATCAATTAGAAATTATTTTTGGTAGTGGGGGAGAAGATGATGGAGGTGCCTTGTGGAGAGTACGTCTGACAGATTTGATGAACAATGATATACAGTCTGCCACAGCTTTGGCTGCACACCCTACGCGTGGTTTTATTGCTCCAGCGTCTTTGGCAGATATGAATGATGACGGCGTCTTGGATATTGTGAGCCAAGCCTATGATGGAAAATTACGGTTGTTTGATGGTCAAAGTAATCAAATAATTTGGACGGCTGCTTTAGCGGGTACCGAATCAAGTGCAGCACCTGTTATCGGTAATTTTACAGGAGATAAAACTCCGGATGTATTTATAGTAGTTGCTAAAGGTCATGCTCCTGCTTTTTCTGATTTTTTTCAATTAATGATAGATGGGAAAGATGGATCGATTGCCTGGAAAGATAGTATTGCCCAATTGCATTTTGCATCGGCTAATGCCATAGATCTTACTGCCGATGGTCGAGATGAAGTATTGGTTTCGCTCAATTTTCACAATGGTACTAATTTTAGTCATCAATTAATGAGTTTAGATTTTCAGAACAATGTGGTGACCAATTTTAACAGCCCGGAGGCAGGTGTAAATATTGCTTCAACTCCATTAATCGAAGATTTGGATGCTGATGGACTGATTGAAGTCGTTTATGCCTACAGAGCCGATAGCCTAAACCCGATGGGACAAAATGGTTTTAAGATTAGTAAATTAGAAACAAACTATAGCATCCCTGCAGTGGGAGTTGCTTGGGGGGGCTATATGGGAAGTACTCAGGATGGCTTCTATCAATATTTAGGAACGGCTTGTGGTACCTTAGCATCGGGATTGGCCTTCAATAATATATCATGTAATGGAGCTGCAGATGCCGCTGCGACCGCTGCTCCAAGCGGAGGTTTAGCTCCTTATACTTTTTTGTGGTCGACAGGGGATGTTGCCGATACGATTCAACAAATGGACGTGGGCAGTTATACTCTACGGGTCACAGATGCCGCTGGTTGTTATGTAGACCAAGCTTATGCGGCTTCCGACCCTTACGTGATTAGTTTTGGGGGTTTAATTCCTCCTACCTGCCCTGGAGATAGCAATGCAACCATTCAAGTTGCTAGTTCAGGATGTCCTTGTATGTTTAGTACCTGTACTTATGATTGGTCTAATAATGGGTCTACCACTAAAGTTGCTGCCAACTTATGGGCTGGCTGGCAGTATGTAACGATCACGCATATGGATGGGTGTATCGTAGTTGATTCTACACTAATTCCTTCGGCATTACCTATTTTTTCGGGATTCAAAGTAATTGATTTACCCTGTGCTGATTTGAGTGCTGGTTTGGGTTCTATCGAAGTTTTTATGTCAAACCCTTCAACAACAAATTTGCTGTGGTCAACCGGTAGTGTTTCGAACGTAATTAATAATTTGATGCCGGGCAATTATTCGGTGCAAGCCAACACAAATTCAGGCTGTAAAGATTCTTCATTTTTTGTTATTGTTGCTCCGGATAGCTTGTCATTAAACACAAGCTTGATTAACTTGACTTGTTTTGGCGATAGTAGTGGTCAGATTCAATCGACAGTTTCAGGAGGTACCGCCCCTTATGCCTATTTATGGTCAACCGGTAATAGCAGTCAATTTATTGCCGATTTGGATACCGGCATATATGCGTTAACCGTACTCGATTCATTGGGTTGTTTGGTTCGAGAAGATTCTATGATGATGGCTCAGCCTGCGCCTTTTCAGCTTCAGGAGTCTGTAATCCATCCTCTTTGTCACAGTTTGATGACTGGACAAATTCAACTATCGGTTTCCGGTCAGCAGGGCAGCATAAATTATTCTTGGTCTAATGGCTCAACGACACAAGATTTAACAGCCTTAGGTGCAGGTATCTATACCGTTGCTGCAATAGATTCAGTAGGCTGTAGCGCCCAATTAGATACAATTTTGATCAATCAACCTCCTCCTTTTGTACTTACAGCCACCACTGATTCTTTGAATTGCTACAATGATAGTACGGGGCAAATAATAATTGCTAGTGTTGGTCAGCAAGGGAACGTTAATTTTGTATGGTCCAATCAAGCAACGGGTCCACAACTTGTAGGTCTTGCCGAAGGCTATTATCAAGTGCAAGCAACCGACAGTAACGCCTGTGTAAGTTTGCTCGACTCTATTTATGTTGGGCAGCCTAATCCTATCGGAATTACCTTGAACGCTACGAACGCTGTCGTAGCTTGTGACGGAACAGTTTTGTCCTCGGTTACCGGCGGAACACCCTCCTATCAATTCGATTGGTCAACAGCTGCCACAACAGATAGTATCAATAACTTATGTCCAGGTACTTATTATCTTACTGTAACCGATAACAATGGATGTTCAGCGCTAGATTCTGTAATCGTTTCCTTATTGAGTAGCCTGCCTACCTTTTCAAACCTTGATTTATCGGCTATTCTTATGCCGAATCCTACCTCATCAACTTTGAACGTGCAAACTACTGATTTTGAAGGAACTATTTCTTTGTATGTTCTCAATGCTTTGGGTCAAAAAGTAGCAGAACGGACAAAAGTATCCTACCAAGAATCGTTTGATTTGAAGGTAGGGCATCTTGCTGCCGGTACTTATACACTTATACTCATTCCGTCTTCACAAGGAAAAGCGGTTTCAAAACCTTTTGTAAAGTACTAGGGTTCGATTACAAATAACTCATTGTTTTGAGTCGTATGAGTAAGCGATAAAGTCGGTAATTGAATGCAGCATCTACATTTAGGTAGATTCCATTTATCTTTAAGTGGTCAGAATAATAGTGAATATTATTAATCTCGGTGTATTTCATAA
Organism: uncultured Aureispira sp.; assembly: GCA_905480485.1. Lineage (GTDB taxonomy): Bacteria > Bacteroidota > Bacteroidia > Chitinophagales > Saprospiraceae > Aureispira. The sequence continues at coordinate 15,663 of CAJQQM010000222.1, forward strand.
ATGCAGATTTATGAAAGCAACATTTCCAATAAATACTGTCGGAGTTTAGAATAAGGCCTTCTTTTCCGTTCTGTAAAATAGATAAATCGCAAAAAAACAGCGGTGGTTTATCGCTGTTGTAGAAAAACGTCTTTCGTGTGTTTTTTAGAACTGCTAAGGGAATTTCTACAGCCTGGAAAAAATGCTGTTTGTCTAGGGGGATTTCCAAATAGGTCCTTATCATTAGGCCTAGGTTGTGACTACGAATATTGTTGTCTTTGAAAGCCAATATACTTTTGGGAAGAGGCTGAGCTAATAAATGATTGCAATATTCAATAGCAAAACATTCAAATAATTGTGCAAATTGTTGATCTAACCTTTTTTCAATTACATTAAAGGCACTTTTACCACGTTCGTCGTAAAGCTCTTCGAACTCTTGGGTGAGTAATATACAGGCTTCTTCAAGCTGTGTGGTTTTAAAATCACTTTCATGGTAAATAGCTAAAAATAAGGCTTCTTTTTCGGTGTTGTTTTCATATTCTAACGCTATACTTAGTGACCGTTCAAATGATTCTGAGATTTGCCTTGGGATGGTTTGGATATTGCTAAAATCTAGCCCAAAAACAGGACTAATATAGGGTTTTGGACTATAGCTGATGTCGATAGGGCTACCGCATCTAAAACAAAATCGAGCGTCTTTCGGATTTACATTCTTGCATTCCGAACATATTATTTTTACGCGCTCTGTTTGTCTGCCACAATTATGACAAAAAAGGGCCTCTGGAAAAATAGAGGTGTTACAACTTTTACACTGTTCCATATAGAGAATTGATCGGTAGTTTAAGAGCCCTCTAAACTATACCTTTTTCTTGATTTTCATTGAAAAAAAAGGCTATTTTTACTGAAATATATTAATAGATTAGACCGATAAGACTTTGTCAAGTTCTTCTACACGTTGTTTGAGGTGTAAGTCGTCTACCTTGAGTGATTTTAATGCTACTAAATGCTGTTTTGCTTTTTCAAACGATTTTTGTTCGTAGGCAACTCGGGCCTGATTATAATACAAAATACCCACTTCTTTGTCGTGCAATAAATTGAAGGCAAGTGCTGCTTCTGAGTGGTGGGCAGCACTCTCAACATCTTGTTGATGAGCAGCAACAAGGGCTAGGGCAAAGTGATAATAGGCTTGATAGCGTTTGCTAAGCCACTGAGGTCGTTTGACAGCATTCAAAAGGAGTTCTGCTTGATTGACATTTCCTCTTCGCAAACACAAAAGGACTTTTAAAATAGGTCCGTGTCTAAAATGGCCTAACAAAAGTATGGTCGCGGTTGCTAAAAAAGCAAAAACGATGTAGGCATCGAGCTGCTGAATTGCGGCCGCAAGGGCACCAATAAAAAATAAAACAATTAGAAACAGTCGAATTTTGGGAGACAGCATAGGTTATAAAGGTAGGATTTGATCATCAATTTATTTCTTTTTTCTACCCCGCTTCATGTAGCTATTACCCATCATTGAACGCTGTGCTTTTTTTCCCATCATTTGCTTTTGAGTCTTGTGACTACCTTTTAGCATTTGTCCAACTTCAGCTATGTTTTGTTTTACTTCTAATTGGGAAACGTTTAGTTTTTTGGCCTTTTGATAATATTCCTTAACCTTCAATTGATTTTTGCGCATTCCATGAATGTTGATCATTTGAAGGTATAACATTGCTCTGAAATCATCCTGTAAATCGAGATTAAGCGCTATTTCGGTAAGACGTTCTACTTCTTTGTAGTTCTTTTTATTGAACTCTACTCTACCTTTGATAAGGTAATACATACCATGATACGTAAACCGAAGCCAATTGGGCTTAAATGTATATTTTAAAATACGTTCGGCACCGTCAAAATCTCCTAATTGCATTTTCATAGCAGCAGCGTTCACGGTTCCGATTAAAAAATGCTTTACGATAAGAAAAACAACAATTAACATTGGAAACCAAGACCCTGCGAAGCCTGCCCAACTGTGCAAGACAAAAATGAGGATGAATGAAAAGATAAATAATATAAATTGACGTTCAATAGTGAAAAATCTAAGAAATCCGATCATGATACATTAAGATTAAATAAAAAATAGGCAGTAAAATACCCATTAAAACTTGGTAGTAGGCAAAGATAGTGATTTTGGCTGAAAATCTAATAATAGAACAACAAAAGGGAAACAAAGCAATTGTATTTAATAATCCTGCATCTTTTTTAGATGTTCAAAATACCCCGTTGCTCTATTTTTTGTTGCGTCATTCCAATCAAAACACTCTCCATGCATAGCAATATAAACGCCTGAGGGCATCGTTTGTGCAAAGGCTAAAGCAGAACCTAAGTTGAAAAAACCATCGGAAGACATCCCAAACTTATAGGGTATCATAGCACCTAACAATACAATAGTTTTGTTTTCGATATTCGCATCAGCCAATACCTTGGCTGTTTGAGTCATCGTGTCCGTACCATGTGTAATAATGATGTGCTCAAAACTTGAACGTTGACAATTTTTTACAATTATATCCCGGTCCTGATCATCCATTTCCAAACTGTCAATCATCATGAGTGTTCGAACGGTGATATCAAGCGTAGAACGACCGCGTTTAAAAATTTCAGGTAAATGGGTATCTTTAAAAAAGAGTTGCCCGGTAATCATATCGTATTCTTTGTCGAAAGTACCCCCGGTAACTAAAGCTAAAATTTTCTTTTTCATGGTTGAATTATTTTTGTAGCAATCACTGCAGCTTATGCTCGGCAAAGATAGTGTATTCCTTTAAATTAAAGCCTAGAAAAGCATTAAGACTTGTATTTATTTAGAAAATTTTCGGCCGAAAGCAAACGTTCAGGCTTTCCGACATCAAACCAATAATCTTGATTGTGTTCATAAGCGGCAATTCGATGTTTTTTGGCCAAATCTAAGTAGGAATGAGTGATGGAAAAGCTACCTTTCTGTCGGATTAAATTAAATACCTCCGGACTAATGACTTGAATACCACTGAAGGCCTTTTGCTGTGGACTTTCTGTTGCTTTAGACATCTTGAGCTCTTCGGTTTTAGTGTTTTCCCAGCCGCAAAGCTCTTTGTTGTTGTCAAATAATAAATACCTCGAACTCTTTCTGTCACGAACGGCTAAAGTTGCTAAAGCTTTGTTTTGAAGGTGTTGACGATATAGTTTTTGCAAGTTTATATTGCTCAGTACGTCTACATTATAGGCTATAAATGGCTCTGAACCCTGCAGATGTGGGGCTGCTTTCAGCAGGCCGCCTCCCGTTTCTAACAAGTGTTCGCTTTCGTCAGAAATAATTATTTCAAGGCCAAAATTTTGATGCTGATCAAGTTCCTGAATGATTTTTTCTGCGAAATGATGCACGTTGACTACAATACTAGTACAACCATGTCTTTTGAGCTGTTCTATATTGTGCTGCAATAGTGTTTTACCTTGAACCTTTACCAAAGCTTTTGGGCAGTCTTTGGTGATTTGTTGAAGCCTCGTACCCAATCCTGCTGCAAATAACATCGCTTTCATTGTAACCTGTTTAGTTTAATTGGTCAATTTAGAAAAAGCTAGTTGTCTATTTATGACAATTATGCCTCTTGATTTAATTTGAATATCTATTCAATTATTTTAAATTTGTATACTCGTGGCTAAAATAGTAGTTTTTTTAAGCTTCCCCAAAGTATCAATATTCTATTCCACAAACATTTATATCAACTAAAAATAGCGTAAAATGGCATCGATTCCTAAAAAAGGACAAGCTTCTGATCATATAATGGAGCAATTAAAAAAATTGAAGCAAAAAGATGTGCCTTGGCAAACTGGAAAAGTCTTAGCTTATGTTTATGAGGCGGAGGCAGCTACGTACCAACTGACAAAAGATGCCTATAGTATGTATCTGTCCGAAAATGGCCTCGACCCTACAGCGTTTCCTTCTTTACTAAAACTAGAAAATGATTTGATTTCTATGGCAGCTAATTTATTAGGTGGCGACGAAGAAACAGTGGGCAATTTTACTTCAGGCGGAACAGAATCGATCATATTGGCTGTCAAAACAGCGCGAGATTATTGTAGAGAAAAGCGTCCGGAGATACAAGAACCATCCATTATTGTTGGGGAAACGGCCCACGCTGCATTTCATAAAGCAGGGCATTATTTAGGGGTCAAAGTGGTGATGTTGCCGGTTAATAAAAGTAGCTTCAAGCTAGAACTTGATACGGTTGCTAAGGCTATTGATCAAAACACTATTATGTTGGTCGGGTCGGCACCTTCTTATGCGCATGGTGTGATTGACCCTATCGAAGGTCTTGCTGCCTTGGCCCAAAAAAACAATTTATTTTGTCATGTCGATGCTTGTGTTGGTGGCATGTATCTCCCTTTTGCCAGAAAAGCAGGATATGCGATTCCTCCATTTGATTTTTCGGTGGATGGCGTTACTTCGATGTCCTGTGATTTTCATAAATATGGATATGCAGCGAAAGGCGCTTCCTGTGTTTTGCAAAAAAATAGAGATTTAAGACGCTACCAAATTTTTGCCTGTTCTTCTTGGTCAGGCTATACAATTATCAACCCTACCGTTCTTTCAAGTAAAACAGGAGGTCCATTAGCCGGTGCGTGGGCCACTCTAAATCATATTGGAGAAGAAGGGTACATAGAAATTGTTGACGC
>CAJQQM010000223.1 GCA_905480485.1 uncultured Aureispira sp.
CCAAATCTAGATGCTCAAAAAGTATTTTTGCAAGCGCTCAACACAGAAGGGCAGGGAAGTGCTACCTTTACCAATCGTACTTCATACGCTACTACTCAAGTTTCTATACCAATGGGTATCGGTTTCAAGTATGCTATCAACAGCAATATCGCTATTGGCTTTGAGGTAGGTTTTCGCCCAACTTTTACAGATTACCTAGATGACGTCGGACAAACTTATCCTGTAAATAATTTAACGAATGAACCATTTTATGATCAGAATGCGTATATATTGGGAGAGTACGGCGATAAGTCTGCTCAAGAATTATTTTCAGATAAAACCTATGCTTACATAGCTGCACAGCGCGGCGAAACCTTGAGTCAATACCTCAACACTTTGGTACCGATTCTCGACAAAGATCCATCTACTATTACGGACCAATCCGAATTAGACATGCTGGAAGAATACAACGGGTATATCAATGCTAGAGGCGGTTCTGTAATTCGTGGAGATAAACTCAACGATTGGTATGTTTTTACGATGTTGACAGTGTCGTATAATTTTATCGAAAACGGATTAGTAGGGCATCGCAAACGTCGCAAACGCAAAGCAGGTTGTAAAAGCTCACAGTTCTAAATATGTAGCGCATAGCAAACAAATCATCTCGCTAATGAATTATACTAGCTCATCAGTATCAGAAGGAAAGGCATTCTCAAGGATGCTTTTCCTTTTGTGTTATCGGTGCTATGCTTCTGTATTTTGTTTGCTATTTCTTGTGTTTTCTAACAATATCAGGGCACAGTATATAGAATTTGCTGCTTTTGGCGGGGTTGCTAGCTTTAATGGAGATATTAATACCGATAATTTGATTGCCAATACAGATGCCGCTTTTGGGGCTTTTTTGCGTTATACACCACATCCACATTTTGCCTGTCGTTTAAATTTTATCAAGGCCAACTTAATGGCTAACGATCGACAATCTGATCGTCCGGACATAAAAGAACGCAATTTTAATTTTATAAGTGATCTTTATGAATTTTCATTTTTAGCGGAATGTAATATTTTACCGCTCATCCCGTGGGATAAACAAAAAGTTTTTAGCCCTTATATCGGAACAGGCGTATCGGTGTTTCGGTTCAATCCTATGACCAAATATCAAGGAGAATGGCATGCATTGCAAGCTCTTGGTACAGAAGGGCAAGGTTTGTCGGGCTTTGCCAAGCCTTATGCTTTGACTCAAGTTGCCATTCCTCTGAGTGCAGGTATCAAATATATTTTGGGCCAACGCTTTTCTATAGCACTTGAACTTGGCTATCGCTTTACGTTTACCGACTATATAGATGATGTTAGTGGGGTGTATCTTGCCCCGAGTATCTTGCAAGAAAACGGTGCACTTGCCGTTGCTTTATCCAATCGAACGGAGGAGTATACAGGGATTCCTGCCAACGAAAAAATTGGCAGTCGACGCGGAAATTCTAATACCAATGATGCCTACATGATTTGGGGCATTAGTCTTTCGGTCAATATAGCGACGATTAACGTAAAAAAGGCTAGCAAAAAACAAAGCTTTCAGTGGAACAAATGGTTATAGACCATTGGGTTCAAAAAATTATCTTTATACACTTAAATAGAAACTGTATCTTGCTTAGCCGTTTTTAAATGTAGGTTTTTTTCTAGAAATTGTTCTGTAACCAATCGCAGCGTATCAAGTTGTTGAGGATTAGCATAGTATTGACTCGCCATACAATGTCCCGAAACATTATCTAATAAATGTAGTTCCTTTTGGTCTGTGGGACTAGCGAGTGCCTCAAATGCAGCTTTGCCTTTTTCTATCGATATTATATTATCTTTTATCGTATCATTTTTATAATAATATGCCATCAAAACCGGTTGATTGATTTGTTTGAATACCATGTTTGTCATGGTTTGTTGTATCAACGATTTTAAACTGACCAAGCCTTCAATTCTATAACGATGAATCCACCATTTTTGAATGGTCGAATCGGCGGCAAAACTACGGTACTTAGACCCCATAGATAAGCGTGCAAGCTGCAATCCCCAGGGTAATGTTAGCATTGCCGACATAGGGTCGGCCATATCAATATTTGCGGACCAAGCAACTACAGCGGCAATATCAGGATCTTTGGCTGCTAAGTATAAGCCAAGTGTAGCCCCCGTTGAGGTGCTTAAAATAATTACCTTTTTACCCAAACTTTTACCAAAACGAACAGCTTCTTTTGCAGATTCAACTAATTTTTTTTCGGATAATTCAATAAATGGTTCCGCTTCAATAATTCCTTGCTTTTCAAGTCGTGCAAGAAACAAGTTTTGTTGATAGCGCTTTGCTAATTGTCGATGAAGTGGTTCTGCCTCTCCTTTGCTTGCACCAAATCCTGGTAAATAGACAAAACAAAATTCAGTTATTTGGCTGCTGTCATAAGCCCAGACAATTTCAGCTTCATTCGCAGGTTTTAAATTTGTAACCGCCTTATTTAGTATTTCTAGACTATCCTGTATCGCATGTACTGCTATTCGGTTATGAAGTGGTGTGTTGTCGTACACAGGAGGGCGATGTCGAGGCCCTATTGCATAAATAAACAGCAATAACAGTACAACAGTCAAAACATATTTTGTCAATTTCATATAACAAAGTTCGTTTAATCAAGTCACTTGAATACAATAGGTGTTGCTAAATCGATCGAGCCAAGCTTGGTTAGCAGGGTCGTACCATATCGTTGAAACCGAGACTATATAGAATAGGGTGGCAATACTACTCGAGAACGAACTATTTTCGCTTTGTAACTTAGATAATTCTTCAAT
>CAJQQM010000224.1 GCA_905480485.1 uncultured Aureispira sp.
GCGGTCCTTGGTGGTCATATTTAGTGATATGTTTGAACAATCCGATCAAAACGCACAACTTTTTGCCGCCTTACAACATCTAAAATACAACAAACATGAAGTGATTTTATTTCATGTTACCGATAAACGGTACGAACTAGACTTTGATTACGAAAACCGCCCATATCAATTTGTCGATATAGAAACCGGAGAAAAGGTACGTTTGCAATCAAATCAAGTCAAAGACTATTACATCAAACAAGTTGAACAATATAAAAAAGATTTGAAAATGAAATGCCTGCAATATAAAATTGATTTTGTGGAAGCAGACATTCAAGAGGGCTTCAAAAAGATATTACTATCCTATTTAGTAAAACGCCACAAACTTATGTAGCCCTTTCTGCATTATCCCACGTTAAAAATCGGAATGTTTTTTGAACCTTTACGTTTGCACCTTTTATAATTACCAACCAAAGTCAATACTTTGACTAATTAATTTTCGAAATGAAATATTTACAGGCCTCGCTTATTGTATATTGTTTGATTCAGTTGGTTTCTTGTACTTATACTGAGAAAATAAAAGATGGTTCTACTGCCTATGCCCGCAAACAATTCAAGGTGGCTATTCCAATGCTTCAACAAGAATTTACAAAGAGTAAAGATAGCCGAGAAAAAGGGGAAAGAGCTTATATGTTGGGAGAGTCTTATCGACGCTTGCAACAAAGTCAGGAAGCGGCTGATTGGTATAAGAAAGCACAAACGAACCGATATGGCAAAGATACAGACCTAAAATATGCGCGTATGCTGCAACAGCTACAGCGTTATGACGAGGCAAAACGCGCCTTTCAAAGTGCCGGTCGCTATGCAGGCGATGTCAATTTATACAGAGAACAAATGATTGCCTGCATCAAGGCCAAACAATGGCTGGAGGATGCCCCTAAAAGTTTGTACCAAGTCAACAACTTAGCCATCAATACAACTGCGACAGATTTTAGTCCTAGCTTGATCGACAAACAAAAGCTTTTGATAAGTTCAGACCGCCAAGAAAGTGAAGGAAAGGAAAACTACAAATGGACAGGAAACAAATTTTTTGACTTGTTTGTCATCGATTTAACGACTGAAACTGTCGAAAAATACGCGCATCCTCTCAATCGTGATTTTCATCAGGGAACAGTAGTATTATCGGCCGACGGCAAAGAAGTTTTTTATACACAATGTGGCAGCAATAGTACTGCACCTGTCGATTATTGCCAAATTGTTTATCAGCGCAAAACTGGAGAACAGTGGTCGGACCCTACGCCCTTAAAACTAGGTGTTGATACACTCAATTACCTACATCCTGTTTTATCAAATGATGGAAAAGTCCTGATTTTTGCCTGCAATAATCCTAGAGGATTCGGGGGCTATGATTTGTATTATTCCATCAAAATGGGTGCTAAAGAAATGGCACAGTGGTCTGAACCCCTCAACATGGGAAGTCGAATAAATACTGCTGGCAATGAAGTTTTTCCTTATCTAGATAAAGATAGCTTGTATTTCTCCTCTGACGGACATCCGGGGATGGGCGGCTTAGATATTTTCAAATCTATCAAAAAATTTAAACGTTGGCAGGCTCCTCAAAACCTCAAAGCTCCACTTAATTCTGGTGGAGACGATTTTGGATTAATCATAGACCGTCTCAACCCAATACAAGATGACTTTCAATCGCAGGGATATTTTTCCTCTAATCGTGAAGGTGGAAAAGGTAGTGACGATATTTATCAGTATATGCTTCAATACCCACCACCACCGGATACTACAAATACCGTTGATAGCCCCGCTATAGTCTTCTCGATTCGTTTGGAGGGTTTGGTTAAAGAAAAACGCTACAGTGTAGCAGGCGACCCTAACTCTAGTGTCGAAACCTATGATAATTTGATGGGTGTATCGATTAGAGTTAGTACAGAAGATACGGTTTTTACCGTTGGGTCTGATTTGGATGGCAGTTTTAATTTGACCCTCGAGACCGAAACCGATTATCAATTTAAAGCTAGTAAGCCTGGTTATTTTAACCAAGTGGCCGAATTGACCACTAAAGGAATCACATTATCAGAATTAACGCCCGATACAACTCTATTCTTAGAAATTGTCATGGAAAAAATATTCCTCAATCAAGAAATCACCCTCGAAAACATATACTATGATTATGACGATGATAAAATTAGAGAAGATGCTAAAAAACCCCTCGATTCTCTGGTAGTCATCCTTAAACAAAATCCTCAAATTGCCATTCAACTCGCTTCACATACCGATTGTCGTGGACAGAACAATTACAATGAAAAATTATCTCAACGCAGGGCAGAATCGGCCGTTCGCTACTTGATTCAAAATAGTATAGATCAAAACAGACTGGTTGCAAAAGGGTATGGCGAAAACAAACTAGCGGTTGACTGTAAATGCTCGGATTGCACGGATGATCAACACCAAAAAAATAGACGCACCACCTTCAAGGTTCTTAATTAATAACTCTAGCGCTCGTTGCTTTAATTGATTCTTTCGCACGATTTAATCATTTTGGAAAATTGAACTGTTTATAAACTATTGCTTTTGTACAAAAAAAAAGATTCGCATACAGGCCCTGATGCAATGCAACCGCTGCTGTTTCGGATAATCCTCTCAAGCTACTCGAATAAGTTTTAAATAATTAGCTTATTATTTCCAATATTGAAATATAGTTTTTAGATTTAATTAGCTTGTCTATGTATAGAGATTAAGCAAACCCTTTTATAGAATTTTTGAACTAAACCGACAGCAACACTCGCAAAAAAAACAGCATGGGAGAAGAACGCGTAAAACTAGCATCGTCTCAGAAAAAAAATGAGATGCGTAATTTTGTAAGACAACTTTTAAACGACGTGGAGGCATTCGAATATATGCTTCAAAACGATTGGTTTGAAGACGATGTTAAATGCATTGGTGCCGAACAAGAACTGTGTCTTATAAATGAGCATTACAAGCCCGCTTATAAAGCGATGGATATCTTAAAAGATTTTAACCCCGATTGGCTAACAACAGAATTGGCGCAATTCAATCTCGAACTCAACCTTAAACCACAAGTTTTTAAGGCCGATGCACTGAGTAAGATGGAAACAGAACTCCGACAAAATCTAGATGCTTTAAATAAAGTAGCCTCTAAGCATGATACCCGTCTTTTACTAACAGGTATCTTGCCCTCACTGCGTAAGTTTGACTTGAGTTTGGAACAACTCACGCCAAAACCTCGCTACCATGCCCTCATGACCGCCTTACGCAAACTTCGTGGGACCGATTATGAACTGCGCTTAAATGGAATAGACGAACTCAATATTTTGCATGATTCCCCCTTACTTGAAGCCTGTAACACTTCATTTCAAGTTCATTTGCAAGTAGCTCCTAAAAATTTCGTTAAATTATACAACATAGCGCAAGCCCTTACAGGGCCTACCCTATCGATGTGTACGAATTCTCCCGTATTATTTGGCAAACGACTTTGGCACGAAACAAGAATAGCCTTATTTGCTCAATCGATTGATAACCGAAAATCAAAAGATCATCTAAGACACAAAAGTGCTCGTGTTAATTTCGGTAACAATTGGTTAGAAGATTCAATTTTAGAAATATACCGAGAAGATATACTGCGCTATCGTATATTGTTGGGTGCTGATATCGAACAAAACTCCTTAGAGGCTATTAAAGCAGGTAAGGCACCAAAATTACAAGCACTGCAGGTACACAATGGTACGGTGTACCGATGGAACCGGCCCTGTTATGGCATTAGCCCAAATGGCAAACCGCACTTAAGAATAGAAAATCGTGTATTAGGGGCTGGGCCAACTGTTTTGGATGAAATGGCAAATACTGCCTTTTGGTTGGGTGCCATGGAAGGCATGGCCGATCAATATGATGACATTCGACAACACATGAGCTTTGACGATGCCCGCGATAATTTTATGAAAGGTGCTCGTTCGGGGATGGATTGTAAGTTTACCTGGATGAATAACGAAAAAATTTCGGCGAGAGACCTAACCCTCAACGTCTTGCTACCTATGGCCAAACATGGACTAGAAAAATATGCTATCGACGCATCAGATATTGACAAATACCTCGGGGTCATTGAAGAGCGTGCCAAACGACATATGAATGGTTCGAGATGGATTTTACAAACCTTCAGTAAATTTAAAAAGGAAACACACAAAGATGAAAGTTTGACGGCCCTAACAGCTGCAATTTATCACAACCAAAGACAAAGTAAGCCAGCCCACGAATGGCCTTTGCCTGAATTACACGATTTTTTACAATACGACCCTTCACAGTTGTTGGTGGAAGAATTTATGAACACAGACATCTTTACCCTTCAGAAAAACGATCTTTTAGAGTTTGCTTCGACCATGATGGACTGGGGAGACACCGCCTCAATGCCGGTTGAAGACAGTAAAGGTAATTTGGTAGGCTTGATTAACTCGAAACAAATACTCAAGTATTTTTCGAACAAGGCCAAAGTGAAAAAAGACGCTATAGTGGCTGACATCATGAATAAAAATCCGCACACCGTAACGCAGCAAATGAAAATTGTAGACGTCATAAAGCTAATGAAAGAACACAAGCTAATGATGTTGCCGGTAGTCAAAGGCAAAGAACTTATCGGAGTAATTTCGGAGCGTAACTTTGTAAACATGTCTAAACGTTTGATACAACGCTTGAATAAATAAGCACGAAAATGCACCTTAGCAACAAAAAGGCTTCCGTTGTTTTGCTGAGCAGCCTATTTCTAATTATTGGATGTATAATCAACAATAAGTTGATTCACTACAGCGACGTTCTTAAGAACCAAAAAACAGCACTAGCTGATAAATTAAGCTACAAAAAACGATTCTTAGATAAGGATGAGTGGATGAAAGTAGCCCCTAAAGAGGGCAAAAGTTTACGTTTCGATGGAAAAAAAATTTCAATAAATCTACCTTTTGTAAGCACTGAAGAACTTAAAACATCCCTACTATCACTAAAAACCTCGATTCAGACAGCAAATAATACAGCCCTCCAATGGGTCTATATAGTCCTGGCTTGGATAGTTTGTTATCTTGTAGCTTTGACTATCCTACATTTTTGGTTGCGCCCTCCAATGTTGTTATTAATTGGCAGCATAAGCCTTTCTATTCTTTGTTTGCACATAGGCTTGTTTACTCCTATGCTCGAAATTGGTGCCATTGAACGCAATTTCGACATGGCATCTATACCTATTCAAAAAACTATTTTGGGATTTGAATTGAATGTGCTGATTCAAAAAAAATTTGAAGGAGACATCTATTTTTATTATCAAAGCAAATCTATTGCTAATTTAATCCAACTACTGTTCAAACAACAGAATTATATTGTTGGGTTTTGTATACTCCTATTTTCTGTCCTTTTCCCTATTCTTAAAACTATTTTGATCAGTTTTTTTGTGCTGCGCCCAAGCATCAAAAACAAAGCTTGGTTCAAGAATATTGTATTAAACCTAAGTAAGTGGTCGATGGCTGATGTCTTTGTTGTCGCTATTTTTTTAGGATTCTTAGCTTTTGAAAATATGCA
>CAJQQM010000225.1 GCA_905480485.1 uncultured Aureispira sp.
CTCAAAACAGAACTTCAGGATTTGCTTCAAACCAGTGACCTAGTAAAGTTTGCAAAAGTAAAACCTCTACTAGAAGAGGGGGAACGATATTTGAAAATTGCCCTGGAATTTGTAGAAAAAACCAAACCTAGCGATACAAAATTAGCAGATAACGATGAGTGATTATGAATTTGCCAATCCGGAACTTTTATATTTATTACTGATTTTACCAGTAATAATCGGCTGGTATTTTTTTCGATCAGCTTCTTTTCATGTAAATGTACGCTTATCTTCTAACGATTCGTTTAAAGCCTTCAAGCCCGGTCTATTAGAATATGGCAAAGTCTTACTTATGGGTATTCAAATGATTGGCCTAGCTTTAATTATTGTTGCACTAGCTCGACCTAGAACTACTGAAATTAGCGAAAAGACCATTGGTAGTGAGGGCATAGATATCATACTAGCAATGGATATTTCTGGTTCGATGCTAGCAGAAGATTTTAAACCGAACAGAATAAAAGCCTCGGTAGAAGTGGCAGAACAATTTATAGAAGGCCGACCGAACGACCGTTTTGGATTGGTGGTTTACTCTGGCGAAAGTTTTACACAATGCCCACTTACTGCCGACCACAACATTGTCAAAAATGTTTTGGCCGATGTCGATGTAGGAATCATAGAAAACCAAGCTACAGCCATAGGAATGGGTTTGGCCACAGCGGTAAGTAGACTCAAAGACAGCAAAGCAAAAAGTAAAGTAGTGATTTTGCTAACTGACGGGGTTAATACAAGCGGTTTTATCGACCCATTAACAGCGGCAGATATTGCCAAAAAATTCAATGTCAAAACTTATACTATTGGCGTGGGAAGCCAAGGGGAGGCCCCGTACCCTTTCAAGGATGCTTTTGGTAGAACCGTTTACCAAAATGTCCCCGTAAAAATTGACGAAGATTTATTGAAGAAAGTATCTGATATGACGGGTGCCAAATACTTTAGGGCTGACAGTAAAGATAAAATGAAAGCTATCTACGAAGAAATTGAACAAATGGAAAAAACCAAACTTCAAGAATTAACCTTTCAACAATTTGAAGAGAAATTTTTTGCATTCGCATGCCTAGCAGCACTCCTATTGTTATTCGAAAAATTATTGCGATTCACACTATTTAAAGGTATCGTGTAATGGATAAAATCTATTTTGAAAATATCGACCTGTTTTATGCGCTTTTGCTGCTGCCCTGTCTGTTGTTTGTCTATATTTATTATGCAAAATGGCGCCAAAAAACCCAAGATAAATTTGCAGATTCATCCTTGATTGCTTCGATTATCCCAAGCTATTCAGGCAAAAAAATCTTTATCAAACAATTTTGTTCTCTTTTGGGTTTCTTTTTTCTAATTATAGCACTAGTCAACCCTCAAATTGGTTCAAAACTAAAAGTTCTTAAGCGTAAAGGGGTCGATATGGTGGTGGCAATGGATGTTTCAAAAAGTATGTTGGCGCGCGATGTACAACCCAATCGTCTGACAAAATCTAAATTAATGGTTTCTAAGTTGATTGATGCCCTAAAAACAGATCGTTTGGGAATTATTGTTTATGCCGGCAAAGCCTATCCTCAACTACCGGTAACAACCGACTATGCTGCCGCTAAAATGTTTTTAAAAACAGTTGATACAGATATTGTCCCGACACAAGGTACCGCAATTAGTGACGCAATCAATATGGCGGTTGATTACTTAGAATCAAGTGCGTCTAAAAATCAATTACTTTATATTATATCCGATGGTGAAGACCATGAAGAAGGCGTGGATGAAGCTATTAAAACTGCCGTTGACAAAGGTATTAAAATAAATACGATTGGTGTCGGACTCAAAAAAGGTGGCCCGATACCGATAAAAAACTCGAATTCTGACTTCAAAAAAGATAGAAATGGTGCGGTAGTAATTAGCAAATTAAATGATAAATTACTCAAAGAAATTGCCCTAAAAGGAAACGGCAACTACCTGGAGCTCAACAGTATTCAAGGAGCAGTGGATTACATCATGGGGAATATTACCGAGACTGAAAAAAGTGAATTTGAATCCAAACGCTATGCGGATTATGAAGACCAGTTTCAGTGGTTTTTGGCATTGGCTTTGTTCTTCTTTATCTTAGAGGCTTGCATTCCGGATACAAAAACAAACTGGCTAAGAAAGTATGATCTATTTTAACAATTTAACAAGAACTTGTTTTGTATTAGCTATGGCCACATGGCTTAATAACTCGTGGGCACAGTCGGGCAAGAAATATGCACTTGACGGTAACCAAAAATACAACAACGGTGTTCAATACAAAGATTTGGCAGAAGAAGCCATGCAAAAAGGTGATTCTGTTCAGTACCTGCAATTGAACGAACAAGCAGAACAACATTTTTTGGATGCTGAGGTGGACTACAAAAAGGCCCTTGACCAAAATAAAGACTTTCTTAAGGCCGACTTTAATCTTGGCGATGCACTGTACAAACAAGGTCGATACGAAGAAGCTATTTCCAAATTTGATGAAATTATCCAAAAATCTCCTAATAATGTAGTAAAAGGAAGTTCTTATCACAACATTGGAAATGCGCACCTTCAACAATTCATGAAAGACCCCAAAAACAGTGAGGCGCTTGACCAAAGTATCGAAGCGTACAAAAATGCCCTAAGAAACAACCCCGGCGACAATGAAGCCCGATATAATCTAGAAATGGCCAAACGCCTAAAATATCAACAGCAACAGCAACAGCAACAGCAGGATAATCAGCAACAAGATCAAGATCAGCAAAAAAATAAAGATCAAAAGCAACAGCAGCAGGACAATCAGCAGCAAGAAAAAGACAGCAAAAAAGACAAAGAGCAACAACAGCAACAACAAAAAAAAGACGAAAAGAACGATAAAAACAAAGAGCAGGAAGCAGAAGCTACAGCCAATGAAATGACCAAAGAAGAAGCTGAACGATTGCTAGAAGCGCTCAAAAACGAAGAAGAGAAACTTCAGGATAAATTAAAAAAGAAAAAAGCCAGTGGTGCTAAAAAATACATTGAAAAAGATTGGTAATTCGAAAAAATAAATTAATGCTTCATAATTTTTGGAACATATTCCTCCTACTATTCATATTGGTAAGTAATGGTTGGGCACAACAGTTTACTGCATCAGTAGACAAAACAAAAGTGCCACTAAACCAACACTTTACTCTAAGCTACAAGATAGACGGTGCTGGAAATAGTTTTAGTCCACCAAACTTAAGTGCTTTTCAGGTTCTTAGTGGCCCAAATCAATCTTCTAGTATGACCATGGTAAACGGTAAGGTGAGTCAGTCGATTACTTTATCCTACAAACTAAAATCAAGAACCAACAAATTAGGAAAAGTAAGTATTGGTCCAGCGAGTATACAGTCGGCTAGCAAACAACTTAAATCTAATGCTGTTACCATAGAATTTGTAAAGGCTAGTCAGCAAAACACTGCTGAACAAAATGACATTTCGGCTCAATTGGATAAAAATATACATTTAGTTTTATCGGTCAGTAAATCCGAACTTTTTGTAGGCGAACAAATGGTTGCTAGTTATAAATTATACTTCAATACCGATATAAATGGTATCACAGACCATGTAAAGAACCCTTCTTTTAATTCGTTTTGGACGCAAGATTTTGAACTCAAAGAAAACGATGTCAAACAAGTAAATTACAAAGGACAGGCCTATTATATGGTTGAACTGAAAAAGGTATTACTAACACCGCAAAAGGCCGGAGAACTAAAGATTGAGTCGATGGGAATAGAACTACAGGCGCGGGTACGGTCGGCCCGTCGCAATTTTAGTTTCTTTGGTAGTTTCCGAAATGTCAGACATAAAGTATACAGCCGATCTAAAAAAATTAACGTAAAGCCTTTACCCAGCAAAAATAAACCTGTAAATTTTAATGGTGCAGTAGGTGCCTTCAGTCTCGAATCAAGCTTATCCAAAACGGAGGCTGAAGCCAATGAGGCAATCAGCCTAAAAATAACGGTAAAAGGCAAAGGCAACCTAAAATTATTTGATACTCCTCAATTAAATATTCCTCCTGACATCGAAACCTATGAACCAAAAATTACTGAAAAAATAACAGCTAGTAGTTCGGGCAATACCGGCAGTAAAGTGTTTGAATATGTACTGATTCCAAGATATGCTGGCGAATACAAGATTCCTTCTATTCGTTTTTCGTATTTCGACCTTGACAAAAAAAGCTACATACCTTTGAGTAGCCCTGATTATCTGCTCAAAATTTCGGGCGAGGCAAAGCGACAAGATGCTGGTCAACAACAAATAGGTTACTCAAACAAAGATGATGTTACCCTTTTGGGAGAAGATGTGCTGTTCATCAAAACATCCTCCGCTACCTTTAAAGTGATTGATCAATATTATTTCAAATCTGTGTTGTTTTACAGTCTTGTCCTTGTTCCATTGTTGGGCCTTATTATCGCTTTATTTTTAATGCGAAAATATAGCAGCATGCACCAAGACCTAGCCTTAATGAATCGAAGAAAAGCAAGTATGCGTTCTAAAAAGAGGCTATCGGTGGCCAAGTTACATTTAGACAAACAAGAAACAGCTGCCTTCTACGAGGCACTTTCTAAAGCTATTTGGTCTTACTTTAGTGAAAAAATGAACATCCCCTACTCTGAAATTAGTCGCGATAAAATTGAAGATTTACTGATTGAAAAAGAAATAGAATTATCCTTGCGTCAGACATTATCATCTATTTTGGAGCAATGTGAAATAGCGCGTTTTGCCGCTGTAAGTTCTCAAAGTGATTTGTCTGAAATATATGAAAATACCGCTAACCTGTTAACAAAAATAGATGCAAAAATTTAAGTACTACCGAGCGCTGTTTCTATGTTTATTGGTTTTGTGCATCAAGCAGTATGCCTTTGCACAGGAGCCCGCCAATTTATTTGATACAGCTAATCAATCCTACCAAGATGCCCAATACGAAAAGGCTTCCGAGCAGTACAAAATGGTTGTTCAATCAGGTTTTGAATCGGCAGCACTTTACTATAACCTCGGAAATGCTAATTTTCAGCTAGGAAAATTAGCCGAAGCTATTCTCTACTACGAAAAAGCTAAAAAAATTGATCCTACTGACAAAGACATTCTCTACAACCTTAAACTCGCTAACAGTCGAGTTGTAGACAAAATAGAAGTGATTCCTAATTTCTTTTTTATAGACTGGTACTTAGAACTTGTTCAGCTCAAAGGAACTGATTTTTGGGCCTATTGTTTCAGTTTTATTTTTATAACTAGTTTGCTTTCTTTGGGATTATATTATTATTTATCGAACAGAAGCTACAAAAAACTATTTTTTATAAGTGGTATAAGCTGCCTATTACTTTCGTTCCTTCTTTATTTTATGGCTAACGCTCGTTACAACATAGAACAAGTTCAACAACAAGCTATTGTCTTCTCCGAAAACAGCTATATCAAATCGGCCCCTTCTGCCTCTAGTCAGGATGTTTTTATCTTGCATGAAGGTACCAAGGTGACGATTTTGGAAGAAGTAGATGGATGGAATGAAATCCTGTTGACGGATGGAAAAAGAGGTTGGACAGAAATTACCAACTTAAAAGCCATTTAAACCTTAAGAAATTAGCCCGTATTGATAGGCCCTGAATAATTGAGTCCACAAGTTAGTTTGAGACTGCTCCACTCCTATTGATTTTATGATATCCTTGAGCATATTTTGACCATCACAACGGCGCAACACTTCTAAATCGTAAGCGCGCGTATTGAGCACTAGGTCAGGCATTCCGGCAAACCGCAGCCTAACAGGCCGAGGTTCGAGCGGGTCACAGTTCATTAGGGGCAATTGTCCCAATATTGGCTGCAGCTTAGGCATCCAATCGCTTATTTGACTCGAATTGAAGCATATTTTGGCAGGCGTATGTTTACAAAACAACAACTGTGTTCCTGGTTTATTTTGCAAGGCTAAAACCCACTTTGAAAACGAAGGTCGATCAAAATGATAGAGTAAATTCATCACTTTATCCTCTAATTGTGATAGCGCTACAGGCCCATCTAAAGTACCTGCAAAATTAAGTTTGACTTGACGAGCATATTCGATCCAGGTGGTTGCCGCTAAATGTTGGGCAAAAGGAGGAAATATATCTACATCTAAGTAGGCTTTTGGTGCCTTTTCTATGCCCTCAATACCTACCGTTTGGCCCATCAATTGGGTAATCATTTCTAAACCTTTGCGATGTGATTCTGAATCTTCGAAAGCGGTATTAGAGCGACCCCAAAGTTGAGCATAAGCTGCTTGAATACGAGCAGCAGGATGATGTGGACTATTTACGGTGATACATAAAACCCCATTTTCCGAAAGACAATTCGATAGATTGGACAAAAGTTTTTGAGGCGCATCAACAAAGTCAGCTACGCCATGACAAGCAATAAAATCAAAGCGCTGATCCTTAGACACCCATGCATCATCGGTCAAATCAACAGTTTCGAAGACCACATTTTTTAGTTGCAGCGCTACCGCTTTTTCTCGGGCGATTCTAATTGCTGTCGCGCTAAAATCTAAACCAGTGATGCGCGCTTCAGGAAACTGTTTTGCCAACAAAAATACTTCATCACCTGAACCACAACCGGCACTCAAAATAGTTGCCTGCGGATGCAATGCTATTCCGTTAGGGGCCACCGCTGCATTAATCCAATGAATCAACATAGGAACTGTTTGCATTTGAATAGCATTTAAAACCTGCGGATAAGGGCTTTTTTCATACAATGCTTTCATCTCCTCACTATTTTTATTCATTAAGTTTTAATTTATTATTAATAAAAGCAATAAAAAGCATCAACAACAAATACTTGCCCTACCCTAGAATTGTTTTAGCCATGACAGGACTATTACCAAGTCCCTTAATTTACAATTTATTCTTTATTAAAAAATATCCACCCTATAAAATTTACAGGGATTGAATTGATTGGAATATAAAATTTCTAGACCTTAAAAGGCTGATTTATCGGATTTGCCCCCCCAATATAATGCCCTATTAAAAAGCTTAAAATACAAATTCAATAGTCCTATACAAGGCCTAAGCAATAATTTTATTAGAATAATTTTGCCTCAAAATAAAAGACATATCTAACTGAAAAACAATAATTTAAAGTGGCGTATAAGGGCAAATTATTCCTTCGAAATAATAAATAATAATTTCTGCTCAACAAATAGAATCGAATCGTGTTGTATCTATGTAGTTTTAAGGACATTTTTTAATCAACACATTTTACATAATCTAATGAAAATAATACTATCTAAAAATCACCTCCTTGCATTCCTATTCCTATTCCTAAATATTTCTGTTTATGCACAAAACGGTATCATAAAAGGTAAAGTAGTAGAAGCCAAGGGTAATGAGTCGGTTCCTTTTGCCAATGTTTCGATAGAAGGCCAGCCTGTGGGGGTAACTACAGACATAGATGGTAATTACATTTTAGAAAATCTAGAGCCTGGCCTATATAACATTACGGTTAGTTTTTTGGGGTACAAAACACAAACAATAGCTGAGGTGCAAGTCACCAATTCTAAACCAGCAATGATTGATTTTAAGATGGAGGACATGACCGAGAATTTAACGGAGATTGTTGTAAAAGCCGAAGCTTTTAAAAAACCAGCCGAAAGTCCCGTTTCGCTCCAAACAATTGGTACTGCCGAAATACAACGCAATCCCGGTGGCAATCGAGATATATCTAAAGTGGTACGTTCTTTACCCGGTGTTACAAGCGCCTCTAGTTTCAGAAACGATTTACTGATTAGAGGCGGTGGTCCTAGCGAAAACCGTTTTTATCTAGACGATATTGAAATCCCAAACATCAATCACTTCGCTACCCAAGGTTCTTCAGGGGGGCCAAACGGATTGATTAATGTCGATTTTATTCGTGAGGTAGATTTTTATAGCTCTGCCTTTCCGGCCAATCGAGGCAATACGATGAGTTCAGTTTTCAACTTTCGCCAAAAAAATGGTCGCGATGATCGTATAGGGTTTACGGCCACTGTAGGTACAAGCGATTTAGCTGCTACACTTGAAGGCCCTATTGGCAAAAAGACGACATTTTTGTTTTCTATTCGTCAATCTTACCTGCAATTTTTGTTTCAGGCCCTCGACCTTCCCTTTCTTCCAATTTACAACGATTTTCAGTTCAAATTTAGAACAAGATTTGATGATAAAAACGAATTTTATGTAATTGGTCTTGGTGCATGTGATCGTTTTAAGCTCAACTTAGCAGCCAACAAAACAGAAGTTCAACGCTTTCAGCTACAACGTCTTCCTGTTTATTTCCAATGGAATTATACCATAGGCGTAGGGTACAAACACTACACAGAAAATAGTACAATAACAGCCGTATTGAGCAGAAATATGCTCAATAATGATATTTACAAACACGTAGATAA